>CAIMUP010000119.1 GCA_903844645.1 uncultured Bacteroidota bacterium
ACCCTCACAACCTTTTCAAAGACCCTCACAACCTTTTCAAAGACCCTCACAACCTTTTCAAAGACCCTCACAACCTTTTTAAAGACCCTCACAACCTTTTTAAAGACCCTCACAACCCTTTCAAAGACCCTCACAACCCTTTCAAAGACCCTCACAACTCTAACACGTCCCCTCACAACACATACACGTCCCAACGGTCAGGATTTGTAATCCCGACCCCATACCCAACCTTTTGCTATCTTTGCCCCCGATGAAAAACATACGAAATTTCTGCATCATAGCACACATAGATCACGGGAAAAGTACCCTCGCTGACAGGCTCTTAGAATTCACCAAGACGGTATCTACCCGCGATGCCCAGGCACAAGTCCTCGATGATATGGACCTCGAACGGGAACGTGGAATAACCATCAAAAGCCACGCAATACAAATGAATTATACCTTGGATGGACAACATTATGTCTTGAATTTGATAGACACTCCCGGGCATGTGGACTTTTCTTACGAGGTATCCCGATCCATCGCCGCATGTGAAGGCGCACTACTCATCGTAGATGCAGCACAAGGCATCCAGGCACAAACAATCTCCAACTTATACCTCGCCTTGGAGAATGATTTGGTGATAATTCCCGTATTAAATAAGATAGATCTCCCCTCCGCGAACCCCGAAGAAGTGAAAGATCAAATCGTTGACCTCGTAGGTTGCGACCGCGACGAGATAATCCCCGCCAGTGCCAAGATGGGGATGGGAATTGAAGAGATATTGTATGCCATCATCCATAAAATCCATCCCCCTAAAGGCGATCCGAACGGTCCTTTGCAGGCATTGATATTTGATTCGGTATTTAATTCCTTTCGAGGGATTATCGCTTATTACAAAGTCGTCAATGGCGAGATTCGCAAAGGAGAAAAAGTAAAATTCTTCAACACCGAGAAAGAATATTTCGCAGAAGAAATAGGCATTCTCAAGTTAGATAAAATCCCTAAACAGGTAGTCAAAACAGGCGACGTAGGATACATTATTTCCGGCATCAAAGAAGCCAAAGAAGTAAAGGTAGGCGATACCATTACCTCGATGGAACGCCCCTGTGCCGAAGGAATCAAAGGCTTTACCGATGTCAAGCCGATGGTCTTCGCAGGAATCTATCCCGTTGATACCGATGACTACGAAGAACTGCGGGCTTCGATGGGAAAACTCCAACTAAACGATGCTTCCTTGGTATTCGAGCCGGAAAGTTCCGCGGCATTAGGCTTCGGTTTCCGATGTGGATTCCTCGGTATGTTGCACATGGAAATTATTCAAGAACGATTGGAACGAGAATTCAACATGACTGTCATCACTACCGTCCCGAATGTATCGTATCATGCCTATTTAACCAATGGCGAGGACTATGTAATAAATAATCCATCGGATATGCCAGACCCTGCCCGATTGGCAAAGATTGAAGAACCATATATCAAAGCACAAATCATCACCAAGTCGGAATATATAGGTGCTATCATGACTCTGTGCATCAATAAAAGGGGTTTGATAAAAGGACAATCGTATCTCACGACGGATCGCGTGGAATTGTCATTTGAAATGCCGCTGGCAGAGATTGTTTTTGATTTTTATGATCGGTTAAAGACTATTTCTAAGGGATATGCTTCCTTCGATTATCATCCTGTGGGCTATCAAGAATCATCTTTGGTTCGGTTGGATATTAAATTAAACGGAGAACCGGTAGATGCACTCTCGGCATTGATACATCGGGATAATGCATACAACTTCGGGAAGAAAATATGTGAAAAACTGAAAGAATTATTACCCCGCCAGCAATTTGAAATCATCATTCAGGCATCTATAGGCGTAAAAGTAATCGCTCGAGAAACAGTGAAGGCATTAAGAAAGGACGTTACTGCGAAATGCTATGGAGGAGATATTTCCCGTAAAAGAAAGCTCCTCGAAAAGCAAAAAGCCGGAAAGAAACGGATGCGCCAAGTAGGTAATGTAGAGATTCCGCAGCAAGCCTTCCTCGCGGTATTGAAATTAGATTCTTAACCAAAACGAAACTTCCAATAAAAAGAAAAAGCCCCACGATTGCTCGTGGGGCTTTTTAGATAAAAAAGCAAATCAATATTAACTAACTCTTTTTACGTTGGTCGCGTTTAACCCTTTTGGTCCCTTTTCAACATCGAAAGAAACCTTGTCGTTTTCGTTGATTTGATCAACCAAACTGTTCTGATGAACAAACAAATCTCCACTACCATCATCTGGTTGAATGAAGCCGAATCCTTTGCTCATGTTGAAGAACTTTACTACTCCTGTTTTCATTTTTAAAATTTTAAATTGTTATTAATGGCGCAAATATACATTTATTTTCGGAAAGAAGATTACACATCCCGAATTATATGCTGTCATTAGCTCTTTTCATTCCCGTTTCATTCCCTATTTTTGCGGCATCTGATTTTATTTTAATAAGAACTATGAAAACTATTATCCGTTGCAAATGGTGCCTCTCAAGCGAGAAAATGATAGCGTACCACGATGAAGAATGGGGCGTACCCGTGCATGACGATCGTTTGTTGTTTGAATATATTGTCCTCGATGCGTTCCAGGCGGGCTTGAGTTGGGCTACGATATTGAACAAGAGGGAGAACTTTGAGAAGGCTTTCGACAAGTTCGATGCTCGCAAGATTATTAAATACAACGATGCCAAGATTGCGGAACTGATGCTCGATGCAGGTATTATCCGAAACAAAGCGAAGATAAATTCTACCGTAGGGAATGCCCGTGCATTCCTCGAAATTCAAAAAGAATTCGGCACCTTCGATAAGTTTATCTGGCAATTCACGAAGGGTAAAACGATTAATAATAAGCTCGATGATTCCATGCCGATCCCTGCTCGGTCTCCCGAATCGGATGCGATGAGCAAAGAGCTGATGAAACGCGGATTCAAGTTTGTCGGCTCCACGATTTGCTATGCTTT
Source organism: uncultured Bacteroidota bacterium (assembly GCA_903844645.1). Taxonomy (GTDB): domain Bacteria; phylum Bacteroidota; class Bacteroidia; order AKYH767-A; family JABDAW01; genus JABDAW01. The sequence continues at coordinate 2,970 of CAIMUP010000119.1, forward strand.
TATGCAGGCTGCCGGCATGGTGAACGACCACCACGTCCAATGTTTTCGGTACCAACAGGTTCAATAACACGATTTTCCCTTTTAATAGACCTCTTCGAAACACAGCCGAGAGGTGAGCATAGATAAACCATGCAAGTCTGTGGTTTATCATGGCGCGTCCCCTACTGCCTCCCACCAAAGACCCCACCAAAGGCAGTAGCGGTCAGGCTGTCCGGGGGTTCCGTTCCCGCCATCCACCCAAGACCCCACCAAATTGGCGGTAACCGTACCGCCCCTCCCATCCCTCGCGCACCAAACGACCCAGTCCACCAATCGCGAGAAGACATTTTCTCGATACGGGGAGCCACTTTCTTGACACGGGGAGCCATTCCCTCGATACGGGGAGCCATTTTCTTGATCCGGGGAGCCATTCCCTCGATACGGGGAGTCATTCCCTCGATACAGGGAGTCATTCCCTCGATACGGGGAGTCATTCCCTTGATACGGGGAGCCATTTTCTTGATACGGGGAGCCATTCCCTTGTGTCGGGGAGCAGCTCCCCGACACTCTTTTTCGCCCTTTTTAAGGTAAATTAGGAATGAAACGACAAAATAAGAAGGAATTCTATGACCTCTCCGCTGGTCAGGATTTGTAATCCCGACCCTTACATTCCCCGTCGAACCACTCCTATTATATATAGGAATATCGCTGGAGGGCGGAATATGGAATAATTTTGTAGTTTCGCGGCATCAAATTAATTATAAATATCTACTACGATGAAGCGAATTGTACTAATCTCATGCCTGATTCTTATGGCACTGCCCGGTTTTTCTCAAGATTATTTGGATAAGATTGCAGAAAAATGTTGCGAATGTTTTACGAAATTTCCGGATTCCTTGACTGCCGAGAAACTCCAAATGCAGTTAGGTCTCTGCATGATTGATGTCGCGACGCCCTATAAAAAGGAGTTGAAGAAAAATAATGGCATCAATATGGATAATATCGGTAGCGGAACGGAGGGAGAAAAATTGGGGCATCTGATCGGTTTGAAAATGGCAGGCATTTGTCCGGAAGCCTTGATAAAACTGGCTGGTGAAACGAAAACGAAAAAAGCCGAGAAAAACCTGAACCAAACCGTTCGCGGAGTGGTGTCGAAGGTCGAAAATGATTGTTTCGTGGTATTCTCCGTGAAAGATGATACCGGGAAGATTACGAAATATTATTGGCTGACCTTTGTAGAATCAGAAATGGAATTAACCGGCAATTATGCCACCATGACGGGTAAGTCCGTAAAAATAACGTACGACATTCAAGATTTTTTTGATGCCAAAATCAAAGAATACCGACAATATTATATCGTGAAAAAGATGGTATTAATAAATGATTAATGCCCCAACTCGGAATAAAATGGAGGGGTATATTAAATCAAAAACTTCTCTTTTATTGAATCATCTGGAATCATACATTCATCTCTCTTGCCAAATATTTTGTACCGATTCCGGGCAACAAGATGGTAGCCATAATCGCGCAAAGAGGGCGGAAGAATCATCAATAAAAACAACCACCACCAATACCAAGGTAGATGCCTCAACACCCTGAATGCAGCGGTAGCATGGGCATACACCTTTCCGTTTTCTATCAGATAAAAAGTATCGTTCAAGGTAGTTTTACTATGGTATTCTTCAAGCACTTTTTTCCCTGTATCGCTTTGTTGAGCCGCAAACCGAAACCGATCGTGCTTGTCATATTTAATGATAAAATTCACCAATGCATTGCAGTAATTACAGACCCCATCGAAGAGAATTATAGAATGATTCATCCGGCGAAATTAGGAAACGGTTTACAAAGGTTTCAGCCTCTGTCGTTCTTTATGAACAATAATTTTTGCACCTTTGCCGCATGATGAATAAATCGGAATCGGGAGTAAAGTGTCTATTGGTGGTCGTTTATCTTTTGATAAATACATTCGCGTTTTCGCAGGATAATTCTGTATTACGATTGAAGCAAATAGATTCTCTTCTCGATGCCGGCGGGAATCCTAATATAGGTATCAGGAGCAACGATTCGACCGTTTTGAAACCTCAAATAGATACCGTTTCCATCCTCCCCAAACTCGATTCGCTCCCCAAGAAAAGAAAAGGAAAGTTGGCGATTGCACTCGGCGGCGCGTTTAATATTAATAGGAATAATCTGCACTACTCGTATCAAATGAGCGAAGACAAAACGGATAATGCATTCCTCGATTTTAAGATAACTCCACAGATAAATTTCATGTATATTTCTAAAAATAATTTCATCGCTGCTATCGAAGCTTGGGAACAATCCGGAAACAATGTGATGGATAATCTGGCAACCGGAAACTCCCTGACGGTAACCCATGTCAGCGTTTCGTTGATGCATCTTATCAAGGCGAAGACGACGGATAAGTTTACCATCGGACCTTATGTCGGATTGAAATTTAATTACAGTACCAAAGAATTATCCTACCTGATCAATTACAACACACTAGACTCTGGAACTACCCCTCCTACCAGAATTCAAAGGCGATATTCTTATAACGAAACCTCAACGCTACAAATGGTGCAAGTACCCATCGGCATAACCTTTATGAGCAAGAAAATCATTGTTGATATTGGGACTTCAATAAACCTTTATGGTAATGAAACAGGGCACTGGGACTCTAAAAATAATGAAATCAATACCTATTACAAAAGCGGCGATTACTCTAAAACATTAATGATTAATGATAACCTGAAGACCCAATATATTCTTGATGCTATCGTTTTTAAGATAGGGTATTTGTTCCAAAGCAAACCGCGCAAACCGCGTCCTATTCCGGATGCAGGTCCAGCAGACAAGTGATAGGGCGGTGGTCAGAATATCGCTTGCGAATGGTAGTATATTCATAAGCCTTGAATTTCTTGTCGTGGAAGATATAATCTATCCGAAAGGAAGGAATCGAGTTGCCTATGTAGGTGCCGCCAAAGCCCCTGCCTGTCTCGCAGAACGCATCTTTTAAGTTGCGGGATAAAAGGTGATAAGCATACGACGATGCCGGATCATTAAAGTCGCCACAAACAACGACAGGATACGGCGAGTTCCGGATATGTTCCGCTACCATATCCGTTTGTTTTGCCCGCTTGATGTAAGCCTTTTTCAGAAGCCACAGAATCCGTTTCGAGCCTTCTATTTCTTCGTCTTTATCTTTCACGATGAGGCTGTCCATAAACGAATAATCGCGCTTCAGGAAGTTGATGGATTGCAGATGAATATTGTACACCCGTATCGTGTCATCGTTAATCTTTATGTCTGTAAAAATACAGCTATTATTAAAGGTGCGACCGACAAACTCCAACTTGCCTTTGTGCACGATAGGATATTTCGAGAAGGTGGCAATTCCCCAGTGGTCAGTGCCGCGGAGGTTCACCGTATATTCGACATGGACATTCTTGGCGGCAAGAAATTGTGTCAACGTATCTATGTTATGAAACGCTCCCCGTTCAGAATTAAAGAACTCTTGGAAGCAACAAATATCTGCCGATTCATCGGTTAAAAGATTGAACATTTTAGACCGTGTTTCGAGGTTGTGCCACCAGTTATAGAGATCGAAAAGACGGACATTGTAACACATGATTTTCACCGGCGTATGCGTGGCAGGGAACTTGGTTTTAAAATTATATTGGACGAAGCCGAGCAAGGTATTTGCGCCAAGCAGAATCGCGATAAAGGAGATTAAAAAAAAACGTTTCTTATTCATGATGAACCAATAAATTACAAACAAAATATTCATACAAACCAAGACCGGAAACCCGAGTCCGAAGATGGCGAGTATCCAATAATTCTCCGGGCAAATGTAGGTCGCCGATTCTGATATTAACAAAGCGGAAACCGCAATGATATTAAGAAAAAGGATGATCTTATTCAACACCGAAAACTTCGATTTGGATTTCATTTACTGGCTCTGAATAAAGTTTCTTTTTCTTCCTTAGAAAGGCTGTCGTAGCCCGATTTTGCTATCTTGTCTAAGATGCGATCTACCGCGTCCTGGCGGGCTTTGCGAGTCTCGTTGAACTGTTCGTCGGTCAGTGGGCGTTTATGTGCGACCCGCATTTTTGGCTTCGGTTTGAGGAACGATTTTATCGCCTCCAATAGGTTCTCAAACCATTTGCCGTAGTCTTTTCCTTGCTGCAATTGTTTGATATAAAAATACCCGAATACTGCGCCGCCAAGATGCGCAATATGCCCGCCGGCATTGGATGTGTGGATGCTTATTGCGTCTGACATTACCGAAAAGAGGGCTATATATTTCAGCGGTACGGCTCCTAAAAAAATTAGGTTGATAGAGTAATTCGGAGTATAAGTTGCCGTCGCGATAACGATGGCGAGGATGCCTGCGGAGGCTCCCAAAGCATACGATTCGTGGACGGAATTCGCGAAAAGGGGGAAGATATTAAACGATAGTACATACAATATTCCGCCGGACAATCCGCCTAAAACATACACCGTGGTGAGCATTTTGCCGCCCTTGTAATGCAAAAATATTTGTCCGAAAACCCAGAGCCAGAGCATGTTGAAGAAGAGGTGCATAAATTCTTCGTGGACGAACATATAGGTCAGCAAAGTCCAGGGTTGGAGCATTAATTTCGTGATGGATGCAGGCAGCATTACATGGCGGATGAGGGTCAGATAAATATCGGTCGGGAAGGTGAAAAGGGCAAGCACGGCTTCCAGGATTCTTATCGCCAAAAAGATGGCGACATTGACAATAATCAGCTTTTTTAAGGCATCGGAGGTATTGAAGAATTTTCTGAAATCAGAGGCTATCAGGTTTGTCATTTCGGGGTAGTTAATGGTAAATAAGTGGGGCAAAATTAGGAAATTCTATACATAATGCCGAACATCATCCCCAAAAGGATTTACATCATCCCCAAAAGGATTCACATCATCCCCAAAAGGATTCACATCATCCTTAAAAGGATTTGCATCATCCCCAAAAGGATTAACATCATCCCTAAAAGGATTTGCATCATCCCCAAAAGGAGATTTATTTTCCTCAAAAGGAAAACTTTTTTCGCCAAAAGGAGATACATTACCCCCAAAAGGAAAACTTTTTTCATTAAAAGGAAAACTTTTTTTGGGCAAAAGGAAATAGTTATCATTTCATAAGTATCATTATATCAATACATTATCCCATTTTTCCCTCGTCATCTAAAATAATGTTCATAACTTTATCCCTCCCGATGCCCTTTATTCCAAATTTTAATTCAATCTTTGCAGCCCCAAACAAAAACAGAATTAAAAAAAATAAAAATTATGCCTCACATTTTAACACAAACCGAAAGCAACGAGGTTACGAGAGACCACAAGCAAATGGATTTTTGCAATATCTCCACAAACGCGACCATTATTGATGGATACCCACCCTTCAAAAGGAATATGGCTGCCCTCTTGGTCGAGGTCAATTATATCGAAGGAAAAGAAGCCCAAAAAGATGTCAGCCATCACGGAACGACGGTAGGAAAAATGTCGTTGAAAGTAGGCTTCGCAGATTTTGAAATCCCTATCATGAACAAAGTCCGCGCCTTCTCCCTCGACCCGCTGAATAGAACGCCGGACGCCATGATCGCCATGACTCAACTGGAGGAAGATATGACCATCCGCCACGACGAAATTATCTCGATGAAAGATGCCGATGTCATCGGATTTGCCGAAAAAATAAAAGAAAAAGTAACTCCCTTTTTACCGCAATTATTTACCCAGGAATACGATGTCGTCGTCGCCAATTTAGATGCAGGAATTGCCAAAGCAACGCTCTTCAAAAATTCTATCGGAGCCGCCAGCACCATCGAAGCAGGAGCACATGTCGCAGGAGTAGATATTCATACCTCGTATGTCAGAATTATCGCCATCCAGAAGCTGATAAAACTGAATTTAAGCCACTGGGATATCCTCAATCCCGATTTCGTTCTCGGCATGAAATCATCCAGCGTGGTAGACCATCTCGGACATAGCAATACCGTATTAAAAGGAGTCGTAACAGGCGGTCCGGAAAATACCCCCTTGGATAATGCCACCGTCCAAAACAAAAGAAATTTAAGATTCGCCGACATTAATATTTTAGCCCAATACGAACTCCGGAAGTTTCATGCCCATTTAGATTTTTGGGAAATAAAATGCCCCGGATTCCAAACCAAATTAATAGCAATAAAAACCCAAGCCGGCAAAACAATGACCATGGATTTCCATCTCGACCCCATCGTCCCCGCTCCTTAATAAAAAGATAAATTATTTGCAACAACAAAGCCTCCCGATGTAAGATTCGGGAGGCTTTTTTAGGAAATTATAAGAGAATAAAAACCACCCTTTCAAAGCATAACAGAAGCATTCAGAAGGACATCAACAAACATCCGGCAAGGTGGAATGAGTTGGACTTTTTTAAGAAATCCTTGTAAAAACAGTAAGGTTTCCAAGAAAATCTTGAAAAAGTTCAACCCGAAATTTGGAGATGTCCCCAAAAAACTGTATTTTTGCAGTGTTGAAAATTAACAGAGCCTCCGCAACAGCGCAAATGAAACGTATAAAACCAGAAATAAATAATATTAATAAAAGTAAATAATCAAATGAAAAAAGTAAACAAAATTTTAATCCTGTGCCTCGCACTGTTCATCATGATGAACGCCCAGGCACAAACCGGACCTACGGGACCAACAGGAGGAACAGGCAAAGGGTACAATGCCAAGTCTGCCTCCAATGTAGCAGTTGGAACAGGTTCAAAGACTTTTGTAACCACCGTCGTAACCTCTACCTACGCCTATTCAGTAGGCGAGAGAGTTCGAATCATTGACTCGGTAAGTACTCCGATTTACATGGAAGGTTCGATAACAACAGTTAATGGATCGTCTTACGTTGTCAATGTAGATGTAGCAGTCGGTTCAGGTTCTTTCACTACTTGGGTAATTCAAGTTGCAGGGAATGTCGGAACATCAGGTGCAACAGGTGCTACTGGTTCGGCAGGAGCTAATGGCGCAACAGGAGCAGCAGGTACTAATGGAACAAATGGAGCAACAGGAGCTGCCGGAACAAACGGTTCTAATGGCGCAACAGGAGCTACCGGAGCGATTGGTAATGATGGACCAGCAGGTCCAACAGGAGCAGCAGGTACAAACGGAACAAACGGTTCTAATGGAGCAACAGGAGCTACCGGAGCAGCAGGTACTAATGGTACAAACGGAACAAATGGTTCTAACGGTGCAACAGGTGCTACCGGAGCAGCAGGAGCAACAGGAGCTACTGGCGCAGCAGGAACTAATGGTACAAACGGAACGAATGGTACTAATGGAGCAACAGGTGCTACCGGTGTTGGCTTAACAGGTCCTACCGGAGCAACAGGTCCAAGTGGAGGTCCAGTAGGTCCTACCGGTGCAGCAGGAACGAATGGTACGAATGGAACAAACGGTACGAATGGCGCAACAGGTGCTACCGGAGCAGCAGGAACTAATGGTACGAATGGAACAAACGGTACGAATGGCGCAACAGGTGCTACTGGTCCAGCAGGTACTAATGGAACCAATGGAGCAACTGGAGGAACTGGAAATACAGGTGCTGCAGGTGCTGCAGGGAAAGGATATAATGCTCAATCCGCAACTAGTACATTAATGGGTACTGGTTCAAAAGTATTTACAACTGGTTCATTAACCAGTACCATGGCTTATACAACAGGGGTGCGAGTAAGAGTAATTAATACTATTACCCCTACAATTTACATGGAAGGTTCCATAACAAATGTTGCTACATCTTCATATACAGTTAATGTTGATTTGGTTGTAGGTTCAGGTACGTTTGCGTCATGGGCAATTAATGTTACAGGAAATATTGGAGCAACAGGAGCAACAGGAAGTGCTGGTGCAACTGGAGCCACAGGTGCAGGATCTAATGGAGCAACAGGCGCAACAGGTGCTGCCGGAACAAACGGTGCTAATGGAGCGACAGGCGCAACAGGTGCTGCCGGAACAAATGGTTCTAATGGAGCGACAGGTGCTACAGGAGCGAATGGAAATAACGGTTCTAATGGAGCAACAGGTGCTACGGGAGCAGCCGGAACAAATGGTTCTAATGGAGCAACTGGTGCTACCGGAGCAAATGGAAATAACGGTTCCAATGGAGCAACAGGCGCAACAGGTGCTGCCGGAACAAATGGTTCTAATGGAGCAACAGGCGCAACAGGTGCTGCCGGAACAAACGGTTCTAATGGAGCGACAGGTGCTACAGGTGCAGCCGGAACAAATGGTTCTAATGGAGCGACAGGTGCAACAGGAGCTGCCGGAACAAATGGTTCTAATGGAGCGACAGGTGCTACAGGAGCTGCTGGAACAAATGGTTCTAATGGAGCGACAGGTGCTACAGGAGCGAATGGAAATAACGGTTCTAATGGAGCAACAGGTGCTACGGGAGCAAATGGAAATAACGGTTCTAATGGAGCAACAGGTGCTACCGGAGCAAATGGAAATAACGGTTCTAATGGAGCGACAGGCGCAACAGGTGCTACCGGAGCGAATGGAAATAACGGTTCTAATGGAGCGACAGGTGCTACCGGGGCGAATGGAAATAACGGTTCTAATGGAGCAACCGGAGCAACCGGAATTGGTTTAACTGGTCCTACTGGTCCATCAGGAAATGATGGCTCTGCTGGACCTACTGGTTCTGCAGGTCCAACTGGTCCTACAGGAGCTACTGGTCCAAGTGGTGGTCCTATTGGTCCTACTGGTCTTGGTTATGGTGGTAAATCTCATACAACAGTAACGATGATAGCTCCAGGTGTAAGGACATTCACTCTTTTAACCCCTTCTCAATATGCTTATCAACCTGGAGTAAGAGTTAGGATTACTGATTCAGCTAATACAGCAATCTATATGGAAGGTATTGATTCTTCTTATAACTCTTCAACAGGAGTTTTAATTGTTAATGTAGATTTAAGAGTTGGGTCTGGTTCATACAATTCATGGTACATAAATGTTACTGGTAATATTGGTTCTGTAGGCGCAACAGGCGCAACAGGAAGTGCTGGTGTTGCTGGACCTACTGGTGCTGCTGGTGTTGCTGGTCCCACTGGTGCAACAGGTGTTGGAGTAGCAGGTGCAACGGGTTCTACTGGTGCAACAGGTCCATCTGGAGGTCCTGTTGGTCCTACTGGTCCTGTCGGAACAAATGGTATTAATGGAACAAACGGAACAAACGGTGCGACAGGTCCTACTGGCGCAACAGGTGCTACCGGTCCATCAGGAGGTCCTGTTGGTCCTACGGGTGCTACGGGTGCTACAGGTCCATCAGGAGGTCCTGTTGGTCCTACTGGAGTTGCTGGTCCGACAGGCGCAACAGGCGCAACTGGTTTTACTGGTCCTGGATATAATTCTTCTTCAGTACAATCTTATACAATAGCTACAGGTAACCAAACATTTGTTCTTACCAATGGTAATTATTTCTACAATGTTGGTACCAGAGTAAGAATTTTTAATTCTCTGACAAATTACATGGAAGGCGTAGTTGCGAATTTTTCAGGCAATTCTCTTAATGTAACTATCGATAGAATTGTTGGTTCAGGAACATTTAATAGTTGGAATGTTCACCTTACTGGTGATGTTGGTGGTGTTGGTCCTACTGGTCCTCAAGGTCCTACTGGTCCTACAGGTGTTCAAGGTCAACAAGGCTTTACTGGTGCTACTGGTGCTGCTGGTGCTAATGGAAATACTGGTCCGATTGGTCCTACAGGTATTGATGGACTTACTGGTCCTACTGGTGCTACTGGAACTAATGGTTCAAACGGTGCGACAGGTGCGACAGGTGCTCAAGGTCCTATCGGTCCTACTGGTGCTACTGGTGCTACCGGATCCTTTACTACTGGCTCTGCCTTCGGACAAACACTTTATTATAATGGAACAGTTTGGACTCCTACTATCAATCTTTATAACAATGGAACCAATGTCGGAATTGGTGTTACCAATCCATTAGAGGCTCTTGATATTAACGGAGAGGCGAATCTAAGAATAGGAGGTTCATACAGAATTAACGATAACCGAGTTCTTAGTATTAATGGTACTCAAGATCTTTTTGTCGGCACCTATCCTTCGGCATTGTACTCTGCTTCCAATAACACCCTCATGGGTTCAGGTAGCGGTGCAGGTTTGATTACTGGTGCTTTCAATACCTTTGCTGGTGATAATAGCGGTAATTTTTCTGTTGCCGATTCTGCTAATTCTTTCTTTGGAAGTTCTGCGGGAGCGATCAATAATGGCAGTAGTTATAATACTTTCATAGGTGCCAATTCCGGAAAAAATAATGTGACCGGTTCAAGAAATACGTTCCTTGGTGAGGAATCAGGATTAAAGAATGCTGCCCTAAGTAATTCTAATGTGTTTATTGGTTATAAAGCTGGTTTGGCTAATTTCAAACTTGCATCTAACAATGTTTTTCTGGGAACTATGTCGGGCAGTAATAATTTCTCCGGAAATGGAAATACCTTCCTAGGCGACAGTGCCGGGTATAGAAATATTACCGGAAATAACAACATCGCAATTGGAAAAAATGCCACTATGGCTGATTCATTAATCAACGCTATTGCGCTTGGTGCAGGTTCATTTGTGAATCAATCGAACACCATGTCTATCGGTGGTGATGGAACTACAATTCCTTATCATCATGTGGTGATTGGAAGACCTACCACTCCGTATCAATTAGAACTTACATTGGATGCTGCTGCCAAACCAGGTACTTCTACATGGATTATTACTTCTGATGCAAGATTGAAGAAAGATGTTACAGAATTCAAAGACGGATTGAATGTTATGGAAAAAATTAATCCTGTTTGGTTCTCTTATAATGGAAAAGGAGGGATGCCTACCGGAGATCGTTATGTAGGAATTATTGCTCAAGAAATGCAAAAAATTGCTCCTTATATGATAAGTTCTTATAAATATAAAGACCCTAAAACTGGTGTAGAATCTGATTATTTGAACTATAATGCCAACGCTTTATTCTACATTACGGTGAATTCTATTAAAGAGCAACAAAAACAAATTCAGGCTAAAGACGCTCAAATTGCAGACCTCGGAAATCAGGTTACTAACCTTCAATCCGAAGTGAATGCACTGAAATCGCAGAGCACACAGATTGATGCGATGAAGAATCGTTTGGATGCATTCGAGAAATCATTGTCGGAATGTTGTACCAATTTCCAAACAGGTACAGGTGCTAATACCGCCGCCCCTGCTACGCCTTTCTTAGAGCAAAATCAACCAAATCCATTCAATGAAAATACTACTATTCGCTATTATATCCCTACCAATGCGAAGGGTGCGACGGTAACGATTCATTCATTAGATGGAAAGAAATTGAATACTTTCAAGATTGATCAAACGGGCTTTGGACAAATCATCATCTCTGGCGGAACACTCCCAACCGGAACGTATTTGTATCAATTAACAATTGACAACAAGGTGATAGATTCTAAGCAAATGATGCTGATAAAATAAAAGCCTCTGATGCTTCCTCGAAACCCCCGTTATTCGTTTAACGGGGGTTTCTTTTTTTGGGATTAAATAATCTCTATCCCCACTCATGTTAGCAACACCCTCACACGTGTTGGCAACACCCTCACACGTGTTGGCAACACCCTCACACGTGTTAGCAACACCCTCACACGTGTTAGCAACATCCTCACACGTGTTAGCAACACCCTCACACGTGTTGGCAACACCCTCACACGTGTTAGCAACACCCTCACACGTGTTAGCAACACCCTCACACGTGTTAGCAACACGCTAATGTCTGTGTCGTCCCTTTTTCCCGTTATGAAACTCGATTTTGAGGTGTAAAGCAGAAGATTTCTCAAAATGACCATTGATTCAACCTCCAGGCAGGTTTTTCTCTTGCCAGATTTTGAAGAATAAAATTTAATTAGCCTTCCTCGATATTTGGTGGAAGATAGGGCGATTTCTGAAACCTTAGTTTTTCCTTTCTCCGACGAAAAACATTTCTATTTCGCCCTTGTGCTTCGCCTCAATTTTCCCTCGTGAGGCACATTCAAAATCGTTTTTCACCAGTTCATAGGTCGAACCGGAGATATTTATCTGTCCCACCTCGGCATTGGATTCCATTCTGGCAGCAGTATTTACAGTATCTCCCCAAATATCAAAAGCAAACTTCTTGGTGCCGACCACTCCTGCCACTACCGGTCCGGAATTAATGCCGATACGTATCTCGAAATAATGTTCATTCCGAGCCTCGGCTTCGGCTTTGTGGAGGTTCATATAATCCTGAATTTCGAGAGCGGCATTAATCATGTCCTTGGCATGAGATTGGGTAACGATAGGCAGCCCGCTAACGCACATGTAAGCATCGCCAATCGTCTTTATCTTTTCGATGCCATGCTTCTCTAATATCCTGTCGAACTCGCCAAAGAACTGGTCAATTTTTGACACCAATGTTTCAGGATCTAACCGCTCGGATATTTGGGTGAAGCCTTTAAAATCGGTGAACATGACGGAGACATTTTCGTATTTCTTAGGGGTGGATCTACCATCTCTTTTTAACTCCTCGGCAATCTCGAAAGGGAGAATATTAAGGAGCAATAAGTCGGATTTATTCTTTTCTATTTCTAATAATTCCTTCTGCTTTTCAATCTCCATAGTCCGCTCGGCAACCTTATTTTCGAGATTAGCATAAAGCAACGCGTTGTTAATAGAAATCGCCATCTGCCCTGAGAGCAAGTTCAATACCTCCAATCGCGAAGGGGTAAACACATCCGAAGCAAGGTTGTTTTCAAGATAAATAATCGCAATCACTTTTCCCTGCATCAGGATAGGCATGCAGAGGATAGACTTGGGTTTGTTTTCCTGAATGTAAGCGTCCTTGGCGAACCGTTGATCCACCGAAGGATTATTCAAGATTAAATTTTCTTTGGTATGATACACCAATTGTACCACTGTATGCGGTATGCCCACAACATTTTCCAACAGATTATTCTGGAACTTAAACTGCGAACCGTCATCCATTTTGTTCACCGCCTCCACGAATAATTTTTCATCACGAACCATGACAATATATCCATTCTGTGCACCCGCATTTTCAATCACTATCTTCAACAATTTATCCAGCAATCTTTCGAACACCACCTCCCCTGAAATGCTGGTAGAGGCTTTAAAAATGCTTTGCAAATCTATCATGGAAGAAGTTGTCGAACTGACCATTCCCATGGAACTTGTCCTGCGCATAGCCTTATCGTGGCTTTCCCACAGTTGCGCCAATTGAGGGTAGTTCGCCTCCAATTGTTTCACCTTCGCGATAGCACCCCACTGACCATAATCCATCCACGCATCACGAATCAATAAGTTGGCAATATCATTGAAGCCTTTGTTGAAATAAAACTCTGCACAACGCTCAAAGATGATAGCCGAAACATGTGGTAAATTAGAACTCCGCCCTTCATTAATAGTTTCACCATACAGTTCGGCAGCACGCGCATATTTCTTTTTATACAACGCCAATTCCGATTCTATTAAAAGATATTTTGCTTTGAAATTTCCGGGAGCACTCTTCGCCCACAAGTTCATCATCTTTTGATTTTCTAACAACTTTGTAAGTAATTCCTTTTCTGCTTCAGGCTTATGATTTTTTTTCTTATTCAAAAGGGCAATGATGCTTAATGAATGATAGAAGTTATGCTCTCCAAACTCCGGTAAACCAATAACAGATGGCATCAAAGGTACCGCCTTCTCGGCAGACTCATAAGCCTTTTCATAGTCATTGAAGTAATAATAAATCGCTGAATCGAAGATGTAATAAGTAGCCAGAGTAAGTTGAACACCGATGGCTGCAAAATCTATCAGGAACTTGAAATGAACATCAGGGTCTGAGAATTCGCCATATACATCTTCTTCATATTTCTTACCTGTAAGGGCAACCGCCATCCGAGTAATAGAAAGCAATTGATGTAGTGAAACTGGGGATTGAATTTGTCTTGCAAAGTGGACATACCCTTTCGCTTTATTGTATGCAGATTCTAAATTTTCGCCACCAAAAATTTGGCTTCTGTTGATGAAAGTTACAGCATAACCTGCATAAATCAAATCGTTAGATTCAACACCCACATCATGAGCTATACGGAGACCCGGTAATGCTTTGAAATAATTATCCTTCCAATGTGAAACACAACCTTCAGCAATAACCAATACTTTTGAGCGAAGGGTTTTATCATCAAACTTCTCATTAATCTTAATCCCTAAACGAGAATATTCATAACCATTCTTAAAGTCTTTCAACTGTGCAGATAAAACATATCCATAGAAAGCAAATGCCACAGCTGATTCAATTGAATTACCATTCCTCACAGAAAGATTCACCATCCTTAAAATAAAAAATACAAGCAAGTTTTGCTTTTGTAAAAGATAACACGGACCCCAAAGATTCATCAAAATCTTCATGGTAAGCATAAGCTCTGGCGACTTCATGTTTTTATTCTTTAATAAGCTACCTATAGATTTACCTTTCAGCAACGTAGTAACCTCACCCAGCTCTCCATAAACTTGTTCAGGGGTAGTATCAATAGGTAAATCCAAACCAAGCAATGCCAAGCCTTCCTTAGCCGAATCAATTGCTAACTGATGACGTTGGGTGTTCTCATACAACTGCATTTTACGGGCATAAACTTCTGCTTTCTTCAAGTTAGTATCCGCATTTTCTAATGCAATGTCAAACATCTTTTCCGACTCTTCGTAATTACCACAAAGGTACTCACATTCAGAACGGGCGATAAGGAAATCTTTATAAAGATCAGATGATTTATCATGTTCCAATAAATCCATTCCGGATTGATAACAATTGAGAGCTGCTTGATAGGCATTAGAGTTTTTCGCCTTCTCCGCAGCTCTGAAATTAAGCTTCGCTATTTTCTCTTGTTCCTTTTTATCTGTAATCAATTCATTAGAAAAATTCAGATGACCGAGAATGTCAAAAATATTGTCATTGATTTCAGATTCGGAAAGTTTGTTAAGCAGCAATCTCCCTATTCTTAAATGGACTTTCTTCCGGTCTGTTTCTGGAATCAGGGAATAGGCTGCTTGCTGAATCCTGTCATGATGAAAATTAAAGTAGGTAAATTCTTTGGTGATTTCTTTCATACCTATTTCTTCCCACAACTCATCTTTATAATGTTTAGACCACTTGCCTCGAGGATTAATGAAGCCTTCCTGCACGGTTTCCCATAGAATATTTGCGGCTTCGCTTTCCGATTTCTCTGCAATGATAGACAATGTTCCTATGTCAAAACTATTCCCGATAGAAGAAGCATGCTTTAAAATATTCTGTGCTGGCTTCGATAGTTGTTGGATTTTATTCACCACCAAATCTACCACATTATCCGTAACATTCATCTTCCCGATACCATCGGCATTCCATTTCCAAGAGAGAGAAAGTAGGTCAAAATAGATTAATTTATGCTGGGCTAATGTCTGGACAAATTGTTTGATGAAAAAAGGATTACCATGAGTTTTATTCATGACCAAGTCGGTCAGCTCTTTAGTATTAGTGGCATTCTGACGTAAGGAATCTGCGATAAACTGATTCACTTGTTCACTGTCTAATTCTTTCAGGGTAATGGTATTTACTTTATTCGGGGCTTCTTTAGCTAACCGTTCCAATTCCATCATTAAAGGATGTGAAGGACTTACTTCATTGTCGCGGTATGCACCGAGTACAAGAACATTGTTGATGGATGCATCGGTGAGCAACGTATGTATCAATTCAAATGAACCGGAATCTGCCCATTGCAAATCGTCCACGAAGATAACTAATGGGTGTTCCTTCGTCGCCAATATCCTTAGCAGCTTTTGAAAGAGATTAAAGAACCGGATTTTCGTTTCGCTCAACCCCAACTTCAATACCTGTGGTTGTTTCCCTATCAGCAATTCCAATTCTGGAATAATATCAATTAACACTTGTCCATTGCCTTCGAGGGCTTCCAGAATATCTTGTTGCCATTGTCCTATGTTCTCCTGATTTTCGGTTAATAACAACCTTACTAATGACCCAAATGCCTGGCTGAATGCACTGTATGGAACATCTCTATTATATTGGTCGAATTTGCCAGAGGTAAAGTACCCATCTTGCTTGGCGATGGGCTTATGGATTTCATTGATCAGTCTGGTTTTGCCAATGCCGGAATACCCCGCTACCAGCACCATCTCGACACCACTATCTTTGATTCTGTCGAACGAAGAAATCAGGTTCACGATCTCGTCGCCACGACCATAAAGCTTCTCGGAGATAGATAAAACTGGCGAATGATCTCTACTACTTATCTTCACGATGCCTATCTTGCCGGTCGTGTTCCATTGCAGCAGGCATTCCTCCAAATCGGCTTTGATTCCTTCCGCGCTTTGATACCTGTCCTCGGCATTTTTTGCCATTAACTTCATCACAATATCCGAAATGGCTTTTGGAATAAGGGGATTCAAAACATCAGGGGCGATGGGGGCTTTCGCGATGTGGGCATGTACCAATTCCATCAGATCGTCATAAACAAAAGGCAGTTTGCCCGTCAGCATTTGATAGAAGGTAACGCCCAAAGAATAGAAATCGGTACGATAATCTATGCTCCGATTCATCCTCCCTGTTTGTTCGGGAGAGATATGCGCCAAGGACCCGCGGATAGCTTCTGAATGGCTCAATTCGGACAGTTCTTTGGCGAGCGTGGTAGAGATTTCGAAGTTGCAAATCTTCAATTTCATGCTCTCCGAACCCATCAGGATATTAAAAGGATTAAAATTTTTATGAATGATTTTCTTTTCATGAATTGCTGACAGGATGGTCGCCATCCGGATTCCTAAATCCAGAAAAGAGGGTATCGAAACAGGCTTTTCTTCGATATGTTTGATCAAGGGGATACCATTAAAATACTCTTTCACGACCGCGAAGCCGCCTTGATATTTCACCATGTCATAACTTTCCAAGACGCCGTACATGTGGTTCGAGTTGGTGATTTCATAATCATTCTTGAGGCTCACCAAATCATCCAAAGTGGGGAAATCGGCATCCGGAATCTGAATTAAAAACTTCTTATCCGTGCCTTCTTTCAGTGCCTCGAAATACATGGTATTGGAGGATTGGAATTGCGACTTGAGTATCTGGTAGCCTTTGATCATCGTTGTTTTTTATTACGTTTTTTCTTATTTGAGTTTGCAAACATACTAAAAAATTCATTACAAAACGATTTCCCTGAGCATTTTTCTCCTTTTATCAACTAAAAAAAGCGGCACTTTTTGTACCGCTTTTTGTGAAACTGTGAGGATTAAATCAATCGCTTTCCTTTTTGTGATTTGCTGTGCAATTCATACTTGGTTATTCCTGTTGGGAAAAGGCTTTGAACTATAATTTCGGGTCCAAAGAAGTTCAAATATTCTTCACCGGGAGTGAGAGTAACCCATTCGGTAACATCAGTAATTTTCTTGCCTCCTCCTATTCTTATATTTCCTAACGTGGAAGTATTTATTATTGCGCTGTTTTTTATTACCTTTGTCCATCCGAAGGTTGCTAAGGAGGGTAATACGCCAAATTTCCGGGTGTAATGAATACCTGTTTTATAAACTTCGATTGTGGTGAACCAACCGTTATAAAAATTATTATTTGAGATGAGGTTTATCATCAATTTACTGATGTCAACGATAACACTTGTTAAATTTTTGATATTGCCAGGCATGGTTTGGGTGGCGGCTTTTCTTTGTGCTATGGCAGCTTTTGGGTCGGCTTTGATGGGGTTAAATCCTAAAACATTTGTAGAAACTAAAGTGATGTCGGCAGCTACCAATCATGATGTGGCGAGGGCTGTAGGAATGGGACTTGGAATATTGGTAACAATGGATGAACAAAAATTTATTAAGTCATCTGGGGTCATGGCACTTAACTGGGATGGGGTTCGGAATATTAACGCTTTTAATGCTATATGCGTTTTTGCATAAACAGACCCATCAAATTTATTGATGACTACCAGCGCAGATAATTCCAAATCTTCTCTTTTAACTTCTTTGTTTGTTGTTCTGCCTTTGTTGTTTTGGTTTTGAATGGTGGCATTGGAATTAATGGTAATAATTTTCGCATCGCCTTGGGTTTTATATGTCCCTATATCGGCGATTGAAGCCCATATTAGAGGGTTATCCGCGAGGTATTTCATTGCTAATTCTCCGGCTGTCAGTTTATCTTTTTGAATCTTTGTCATGTTCGTATTTTTTAATTTTTACTTTCTGTTTTTTCTTGTTCTTATCTTAACAACAAAACAAAATTAGGGATTAAATATTTACTGACCAAATTTTTTTCTGATCTATTGTTTGAGTGGTAAAAATCGTTCCTTGAATGGTAAAAAGGAGGGTGATGGCTTGTTTTAATTTTTGATAAAAGGAGATTTTTTAGTAATTAATCCTCTTTTTTCTTTCTGATTTTCTCCAACGGATGAGTAGTTTTTCTATTGTCGTGGTTACTTTTTTTATGAGTATTTCTTTGTCGGCGAGATCTAAATATCTGCTGCGTTGTTTTTTAGATACTTCGGAAATCCAATCGAGGGGGAGGAAAATTGAAACTACTTCATGGTAACGCCCTGTGTGGCTTTTGATAAGTGTTTTGTTTATTAGTTCTCCACGGGAATAACAATCGAAGAAGTTGATAGGAAACCAGAGGGCTACTTTACTGAAGCCTCGGCAGTAGGTATATTTCCTTCCATCTTTCAGGTAGAGGGTGGTATAGTCTCCACTTGCCAAACCATAGACCACATCGGAGATATTGAATAAAATATCTTCTTTGCCTACTGTTTTATACACAATTTTTTTATGTAAGTATTCTTCTTTTGTTATTGCTGCTCCGAAGATGGTGAGTATGCGGAAGGGTAGGGTTCTCATAGGATTCTTTACTCTTTTATTATCTTACCTCACAACACCTTCCCCTCTCCCTGCCGATAAGTCTCGAGCAATAAAGGAGAGGGGCAGGGGGTGGGGCTAAAACTATTTCTGGAAAATCATCTTCTTGGTGTCAATCACCTTATTATTAATAATCAAGCTATATGAATATACCCCGCTCGAAAGATTAGTAGCTGTAACATCCAATTCACCCATTCCTGTTTCTACGATTGAAAAAACTTTTATTCGCGATCCAAACTCATCATAGAAGGCAATAATTGGATTGTTCGTATTATCCGGCACAAAGTACCTGATCTTAGTACCACCACTATTAAAAGGATTCGGTATATTTTGAAAAATCATAGGAGTGCTCCCTTCACTACTCAATTCAATCGAATGAATATTCCCAGTCCCTACTCTCTTTTCAGAAGAACCACCATCCCCATTATCCCCATCCCCACCATCACCATGTTTAATGGAATTAGGAGGAGGATTACGCTGATCACAACAATTCTGTAAGGCAATTAATTGGCTTTGCAATGCCTGAATAGTAGAATCCATTTGATGATTCGATTGAATCAACAAAGGTATAAACTCTATATAATCAACACCCTTCAGGTGCATCGGTGGGTGGATGGAATCCCCTGGCTGAACCAAATTCTTTACAGCAGTAGGAAGTACATTTTGTAAGTCCTGCGCCAATACTCCATATTCCGTGCCGCCTTTCATATACATATAACCATATTGTGCAGTATCGAAATTATATACTTTAGGATGCACTTGGTTAAGGATAGCTTGTGCATTCGTGATAGGGTGAATGTTTTGCTTAACCATAGAATCAAAAATAGAAATCAAAGCACCCGTATAAGCCAAATCCCCATCAAAATATCCTGCATAAGAAAGTACCCCAGCACCCGTGGCAGCATTGCCATACACACCGTAGTTGGTAGCAGTACCATTCGCATAACCTTGTACCCCTATGCTCGAGGTAGTGCCGTTACTCTCCCCATAAACACCCGTAGTAGTCCCGGCATCCAGAGCATAACCCTGTACACCATAGTTAGTACCCAATGCACAACTGGCGGTAGCCCTTGCACCTACATTATTAATCTTGGAATTCGTTGCAGAAAAATCTCCGCCAAAATTACTCGAATTATCATCAGCATGAACCACATCCGTAATACCCGCCACACCCACCATATCATCACCATGATTAGAATAGTTCCCCGTCTGATAAAACCTCCCCGCATACTGATTCACATAATTAAAATCCCCAGTACCAAAGGTAGAATCCTTCACATCGAGTTTGGCTTTCAAGCCAACTGTTTCCTGATACCCAATCCCAACATCCACAGGGTTATTAGAATTATCCATCCTACTCTGACCACGAAAATAAACACTCCATTGCTCATGGTCGCTCGGTGCACCACTATACATCGGCACAATAGTATTATGCAGCAAAGGCATACCACCCCACTCTATTTTTCCGGTACTATCTTTAGTGATGGCGTTTTGTCCTTTAATAGAATTGATTAAAGAATCATGGTTTTGATAACCGGAAACAAGGAGGGGGATAACACTTGTATAATTTATACCACATGCCCATGTTGAATCATGTAATATTGTAGTCCCGGAGGGACAATCTTTTGGTAGTAATAATAGGATAAGTAGATTCACAAAAGCCCTGAATACCGATATTCAGAGCTTTAGTCATGGCTTCAGTGCTTTACTGATGCGCCGTGTCCACTATCTTGTACGCTATCCACGTAAAAAATGGCGCAACCAACACATCGAAGGAATAATGAACATGTTGTATCACCACAAACGCCCCGACCGAGATGGTGAGCAAGAGGAAAATAATCTTCAACCAGATATGCCGGACATTGAGGAACATGATAAACACCATCACGGTATGACCGGAAAAGAAGAGGTCTTTCGTAATCAGGTTTCCTGAATAAACGAACCTCCCGAGGATAGGGTCTGCCAACGGAATCAGCCCTATCGGAGGCTCTAAGGGAATGAAATAAAGGGTGCACATCCTGGTGGAAGTAATGAGGAAGACGGTTTCAAAAAGTAAGACCATTTGCTTAGGACGGAACGCGACATAAGTCAGCCCAACGATCACTGCGAAGTACTCAAAACCGAACGTCCACCACGAAAGGTCGCGAGGCTGAATCAGGTTCAAGATAGGGTCGTTGATTAAGCTGCCTTCGCGGGTCTGGATAAAAGGAAAGTACCAATTCACAAACTGAACCAAGGCGATGTTCAGCAGGAACGACACGATTAATTCGACACGGAAGGAGAGGCTGCTCCATGCTTTGCGCCAGTTGCCCCGAATGTCGGGGAGGGTATAATCGTCCTTGCAAAAAAGTTTCGTCATAAGGATGGGTAACGTGGTAAGTAGTTTAATTAATATAATTGTGGAGCCAGTCCTTGTTATCGGAATTCCATTTTTCCTCCAAGTCGGGAAGATCCATGATGTTTCTCATGATGATTTCCTGACGCTTGCCCTCCTGCATCGCCTGTGAATAGGGCATTTGAGAGAAGGTAACCATAGAATAAAGCGGAATCCATTTATCAGGGAACTGTTGGTTTAGGTACGCCTCTATCTTTTTCCGAAGAAGGAACTTATCGTCCGCCACGAGGTCTCGCATTTCAATGAAGTTCCCTACTGCGAGGTCAGCAATAGCATCAGAGTTGGGCTTTCTGGCATGTTGGAATTCATTCAAGCAAGTCGTCCAATCATCACCGTGCAAATCCATCAATTCATTCAGCACCGAACAGTCCTCGAAGCCGCAATTCATCCCCTGCCCAAAGAAAGGAACGATAGCGTGGGCAGCATCGCCAATCAGCATCATCGTATCTTTATAACCCCACGGAAAACACTTCACGGTAACTAAGGAACTGGTAGGATTCGTGAAGTAATCGTTCACCAAAGTAGGCATTAATTCCACCACATCAGGGAAGATGCGATGGAAGAACTCCAACAACTCCGATTCATTAGTAATAGAGGCAAACGAATTCTCCCCCTCAAACGGAAAGAAGAGGGTACAGGTAAAGGTCCCGTCTAAGTTAGGCAACGCAATGAGCATATAGCTGCCGCGGGGCCAGATATGGAGGGCATTTTTCTCCAATCTCCAAGAGCCATCGGCAGTAGCGGGGATCATCAATTCCTTGTAGCCATGGTCAAGGTAGTGTTGGGAATAATTAAAGCGATCCGTCATCTGCATCGGCATTCTTGCGGCAGAGAAAGCACCGTCAGCCCCGAAGATAAGGTCGCTTTTGATGGAAGATTTCTTCATCGTGCCTTGATGCTCAAAGTGAATTACGTTCTCTGCCAAGTCAATGTTCGTACATCGTTCCTCAAAAAAGAAATTCACATTGTCCCAGTGTTCGGCAAGGTCCATTAATTTACAATTTAAGCCACCGCGGGATACGGAATAGATACTTTGTCCTTCTTTTCCGTAGGGTTGATAATTAATTTGTCCGTTAAGATTATGAATCATGCGTCCATTCATCGGGATTGCCACCTTCCGAATCTCTTCATCAATCCCAATTCCTTCCAGCCCGCGCCATCCCCTGTCAGAAAGGGCAAGGTTGATAGACTTCCCTGCCGAAATCCTGTTCGTTCGCAAGTCAGGGCGGCGTTCATAGACAGATATTTTATGCCCACGCTTGGCAAGGTAAATAGAAAGCAGTGATCCTACCAGCCCTGCTCCAATGATTGAAATATTCTTCTTCATAATTTGATTAAAAATTGAGGTTGCGAATTTAGGATTATTCAAAGACATCGCCCATATCCTGATAAACAATTTGTAGATTCGCCCACCAAGAATAATAATACAATGGTCCAGCTAAAACCATCCGATAAAAACCATTATACCGAGATAGATTGTATCCGAGGTATCTGCGCCATTCTCCTATTGCTGCATCATTACACGAAATATATTTATGATAAGAATCAATGGCAGGATTGGTACTATGTTATCAATGAATATGGGCGGTATGGGGTACATTTTTTCTTCGTCATCAGTGGCTTTTTAATCTTTATGACATTAGATAAAGCCAAGCACCCTAAAGATTTTATCATCTCGCGGTTTTCGCGGCTCTATCCCGGCTATTGGGTGTGTATTTTGCTCACTACTTTGGTGGTCAATAGCAGTCCGTATTATGCTTTTCATACCATAACATTAAATCAATTCTTAATCAATCTCACGATGCTGCAACACTGGTTCTTGATCGAGGATATTGATGGCGTTTATTGGACTTTGGCGGTCGAATTATGTTTTTATTTATTAATATTTTTGGTCTTTATTACAAAGCAACAAAGGCATATCGAGCGTATCGGCATTATCTGGATGGGGATTATGCTATTAAATTATTATAGTGCCGGATTACAAATCCTGCATAGCGACCAGCAGCCAAGTAACTTGAATTTCTACCTCCCATTATTAAAAAACGGGACCCTTTTCTTCGGTGGCATTCTCTTTTATCAATTAAAAAAAGACCCATCGCAAAAGAGAAAATATGTACTCCTTTTATTAACCCTCGTTGTTCATTTTATCATCAATAAAACAGAGGAAACGATGGTCATTATCTTTGTCTATTTCATCCTGTATTTGTTCTTGATTGATAAGCTCCGATTCATGCGTGGCAAGGTTTCCTACTTCATCGGCATCATCTCGTACTCACTTTATTTGCTGCATCAATACATCGGTTATGAGGTGATTAATTTCCTGAATGATCACGGAATCACGAACATCTTTTTGGAAATCCTCATCACAGGATTCCTGATTTTGATCCTTTCTACCATCGTGGCATTCGGGGTGGAACGTCCAGCAATGAAATTTATCCGAGGCAAGTTTTTCAGGGAATAAAATTTTAAAAAGTTAATATTTAGGCAACTCCAAATCTTTTAGTTTTCTGAAAAGGTGTCGAATTGGGAACTCCTACTCTGCATTCTTGACAAAATTTTTACAGATCAGGAGCTCCAACTCTGCATTTTGGAAGAAAATTATGCAGACTTGGAGCTGGAAGTCTGCATAAAAATTGTTTTTTATGCAGACTTCCAGCTCCCGATCTGCAAAAAAAACAAATTTTTTGCAGGTCGGAACGTACCAATTGACACATTTTCTATTATTATGAATGAATAGGAGTTGCCCCTTTATTATTCAACTTATTAATATTATTGATTTAATAACAAAAATATTCATCATAATAAAATACATATTGCATAATAGTATGGTATTATATTAAATTATTAAAAAGGCAAGAATTGGGAGAAAACCCATGCTCCTGCGGAAAAAAAGGGACTTAATCAGGATTTGGGGTATGCTCCGGCTTTTAGGAATTTGCCCCGACTCTATTATCTTATGCCAAACCCACGAAAATTTTGCTATTTTTGCCGCCCTTAAAAGCGAATTATGTCTAAATATAAAGAATATAAAAACCTCGACCTTCCGGCTATCAGCAAGGAAATATTAGCTTATTGGGAGACAGAGAAAGTATTTGAAAAGAGTATCTCGAATCGTGAGGGCAAGCCGACATTTACATTCTATGAAGGACCTCCTTCGGCGAATGGTTTGCCGGGAATTCATCATGTGATGGCTCGTGCTATTAAGGATATTTTTTGCCGTTATAAAACGCTGAAAGGCTTCCAGGTAAAGCGTAAGGGAGGCTGGGATACACACGGGCTTCCTATTGAATTGAGTGTCGAGAAAACACTTGGGATTAAGAAGGAAGATATTGGAAAAACCATCTCTGTCGAGGATTATAATAAAGCTTGCCGCCGGGAGGTGATGAAGTATAAGGATGTGTGGGATGACCTGACGCGGAAGATGGGTTATTGGGTGGATTTGGATGACCCTTATATCACTTTCGATAATAAATATATTGAGACGGTTTGGTGGTTGTTGAAGCAGTTATTTGATAAGGGATTGTTGTATGAGGGATATACCATTCAGCCCTATTCTCCTGCTGCAGGTACGGGGTTAAGCTCGCATGAATTGAATCAGCCAGGGACTTTCAAGATGGTGAAAGATACCACGGTTACTGCCCAATTTAAGGTCATCGGTAAGGACAATGAATTCATCCTTGCTTGGACGACTACTCCTTGGACTTTGCCCTCTAACACTGCACTTGCGGTCGGGAAGGACATTACCTACATTAAAGTTGCGACGTTTAATCAATATACCTACTTCCCGATTTATGTCATTCTGGCGAAGGAATTAATGCATAAGTACTTTCCGGAAATCAATAAGGATTTGAAGATGGAAGACTACGAACATGGCAACAAAAATATTCCTTATAAAGTAGTTGAGGAGATGAAGGGCGAGGATTTATTGGGGATTCGATATGAGCAGTTATTGCCTTATGTTCAGCCCGATAATGGAGATGCGTTTCGAGTTATTGCCGGGGATTTTATTACAACAGAAGATGGTACCGGGGTGGTTCATATTTCGCCATCTTTTGGGGCTGATGACTTTCGTGTTGCGAAGTTGAATGGAATCGGTTCATTGACTTTGGTTGATAAGCAAGGGAAGTTCGTAGATGCTGTCACTGACTTCGCCGGTAGGTATGTAAAAAACTATAATGATGCCGATGAATCTGCTCCCGATTATGAGCCTGTGGATGTATCCATTGTTAAGAAATTAAAGATTGAGAATAAGGCATTCAAAGTTGAGAAATACGAGCATAGTTATCCTCATTGCTGGAGGACGGATAAGCCGATTTTGTATTATCCATTGGACTCTTGGTTTGTGAAGACTACTGCCGTAAAACAGCGAATGATTGAGTTGAATAATACCATCAACTGGAAGCCTGAATCTACCGGTACAGGAAGGTTTGGCAATTGGTTGGAGAATCTTGTTGATTGGAATTTATCACGTTCACGTTTCTGGGGAATACCGCTTCCTATCTGGGCTAATGAAGATAAAAGCGAGTTGAAATGTATCGGTTCTGTGGAGGATTTAAAGAATGAAATTGATGCTTCGGTTAAGGCTGGTTTCATGAAGAATAATTCATTGAAGAATCTTGAAGATTATAATTCTTTTGATCTTCATAAACCCTATGTTGATACCATCATTTTGGTTTCTTCGATAGGAGAAATGATGGTTCGCGAATCTGATTTGATAGATGTTTGGTTTGATTCCGGTTCGATGCCTTATGCGCAATGGCACTATCCTTTTGATAATGTTGAGGAGTTCAAGAAGAGTTTCCCTGCTGATTTTATTGCAGAAGGTGTTGACCAAACCCGTGGATGGTTTTTTACTTTACATGCTATTGCTTCAATGGTTTTTGATTCTGTTGCTTTTAAGAATGTAATCTCCAATGGTTTGGTCTTGGATAAGAATGGAAACAAGATGTCGAAGCGACTTGGCAATGCTGCCGATCCTTTCGAAACCATTGATAAATATGGTGCCGATGCAGCTCGTTGGTATATGATCAGCAATGCCCAGCCTTGGGATAATTTGAAGTTTAATCTGGAAGGAATCACCGAAGTGCAAAGGAAGTTTTTCGGGACTTTATATAATACATATAACTTCTTTGCTCTCTATGCAAACATTGATAATTTCAATTATTCAGAGCAGGATATTCCGATTAATAATCGTCCCGAATTAGACAGATGGATTCTGTCAGAATTGAATTCATTGATGAAATTTGTTGATGAATGTTATGCCGATTACGAACCCACGAAAGCAGCAAGAGCCATCCAGAATTTCACCAATGATTATTTGAGTAATTGGTATGTTCGTTTATCACGTCGTCGTTTCTGGAAAGGTGAATATGAGCAGGATAAAATCGCTGCTTATCAAACATTATATACTTGCTTGGAAACCCTTGCTATACTTATGTCTCCGATAGCTCCTTTTTACTCCGAACGTTTGTATTCTGATTTGAATTCCATTACCAATAAACAAAAAGCTACCTCTGTTCACATTGCTGATTTTCCACAATTTAATGAAGCTTTGGTTGATAAAGATTTGGAGGAGAGAATGGAATTGGCTCAACAGATTTCTTCCATGGTTCTATCATTAAGGAAGAAAGTAAATATTCGTGTTCGCCAGCCTTTGAATAAGATATTGCTTCCTGTTTTGGATATTAAGTTTAAGGATAAGGTGGATGCCGTCAAGCAATTAATCTTGTCCGAAGTTAATGTCAAGGAACTGGAATATATCACCGATACATCCGGCTTCTTGGTTAAGAAGATTAAGCCTAACTTTAAAGCATTAGGTGCAAAGGTAGGAGGAAAGATGAAGCAAGTTGCAGCAGCAATTACTCAATTCAATCAAGAGGATATTTCCAAGATTGAAAAGAATGGGACTTATGATTTAAATATAGATAATCAATCAGTAGCAATCGCAATTTCTGATGTTGAAATCATCTCTGAAGATATCCCGGGTTGGTTGGTTACAAATATCGGAAGTCTGACCGTAGCATTGGATGTAAACATCACCGAAAGCCTTCGTGAAGAGGGTATCGCCAGGGAACTTGTCAATAGAATCCAGAACCTCAGAAAGGATAAAAACTTTGAGGTTACTGATAAGATTAATGTCAAGATTCAGACTCATGATGCAATCGTCAGTGCGGTTTTAACTAATAAAATATATATTTGCACCGAAATTTTGGCAAACGAGCTTAAATTGGTAGATGAGATTACAGATAAAAACGCAGATATGGTAGAGGTGGATGAAACAATTAAAACACTAATATTAATTAATAAAATTTAACATGGCAAAAGCAAAAGTTAAAGAAGTAAAAGGAAAGGCAGTGGCGACAAAGGGGAAGGTAGTAGCGGTAAAGAAAGTTGCGGCAAAACCAAAGGCAGTAGCAGTAAAGAAAGTTGCGGTAAAGGCAAAGGCAGTACCGGTTAAGAAAGTTGCTGCAAAACCAAAAGCAGTAGCAGTAAAGAAGGTTGCGGTAAAGGCAGTACCAGTTAAAAAAGTTGCTGCAAAGCCAATAACTTCAAATGACGAAAAGACGAGGTATAACGACAAGGAACTTGCTGAATTCCGCAAAATCATCAACAAGAAATTAGAGGAAGCAAGGAAGGAATTAACCTCCATGCAGGATACGCTGACGAACCCTAATAATCACGGAACCGATGATACCGGTGGTTCTTTCAAAATGTTGGAGGATGGTTCTGATTCCTTGGCGAAAGAGGAATTGAGCACGATGGCTATTCGTCAGAAGAAGTTCATCGAACAATTGGAGAATGCGCTGATTCGTATCGAGAATAAGACTTATGGTATTTGTCGTGTTACGGGCAAGTTAATTCCTGCGGAGCGTCTGCGTGCTGTGCCACATACTACCCAAAGTATCGAAGCTAAAAATCAGCAATACAAAGATTAATTCTTGCTATTGTTTCACATTAATTATAATCAAAAATCACTATGAGAAAAGCCCTTGTAGTGATTTTTTCTGTATTATTAGCCGACCAGGTTCTTAAGATTTGGGTGAAGACCCATATGCTTAGAAACGAGGCTATCAACATCTTCGCCAACTGGTTTCAAATTCATTTTATTGAGAATAGCGGAATGGCTTTTGGTATGGAGTTTTCAGGAATTTATGGCAAGATATTCTTGAGCTTGTTTCGCATCTTTGTGGTGATGGGATTAGGGTATTATTTACTTTCATTAATCAAGAAAAAATCCCCGACAGGCTTAATCATCAGTGGCTCATTAATCTTTGCAGGAGCTATTGGTAACATCATTGACAGTGCCTTCTACGGTGTCATCTTTACACAGAGTAATGAATTTGAATTAGCCAAGATATT
Organism: uncultured Bacteroidota bacterium; assembly: GCA_903844645.1. Classification (GTDB taxonomy): domain Bacteria; phylum Bacteroidota; class Bacteroidia; order AKYH767-A; family JABDAW01; genus JABDAW01. The sequence goes on from CAIMUP010000119.1 coordinate 31,656, forward strand.
CCCAGCGCATGGCTATGCCAGTTTCCTACATGGCAGCGTAGTGGACATGCTGTATTTCCCTTTGGTTCACGGTCATTTTCCTACTTGGTTTCCTATATGGGGAGGGGAAGATTTTGAATTCTTTCGACCTGTTTTTAACATTGCTGATTCTTCGATTACCGTCGGTGTTTCGTTGATTCTTATTTTCCAAAAGTCTTTTTTTCATAAAGAAATTGAGGCAACTGAAGCTACCGAAACGAAGCCCGAAGAAATCCCTGATCCGACTCTGGAGATTGCTTCGGAAACAGCTCCCGAACTCCCATAAATCATGCCTCTTGTTTTACTTCTCTTAGCTCTTGCCATAGCTCCGGCGGTGGCGATTGGAGTATTTGTTTATTGGAAAGACAAGTTCGATAAAGAGCCTCGCCTAATTATGTTTTTCTGCTTCGTATTCGGCGGTATCAGCATTCTTCCTGCGATCTATTTGGAGGGAATTCCTGACATGTTCGGGTTTGATGAGGATCGTTCTTCGATACTGAATACGCTGCTTTCGGCATTTGTTTTCACGGGGTTGTTGGAGGAATCGTGTAAGTATTTTTTCTTGAGAGCGTATGCTTATCCCCGCAAAGCCTTCAATGAACCGTACGATGGAATTACCTATTCCGTGATGGTTTCATTAGGATTTGCGACGGTGGAGAATATTCATTACGTGATGCGGGGCGGTATGGAAATTGCGTTTGTAAGAATGTTTACTGCTGTACCTGCACATGCTACTTTTGGGGTGATTATGGGCTATTTTACGGGGCTTGCCAAGTTTCATCATCGGCAGAAATCGTATTTATTTGTAGGTTTATTATCTGCGGCGGCATTACATGGGACGTACGATTTCTTTGTCATGTTACAGATACTGCCGGGGCTGTATTTTGGGGCGATTGTGTCGTTAATTATCGGAATAATCTTGTCATTACAGGCGATAAAAATCCATGGCAGAGAGCATTAGACTTCTTTCATAATTCAGTCCCGTAGAGACTTTTATGTTACTTATAATTGGGTAATCCGATATATCGGATGAAAGGGGTTTATTATATTAAACAAAAAAAATCCCCCCGATTCGCACCGAGAGGATCTTAAACTTAATCTTTTATTACTTGGGAACAATGACGTTGGTATCTTCGCCAAATTCACCACGTCCTTTGTTGTTTTTCCAGCAGAGGCGGATGATGACATTTTTCCCTGCTTCGGCTTCGGTGAAAGCGACAGACAATTTATCGGTCGAAGAATCGCAACGATAATTAAAGATATGCGGCAGGGCTGGGTCAGTCGGAACGATGCAAACCCATGCCTCGCAGACATCATCCACATCGGGTTTTGCCGTTTTATCTGGCGTGGCACTGTCGCGGTAATGAAACCCAACATGGCGCGGGGTATTCATATCCGGCAAGCCGCTTTTTACCGGAATCGTTGTCGGACCATTATGGGGATGACGAACGTGGTCATCAATATGGCAAAACATCGCTATTTTCACGCTGTTCGGGATGAATGGATTGTTCTTAATCCATGCAGCCTCGATGTGCTGCAACAACGGTTTGTAGGTTTTCGTTGCATCATCCAATTGCCCCACCTGAACGTGGTTTCGGGTAGCCTTGTGTTCTTCACTGGCTACGGCATAAAAGCCTTCGTAGGCTGCTTTTGGACCTGCCAAAGTTGCAAATTCTTCAACAGGAATCTTGTAGGCTACCAGGTTCGATGCCAAGTTGGCATTTATTGCCAATTCCTTGACGTGAAATTCTAATTGTGTTGGATTGTGTTCTGACATTATATTATTTATTTAATTAATAGTAGGTAATTTAATTCGATTATTCCATTCTAACGACTTTAAAGAGGTGTCTGAAAACTTTTCAGAGGCGTCTGAAAACTTATAAGAGGTGTCTGAAAACTTATAAGAGGTGTCTGAAAACTTTTCAGAGGCGTCTGAAAACTTATAAGAGGTGTCTGAAAACTTTTCAGAGGTGTCTAAAAACTTATTAGCCACCGCCATTAGTCCTTGTTTTTCGTTTTCCATGAATGTTATTTGGAATTCCATTTCGCTTTTTTCCTTTATTTTATTAAAAAAAGAAAGCCGGCTAAAAGTAGCCGGCTTTCTGGATTCTTTATTACTTAATTAAGGTTATTGAACGCTTAGCTTTTGTTTGCTTGTTTCGCCTTCGCGTTCAAGGACTACGATATAGATTCCTTTGGCGAGATTGCTCAAATCCATTTCGTACTGATTTTCTCCTTCGGTCGTTGTTCCACTGAAGTTCAACACGTTTCTTCCGGTAAGGTCGGTTACGTGAACTGCGAATGGATCATTTTCTTTTTCAGCAGAGAATCTAACCGTTGCATGTTCTGATGCTGGGTTTGGATACACATTGAATGTTTTCTCAACCACTGCGCCTCTTGGTCCGATAGTGGTGAAGGTATTCGTTGCTGAATAGTTCGATGTATTTGTCGAAGAAGCGTTACAGTTGCTACGTACATGCCATTCGTAGGTAGTATTCGCTGCCAACACGTTGTTACCCGTGAATACGCGGTGATGACCACCTGTAGAACCGAGAATAGCGAATGAAGACCAAACGGTAGAGCCTACGACGCGGTATTGAACCGTGTAGCTGTATGCGCAAGGAACAGAATCCCAAGAGATGGTAGCGGAGTGGTTCGCACCGATATTAGAAACTGTTTCGCCTGTTGGGGTCTGACAATCTTTGGTAATAACTTGGGTAGCGGTGCTTACACAACCATTAGCTGCAGTAGCAGTAATGGTATAAGTAGCAGCCACGGTTACGATGATTCTGTTCGTGGTATTTCCATTAGACCATAAGTAGGTGCTGAATGTACCGGAAACTGTCAGTGTATCGCTTTGAGCACCGTAGTTACTTGGACATACATTCGATGAAGGAGCCAATACGATGGTTGCAGCAGTATTTGCTGGCTGCGTAATGGTAGCCGATGCAGTGATGGTACAACCGTTGAAGTCAGTAACTGTTACGGTATAAGTTCCGGCAGCTAATGCGGTACGGTTTTGAGTGGTTGCACCGCCAGTCCAGCTATAGCTGTAAGGTGTTACACCACCGCTCCTTGTTAAGGTAATCGTTCCGTCAGTTGCGCCATTACAAGATACATTGGTTTGGGTCGTAGAAGCCGCCAAAGCAGTAGGTTGTGTAACGCTTACGTTCGCTGTGCTCGAACAACCATTCACATCTTTCACTACTATTGTATAATTACCGGCAGCCAATCCTGTAAAGGTATTTGAAGACTGGTGCGTACCGTAGTTATCATCAGAATAAGTGTAAGCAGGTGTACCACCAGTGGCGATGATCGTGATGCTTCCGGTGCTGTTTCCATTACATAATACATTACCGATAGTTGTTGTGAAAGTTACGCTGCTGGATGCAGTAATGTTGATAGTAGAAGTTCCTGTACAACCATTTACATCCTTAACAGTAACCGTATAGTTTCCTGCATTCAACCCGCTAAAGGTATTTGAAGATTGGAATATGTTACCATCCACAGAATAAGTATAACCTGGAGTTCCTCCACTTGCTGTAATCACATCCGATCCACCTGTACAACCGTTACCGTTGGTAACATTGTTTGTCATGGTGATAGCAGTATTTTGAGTTAGGGTAACTACTGTTGCAGCACTTGTGCAACCATTGTTATCTTTCACAACGATAGTATAAGAAGTAGCAGCTAAACCGGTAAAGGTTGCATTACTTTGGTAGTTACCGCCATTGTTCTTAGAGTATGTATAAGAACCAGCACCGCCAGAACCTGTTACCGTGATAGAACCGGTAGAAGCACCATTACAATTAACATTTACCTGCGCAGTAGTGAATGTTACAACAGAAGGATTGTTAATAGTTACCGCAGAAGCAGAACTTACACAACCATGAGCATCTTTCACAATCACAGAATAATTACCGGCGGCTAATCCAGAGAATACTGCACTACCTTGGTAGTTACTTCCGCCATCCACAGAATATGTGTAAGGAGCAGTACCGCCAGCACCTGTTACGGTAATCGTTCCATCGGTACTGTTATGGCAAGTTACATCTGTAAAGATTACTTGAGATATTGTAACAACAGAAGGTTGGGTAACTGTAACCACTGCAGCAGCACTGGTACAACCATTAACATCTTTCACGATACAAGTATAACTACCAGCCGCTAAGCCAGAGAATACATTTGAAGATTGATAACTACCTCCATTGTTATCTGAATAAGTATAAGGGCTATTACCACCAGTTGCCGTAATTGTAATGCTTCCTGAACTTCCACCATTACAGCTTACGCTAACAGTAGAAGATGTAAATGTTACAGCAGTAGCATTCGTGATAGTAACATCAGCCGGAACACTTGAACAACCATTAGCATCTGATAAGATGACGGTATAAGTTCCTACAGGTAAGTTGTTAAATACATTAGACGATTGTGTAGAATTGCCACCATCATCAGAATATAAGTAAGTTGGAGTACCACCAGCAGCAGTAACTGTTATACTACCATTTCCTGTACAACCAACATTAATTTGAGTAGTTGTAAATGTTACAGGAGCAGGTTCAGAAATTACTATTGTAGTCGAACTTGTACAACCATTAGCATCTTTCACCCAAACACAATACGAACCTGCGACTAAGTTATTAAATACAACACCAGGTTGGTAGGCTCCACCGCAATTATCTGAATATGTATATCCACTGGCACCACCCGTTGCATGAACTGTGATACGACCGTTATTACCACCACTACAACTTACATTGATGTGCGTTGTTCCTGAAGTGCTAATAGCAGTAGGTTGAGTAATAGTTACTGTCGATGAAGAAGTACATCCACTATTATCTTTCACAACAACAGTATAAGAACCTGCAGCTAAACCAGTGAACTGGTTTGAACCTTGATAGCTTGAACCATTATTATCAGAATATGTATATCCTCCTGTTCCGCCATTAGCAGTGATTGTAATGTTGCCTGTACTTCCGCCATTACAAGAAACATCTGTTCTGTTGATTGTAATTCCAATTGCCGTCGGTTGAGCAACCGTAACATTAGAACTTATTGTACAACCATTAGCATCTTTCACAACCACCGAATAAGAATTAGCAGTTAATGCAGTGAAAGAATTTGAAGATTGATAATTTCCACCACCGTTATTAGAGTATGTGTAAGGACTTGTTCCTCCAGATGCCGTAACTGAAATTGCACCGTTATTTCCACCATTGCATGTTACATTAGTTACACTGCTAGAGAACGAAACAACTGTTGGTTGTGTAATAGTAACATTGGTTGATATTGTACTTGTACATCCATTAGCATCTGTAACTTTTACAGTGTATGCACCAGCAGCTAATCCTGTAATTGGGGAAGATGAGAATGGATAAGTTACACCACCATTATCAGAATAAGTATAAGGACTTATGCCACCAGAAGCAGCTATTGAAATTGATCCTGAATTATTATTATTACAAGTCAAATCAGCGTGTGTAACAGTAAATGTAACAGAGGTAGGTTGAGTGACAGTAACATTAACAATTGCGCTTAAACAGTTATTGCCGTCCTTAACACTTATTGGATAAGTTCCAGGAGCCAATGAAGCAAACACACCAGAACCACCATAATTAGTGTTATTATCCGAATAAGTAAATCCACCACCTGTTCCACCTGAACCTGTAACAACTATTTGACCATTCGATCCACCATTACATTGCACATTAGTGACAACTGTAGATAGAGTAACGACAGTAGGAGTTGTAATTGTTACAGTGCTACTTATTGTACAACCATTAGCATCTTTGAGGACAATTGAATAAGCACCACCTGTCAAGTTAGCAAATAATGATGAAGGCTGATACGAAATACCACCATCATTAGAATATAAATATGTTGGTGTCCCACCAGTAGCTGAATTTACAGATATACTGCCATTGTTGTTACTATAACATGTAGTAACATTTACTTGAGATGTTGAATAACTCAAAGCGGTAGGTTGAGATAAAGTAATTGTGTTTAGACTTGTACAACCATTACCATCTGTAAGAGTTAAATTATAAGTTCCCGCAATTAAATTACTCGGGCTTTGAGCTGTAGAAGTAAAACTATTAGGCCCAGTCCAATTAAATGCATAAACAGGAGCTCCACCGCTGTAGCTTAAGGTTATTGAACCATTATTTCCTCCATTACAACTAATGTTATATCCACCAACATAAGTGGAAGCAACGACTCCTGAAGTTAAAGCGGTAGGTTGCGACAAGGTAATGCTTGCTATACTTGAACAACCATTTGCGTCAATAACTGTTACTGTATATGCACCTGCTGCCAAACCACTCGGTGATTGAACAGTTGAGGTATAACTATTTGGACCTGTCCAATTATAATTATAAGCAACC
>CAIMUP010000120.1 GCA_903844645.1 uncultured Bacteroidota bacterium
GAAATAGTAATGGCATCTAATATTACCTCTAAAAATTTGCGGCTGCAAACCTAAAGGGAGTTTGGGTCATAAAAACCCCCATTCCACGTTATAAACCGAAAAAGTTTTATACAGTAGAAGAAAAAATCTATTTAGATTTTTTATTATTCTATATAGATTTTTTATTATTCTATATAGATTCTGTGTTTGAGTAATTACTCGAAGTTTTCCACTAAACACTCAAAGCATTCGATTAATTAGTGGAAAGCTTCGAGTAATTAGTGGCTGGTAGGGAGTAATTAGTAGAAAACTTCGAGTAATTACTGGAAGGCTTCGAGTATTTACTCAAAGCTTTCGAGTAATTAGTGGCTGGTAGGGAGTAATTACTCGAAAGTTTTGAGTATTTAGTGGAATACATATTTTCGGGCTGGGAAAATTAATTTGAAGAGCCGACCTTTCAGCAGCCTCCCGATATGGGAAGAGGGGTTGTAGAATCATTACAGAGGCATTCAGGAATGGGAGGAAAAGCATGGCGAAACTTTTTATTAATAGATTTTTCCTACTTTTGCCTCCCGTTCGTACGGGAAATAAATAATTAATGAAGATGAAAAAAGGGATACTATTAGCCGAATAATGAATATGAACAACTATTTTAAGATGCTCGCTGGCGGCTATTGCCATGTTTTAGAAGACCGGATCGTGCTCTGCCCAACCGATGATTTACGGATTTACCGAACCGAGGCTGACATTCACAGCCTCCAAAAAAAGGGTACACAGTTTCGCGGAATACTATATCCTATCGTTATTTTTTTGACTTTAACAGGGTTTTATTTTGGCATTCAGGATATGATAGTAGGCGAAATCATCAGCTCTCTTTTATTCCTCGGAATGGGCATTGTATTACTCCGAATCCTGCTGATTTACCTGTTAAGCAACCCCACTTTGATGATCAAAAGAGATAAAATAATCTCCATCAAATATCAAAAAGAAATTACCTGGCTCGGCATCTGGCCCATGTTCATCATCAAATTTAATAAAGAAAACGGAAGGACGGGGCGGAAACTGATCGTACTGAAATACACCCTCTCGGAATACGGCAAAGAAGTCGCCGACCACGCCCTGAATTTAATGAAGCAAGAGGGCTTGTTAAATTCCTGAATAGAATCGTATATTTGCAGCCCCGAATTCAGGAATAATCGGGCAGTTCTTTAAAATTATGGCGAGGTAGCTCAGATGGTTAGAGCGCAGGATTCATAACCCTGAGGTCGGGGGTTCGACTCCCCCCCTCGCTACTTTTAGCAACATACTTTTTATGTTGTACCCCACTAATCGTGTCTAAATTTCGTATCAAGAATAAAAAGTAATATACAATGAAAAGAATAATTAGAGTCCTGCTCGTGTTGATTGCCTCGTCCACCGCAATTTTATACTCCTGCAAACACGAAGTCGTCGTGCCGACAAGCCCTGTGATGAGTTACAAATCCGACATTCAAGCAATATTTATCGCTAATTGCACCCAAAGCGGTTGCCATGTTTCAGGGAATGGACACGATGATAAAGTATTTCCTTTAAGTACCTACGACGAGGTGATGGAGCATGATAGAATCATTCCTGGCGATGCCAATAACAGCCAAACATACACCGCCATCACGACTGGCAAGATGCCCAAAGCTCCTTATGCAGCAATGCCCGACCAGCAGGTGTTGAAATTGTATTTGTGGATCATGCAGGGAGCGAAAAATAATTAAACGAAAACCATTTTTATGAAGAAAAAAATCAATTTCCTTGCGCTGATCTGTATCGGTTTGGCGGGGATTATTCAAGGATGTTATTACGATAACTATGAAGTCGTGAATCCTGCTGCCGGCTTGGTAAACATGTGCGATACGGTCTCTGCAATTAAATATTCCAAGCAGGTTTCTACGGTGTTTAATGGCTATTGCAACTCTTGCCATTCTGCGGCATTAAAAAATGGCAATGTAATACTCGATAATTACTCCGATGTGCTGGCTTCCAAGACAAGAATTATCGGTTCGATGCGACACTCTTCGGGATATAAAGCCATGCCTCCGGGTACTTCGGTGGATGAATGCAGCATTCGGGAGGTAGAAATTTGGATCCAAAACGGGGCTATCAATAATTAATCTTATTAAACAAAAAAATGAAGAACAAACTTTTCGTAACAACCATTTTATTCTTAATTTTCGGCAGTTTTTGTATGGGGCAAGAGGACTTATCGCAGTTTCTAGACAAGGATTCGATTCCGGCAAGCGATGTTGTTTTCGCGACCTTCAAAACAACCCGTATTATCAACTTACATTCCTTGGAAACGGTCGGAAAACGGACCTTGGATTTCCGTATTTCTCATCGGTTTGGCGATTGGAGCAGCGGAAGTTACAACATGTATGGATTAGATGGTCCTGCCAGCATCCGTCTGGGTTTGGAATACAGTTATGATGGCAGATGGATGGTCGGGATTGGCAGAAGTTCGGTGGATAAGATGCTGGATGGTTTCCTGAAATTCCGCATCCTTCGACAAACATCCAATAACTCAAAAGTGATCAGCATTACCGGTGTTTCTTCGATGAGTTATACGAAGCAAAGCGACCCTAATTTTCTGATCACTGGCGTAGATAAATATCTGAATGCGACGAGCCGGATGTCGTACGTCAATGAACTGATTTTTGGGCGGAAATTCAACAGCAATCTGTCGTTGCAAAGCACTTTTTTTATGGTGCATTATAATATGGTGAATAAAATTACGGATAAGAACGATATTTTCGCGGCAGGCTTTGCGGGGCGGTATAAAATCTCGAAGCGGATGGCGATTTCGGGGGAATATGTGTATCGAATCAACAAATATACGCAGGATAAATTCTACAATCCGCTGGGTATCGGCGTGGATATTGAGACGGGGGGGCATGTTTTTCAGATGCAATTCGTGAATTCTTTCGCCATCACCGAGGGGCAGGTGATTCCTTATACTTCCACGTCTTGGAATAAGATGGGAATTCGGCTTGGGTTCAATATTTCCCGCGTTTTTTCTCTGTAACATCCCGATTTTTTCCTCCCGAAACCCGTTTTTCAGGCTGCTGTTATTATAAGATGCTTAATAACAGTTCTTTAGCTGGCATTTTATTCCTAAAAGGAGGCAAAAAAGAAGCCCAAACTTGCGTTAAATGTCAAAAAACTTGCGTTAAATGTCATTAAACTCGCAGTAGAATCCTTTAAACTGGCAGCAGATCTCGTTAAGTAGGCAGCAGATTCCCAAAAGCTGGCAGCGTACCTCATCAAACTGGCAACTTATTCCATTAAACTGGCAACTTTTCTCATTTCTCGTTAAGGAAAAGGGAGGTCTGCTGCCAGTTTTTTCATTCCTTTTGCCTGGTTTTTTGGGGATGCTGCTCGGTATTTAATGAGATTTTCCTATTAATTATTCATCGCGACAAGCGAAGACCTCTTTCCGAAAAACTATCTTTGCCGCCGTATTAAGAAATTGACATGGAAATCCCAAAAATTTACAATCCCCACGAAGCCGAAGATAAATGGTATCAATATTGGATGTCCCGAGGCTTCTTTCGTTCGGTCCCCGATGACCGCGAACCCTATACCATCGCGATGCCACCGCCCAATGTTACGGGCATTCTGCACATGGGGCACATGCTGAATAATACCGTTCAGGATGTATTGATTCGCCGTGCGAGAATGCTTGGAAAAAACGCTTGTTGGGTTCCCGGCACCGACCATGCTTCCATCGCTACCGAGGCGAAGGTCGTCGCATTGCTGAAAGAAAAAGGCATCAGTAAAGCAGATATTACTCGCGACGAATTCCTGAAATATGCCTGGGAATGGAAGGATAAATATGGCGGCATTATCCTGGATCAATTAAAGAAATTGGGCTGTTCCTGCGATTGGGATCGGACTCGGTTCACGATGGAAGAAGATTTGAGCGAGGCAGTGCTGGATGTGTTCATAGATTTGCATAACAAGGGCTATATTTATCGCGGTGTACGGATGGTGAACTGGGATCCGGCGGGGAAAACAGCAGTGTCAGACGAGGAGGTGATTCATAGGGAAGTGAACTCGAAATTGTATTACGTAAAATACCAAGTGGAGGGCAGCGAAGAGTTCGTTACCGTCGCCACTACGCGTCCTGAAACCATCCTTGGCGATACTGCGGTCTGTATGCACCCCGATGATGCGAGGTATCAGCATTTGCAGGGCAAGCGGGTGATTATTCCGTTTGTGAATCGGTCTGTTCCCGTCATCTTTGATAGTTATATTACCATGGAATTCGGTACCGGTGCCTTGAAGGTAACGCCGGCACATGATATTAATGATTATCGGATCGGTATCAAACATAATCTGCAAGTTATTGATACCATTAACCCAGATGGAACCATGTCGGAGGCGGCTGGGTTTTATATCGGGGAAGATCGGTTTATAGTGAGGAAGAAAATCGCTAAAGACCTCGAGGCAGCAGGCTTTTTAGCCAAGGTAGAAGATATTAAGAACAAGGTAGGATATTCTGAACGAACAGATGCCGTCATCGAACCCAAGCTCTCGATGCAATGGTTCTTGAAGATGGATAAAATCTCCCATCCTGCTCTGGAGAATGTATTGAATGGAAACATCAATCTCATCCCGGAGAAATTTATCAACACCTATAAACATTGGATGGAGAATGTTCATGACTGGTGTATCTCGCGCCAGCTATGGTGGGGACAACGCATCCCTGCTTGGTATAATGAAAAGGGAGAATACGTCGTCGCGAAGACCAAAGAGGAAGCGATTGCGAAGTTCAAAGAAAAGAATTTAGACTTCAACCAAAACATTCGGCAAGAGGAAGACGTGGTAGATACCTGGTTCTCCTCCTGGCTCTGGCCCATCTCTGTGTTTGATGGATTCAAGGATCCGAATGGGAAGGATATTAACTATTACTACCCCACCAATGATTTGATTACTGCTCCCGAGATCCTTTTCTTCTGGGTGGCAAGGATGATTATTGCCGGGTATGAATATCGTGGTGCGAAGCCCTTCACCAATGTCTATCTTACAGGGATTGTTCGGGATAAGTTGGGCAGGAAGATGTCAAAGTCCTTAGGGAATTCCCCAGATGCTTTAGGTTTAATTAAACAATATGGAGCCGATGGTGTCCGTGTGGGGATGTTGCTCTGTTCCCCTGCCGGCAATGATATTCTCTTCGATGAAAGTTTGTGCGAACAAGGAAGAAACTTCGCCAACAAGATATGGAATGCCTTCCGCTTGATTAAAGGATGGGAAGTATCCGAAACTATTGAGGAACCTGCCCACACTACGATCGCTTTGGATTGGTTCGAGGAGCAGTTATTCACTACCCACAAGCAAATAGACCAACAATATTCCCAATACAAAATTTCGGAAGTGCTGATGACGACTTACAAACTTATTTGGGACGACTATTGTGCCTGGTTGTTGGAGATTGTGAAGCCCGACTTCGGCAAACCTATCAATGCCGATGCCTTCGAGAGGATTCAATCTATCTTCGAGGACCTGCTGAAGCTCATCCATCCGTTTATGCCTTTTATTACCGAGGAAATATGGCATCTGATTCGGGAAAGAAAGGAAATGGATTGCATCATTGTGGCACAAATTCCGATGCACGACTGTATCAATACCGGTTTCATTATTCCTTTTAATACTGCGCAGGAGGTCGTTACTGCCATCCGCAATATCCGTAAGGAAAAGAACATTTCGCCTAAAGAACCACTCTCATTATTTATTAGAAAGAGCCATGCCGATTGGGATGCTCGCTTCGATTCCGTCATTATTCGGCTTGCGAATTTGAATGAGCTGACCGTAGTTCAGGACAAGGTGGATAATGCTGCGACATTCTTGTTGAAGACATACGAATTCTTCATCCCGATTGGGGATAAGATTGATAAGGAAGCCGAAATGGAACGCCTGCAAAAGGAATTGGATTACACGAAGGGCTTCCTGGAATCGGTGATGAAGAAATTGGGCAACGAGAGGTTTGTATCCAATGCGAAGCCTGATATTATAGAGATAGAAAGAAAGAAACAACAGGATGCGGAAACGAAAATCCGAGTGATAAATGAGCAATTAGTAAACTTAAAATAAAAAGTATGCAGGGTTATGAAAAGGTAGCGGTCGGGCGGAGGATTATCCGTGTCGAAGATTGGAACGGGGTGAACCAATTCCATGTTTTTAATATCCGCAAAAAGGTTTTTGTGGAGGAACAAAAGGTCAATCGCGATGAGGAGTACGATGAATTCGAGAATACCTCGCAACATTACCTCGGCTGGGAGGGACGGAGCCGCGTGGCAACAGCCCGATGGAGGCATACTTCGGAGGGTGTGAAGCTGGAACGGTTTGCGGTATTGAATGGGTATCGGAACAAGGGAATGGGTACTGATTTATTAAAAAAAGTGTTGGCAGATGCCCGTGAAGAAGGCAAAAATATATACCTCCATGCCCAGTTGCCCGCCGTTAGTTTGTATGAACGAGCCGGCTTTGTGAAGGAGGGCGAAATGTTCTCGGAATGTGGCATTGAGCATTATAAAATGGTGTATAAATGGTAACCGATTGCGGATTACGTATCTTTGCGGCATTAAAATAATTAGACAACGACGATGGAAGAAATCATTATTCAAACCAAAAATGCGAACCTGACGGACGACCAGTTCTTCCAACTCTGTGCCGAAAACAAAATGATTCGCTTCGAGAGAGACAAACATAGAAATATTATCATTATGGCACCAACAGGATCAATGGGAGGTAATCGCAACATGAGAATTGCTGTGAAATTAGGTATGTGGAATGAACAAAATAAGTTGGGCTACTGTTTTGATTCCAATTCCGGCTTCACGTTGCCGGATCATTCGGTCTTTGCACCTGATGCCTCGTGGATTGTAAAGGAACGATGGGAGGCAATTACGGATGAGGAGAAGGAAAAATTCGCCCCGATCTGCCCTGATTTTGTGATCGAGATCAGATCTAAGTCTGATTCTATAAACTTATTAAAAAGCAAGATGGATGATTGGATGAGCAATGGCTGCCGACTGGCATGGATGATAGATCCGTTTGCCCGGACAACGGTCGTTTACAGACCGAATGCAGAGCCTGTTCTCCACCCATTCACCGACATTCTTTCAGGCGGAAACGTGTTGCCCGGCTTTGAATTAAGGTTGGAAGATTTGCTCATTAAATAAGGAATGTTGATAACTATTATCCCTTGTTGATAACTAAAAGCGGGAATGTATTCAAATTAACATGTTCTTAGTGGCGCAGAATAAAAATGAACCACGTATTACATACCAATTTTAATTCCCCGAAAGTGGAAATCCTCCACAAGGAATGCCTTGAAATGGAAAAGGTAGCTTCTGTCAGAGAAAAGGTAGCTTTTGTCAGAGAAAAGGTAGCTTCTGTCGGAGAAAAGGTAGCCTTTCAAGATTCGTCCCTACTTTTACAACATAAACGGTACTTAATAAATTAAAAAATAATAATAAAATCCCCGAGAAAGGCTATATTTGCAGCCTAATAAATAAATAATATAATGACCAAACAAGAATTTTTAAAGGAAGAAATCAAACACCTCGACATCAAGAAACACAACGTCATCCCGATGCTCGATGAAATGAACGAAATGGCATTCCAAGCCCGCAACCTGGGTCGTGCCGCCCGTATTTTTAATATGATGCAGGAGGAAAAAGAATGCGGCATCTACCTCACCCTTGCCGGCTCTTTGATTTCGGCAGGATTGAAGATGGTGATCACCGATATGGTGCAGCATAATATGGTGGATTGTATCGTATCCACCGGTGCCAATATCGTGGATCAGGACTTCTTCGAGGCACTCGGTTTTAAACATTACAAAGGTTCCCAATTCGCTGACGATACCCAGCTTCGCGAGCTGATGATTGACCGTATTTACGATACTTATATTGATGAAGAAGAGCTACGCATCTGCGATGATGTCATCGGGCAGATAGCTGATTCATTGCAGCATCGTCCTTACTCTTCGAGGGAATTTATTATCGAAATGGGAAGGTTCTTGGATGAGAATTCCCAGTATGCTGAGTCCCGCAAAGACTCTATCGTCTGGAATTGTTACAAGAAAGGCATCCCGATTTTTGTTCCAGCCTTCTCTGATTGCTCTGCCGGCTTCGGGATGGTTCATCATCAATACCACAACCCCGATTCTCATGTCTCGATAGACTCTGCCAAAGACTTTTTGGAGATCACCAAGCTCAAGATTCACAATCCCGAAAGCGGAATCTTTATGATAGGCGGCGGCGTCCCGAAAAACTTTGTTCAAGACATTGTTGTAGCCACCGAAATCCTCAATCTCGATTGCCCGATGCATAAATATGCCGTGCAAATTACGGTCGCCGATGAACGCGATGGTGCTTTATCCGGCTCTACATTGAAGGAAGCAAGTTCGTGGGGCAAAGTAGATGTCGTCAACGAACAAATGGTGTTCGCCGAAGCCACTATCGCCATGCCATTGATAGCCGGATATGCCTACCACAAAGGTGCTCATAAAGCCCGCACCGAGAAGCGTTTCAATGATGTCCTCGTCAAGGCAACGGTGGAGGTTTAGAGGTTGAAGTTTAAGGATAGTCATCATTTTTTTAGTATCATCCTATTCGGGAAGATTATTAACTTATAATCCCCCGTTTTCTATCTTTGCGCCCCTTAATAAAGCTAAGCCATGAAAGTTATTGAACATATCAAAGCCGCGAAATCCACGCTTTTCTCCATCGAAATACTGCCTCCGCTGAAGGGTAAAAGCATCGAATCTATCTATGAAGGTATTGACCCGCTGATGGAATTTAACCCCGCCTTTGTCGATGTTACCTACCATCGCGAGGAATATGTTTTTAAGAAAAATTCTGACGGTTCTTTGGAAAGAAAGGCTATTAAGAAACGACCAGGAACCGTTGGAATCAGTGCTGCTTTGGCTTATAAATACGATGTAGATGCCGTGCCGCATATCATCTGTGGAGGCTTCTCTAAAGAAGAAACAGAGAATGCTTTGATTGATTTACATTTCTTAGGTTTGGATAATGTTTTGGCGATTCGTGGCGATCAGATTAAGTCGGAAGAACGATTTATTCCACATCCTAATGGACATTCTCACGCCTTGGATTTGGTGAAGCAAGTTGCGAATATGAACAAGGGAAAGTATCTTGATGATGAATTAATGGATGCTGCAAAAACCGATTTCTGTATCGGTGTGGCTGGTTATCCCGAGAAACATTTTGAAGCAATGAGCGTAGATTCGGACTTTAATTATCTAAAAGAAAAGATTGCTGCCGGTGCAGATTATATCGTAACACAAATGTTTTATGATAATAAGAAGTATTTTGAATTTGTTCAGAAATGTAGAGCTAATGGTATCATTGTTCCCATCATTCCCGGCTTGAAAGTTTTGACTACTATGAAGCAGATTGATATTCTTCCTTCTATATTTCATATCGAACTTCCGAAAGATTTTAAGGATGAATTATTGAAATGTAAAACTGATAAGGAAGTCAAGGAAGTCGGTATCGAATGGAGCATCCAGCAATCGAAAGAACTTTATCAAGCCAATGTTCCGGTATTGCATTATTACACCATGGGTACGTCCGATTCTACTAAACGTGTTGCCGAGAAAATATTTTAATCAATGTCTGCTACTACAATTGAATTCAACAAGACGAACCTCGATTTTGAATTAGAGAATCAAAGCGAAGTCAGGCATTGGATAATGGGTTTGGTAAAGGATGAAGGAATGAAGATTGATCACATAAGTTATATCTTTTGCAGCGATAAGTACCTCCTTAAATTGAACGAGCAATATCTCAATCATGATACCTATACCGATGTTATTACCTTTGATTACTCGGAAAAGGAAGGTTTTATTTATGGGGAAATATACATCAGCCTAGACCGCGTGAAAGCTAATGCAAAGAAATTTAAAACAACCTTCGAGCATGAGTTGCATCGTGTGATGATTCATGGAGTGATGCACCTTATTGGTTATAACGACAAGACCTCTAAGCAACAATCGGCGATGAGAACCTTGGAAGACCAATACCTTGCTTTATTAGAACTTTGATAAAATTTATTAATTATCTTTGCCGTTGTAATCAAGAAAAATGAAAGTAATTGCCGGACCATTATTAGAAAATATTCACTACCCCTCCGACCTTCGTAAGCTGGAGGAAACCGAACTTATTGAAGTTGCAAATGAGCTTCGGCAATTCATCATTGATATCGTCTCTGTGAATGGAGGACACTTCGGTGCAAGCCTCGGTGTGGTAGAATTAACAGTGGCTTTGCACTATGTATTCAATACCCCTTACGATCAGGTGGTTTGGGATGTAGGGCATCAGGCTTATGGGCATAAGATATTGACTGGGAGAAGAGAAGTTTTCGACACTAATAGAATATATAAAGGTATCAGTGGCTTCCCGAAACGTTCCGAATCAGAGTATGATACTTTCGGGGTGGGGCATTCTTCTACTTCTATTTCTGCTGCTCTTGGAATGGCGGTTGCTTCGCATTATAAGAACGAAAATGATCGTCAACACATAGCTGTCATTGGGGATGGTGCAATGACCGCCGGTCTTGCCTTTGAAGCATTAAACAATGCTGGTGTTACCAACAGTAATCTCCTTGTAGTGCTTAACGATAACTGCATGAGCATTGATCCGAATGTCGGTGCGCTGAAAGATTATCTTACAGACATTACCACCTCTCCTTCTTACAATCGTTTCCGTGATGATGTATGGAAATTACTTGGTAAGTTAAGCAAATTCGGACCGAATGCACAGGTTATCGCTTCCAAGATAGAAGGTGCCGTGAAGTCCGCTTTATTAAAGCAAAGCAATCTCTTTGAAAGCCTTAACTTCCGGTACTTTGGTCCGGTAGATGGGCATGATGTGAACCATCTTGTAAAGGTTTTGAATGACTTAAAAGATATTCCCGGTCCAAAGATTCTCCATGCCTTAACCATCAAAGGAAAAGGTTATGAACTTGCCGAAAAAGATCAAACGAAATGGCATTCCCCAGGCTTATTTGATAAAGTAACCGGAGAAATTCAGAAGCCAAAGAACAACTCTCCGCAGCCACCCAAGTATCAGGATGTATTCGGGCATACAATTGTGGAATTAGCGGAGAAGAACCCCAAGATTATGGGCGTAACACCTGCCATGCCGAGCGGATGTTCCTTAAATATTATGATGAAAGCAATGCCAGACCGCGCCTTCGATGTGGGCATTGCAGAGCAACATGCCGTAACCTTCTCTGCGGGGCTTGCTACACAGGGTTTGATTCCTTTTTGTAATATTTATTCGACCTTCATGCAGCGTGCTTATGATCAGGTGGTGCATGATGTTGCGCTTCAGAAACTCAATGTTGTTTTCTGTCTCGATCGTGGCGGACTTGCCGGGGCAGACGGTCCTACGCATCACGGGGCATTCGATTTGGCGTACTTCAGGTGCATCCCAAACATGATAGTTTCTGCCCCGATGAATGAAGAAGAATTGCGCAACCTGATGTACACTGCACAGCAAGATAATATGGGTCCCTTCTCCATTCGTTATCCCAGAGGAAACGGTGTGATGATTGATTGGAAAACTCCCTTCAATCTTATCGAAGTCGGCAAAGGTCGCAAGATTCAAGAGGGCAATGATGTCGTCATTCTTACAATCGGCACGGTCGGGAATTATGCCATAACAGCCTGCATGGAATTAGCCAAAGAAGGCATTCACCCTGCGCATTACGACCTGCGGTTCGTGAAGCCGCTTGACGAAACATTGCTGCACGAAGTCTTTACCAAATTCAAGAAGATAATTACCGTAGAAGATGGCTGCATTATGGGCGGAATGGGCAGTGCTGTGGCGGAGTTCATGATAGATAATAATTATTCCGCGAGCATCCATCGCCTCGGCATTCCTGATAGATTCATAGAGCATGGCGAGCCAATGGAGCTGCATAAAGAATGTGGCTTCGACCCTGATAACATCGCAAGGGCTGTAAAGGAAATGGTGTAAGGTGGTGTGATCACCTCAAACTTTCTTGGAATTCCATTTCATCAAAACCCTTTAGGTTTGCAGCCGCAAATTTTTAGAGGTAATATTAGATGCCATTACTATTTCAGCATATAGCTAAGAAAACTCACAGCCGTGATAACGAATTATCACGGCATTATGAGTTAGTATCACTACTTCAGGTA
>CAIMUP010000121.1 GCA_903844645.1 uncultured Bacteroidota bacterium
ACTAACTCATAATGCCGTGATAATTCGTTATCACGGCTGTGAGTTTTCTTAGCTATATGCTGAAATAGTAATGGCATCTAATATTACCTCTAAAAATTTGCGGCTGCAAACCTAAAGGGTTTTTCTCCTGAAAGGTTTTGACAATTGGAAATACCTTTTGCTTACCATACAACCCCCTTTTAATCTGCGAATTTGTGGCTTCGTTCCTCCCATTCAAGTTTACTAACCAATCCCTAAACCCCATCATCCAATCCCCAAACCCCACTACCATCACACTGAATAGTAATACCCCCATTCCACCCCCAAAATCCAACAATGTAAACCTCCATCTCCTCACACAAGCCCCCATCACCCTCACAAATAAAATTACCACCCTCATTCTACCCCTAAAACCCAACAATATAAACCTCCATTCTCTCACACAAAACTTCAATATCCCCACTCTGCACTTCGCATTTCCCACTCTGCACTTCGCATTCCCCACTCTGCACCTCGCATTTCCCACTCTGCACCTCGCGTTTCCCACTCTGCACCTCGCGTTTCCCACTCTGCACCTCGCGTTTCCCACTCTGCACTTCGCGTTTCCCACTCTGCACTTCGCATTTCCCACTCTGCACTTCGCATTTCCCACTCTGCACCTCGCTAATCTAATGATAATCACACTATCAAAAACACTGAACCTGCAAAGTCTTACCAAAAATCAATCAAACCAATCATCTCTCTGCCAATTTTGCATAACAAAAGTCATTATTATTCTTTGGCAGGGATATTGACAAGCCCCCAACAAATATAAATTAATATGAACTTTAATAATTTCACAACCAAATCACAAGAAGCTGTGCAGCAAGCCCAGCAAATAGCCACTGAACAAGGTCAGCAAGCAATCGAACCGGCGCATATCTTGAAAGGTATTCTAGAAGTAGATGAGAATGTAATTCCTTTTATCCTCAAGAAACTTAATGTCAATATTGACCGGTTCGAAAACTCTTTGAATGGTATCGTGGATGCTTATCCGAAGGTAAGTGGCGGCGAGGTATATCTGTCTAAGGATGCCAATACCGCACTGACTAAGGCGCTAAGTTATCTCAAGGAATTCAAGGATGAATTTGTTTCTATCGAGCATATTCTTCTTGGGATTCTTAATGGAAAGGATGCTACCGCAAGGCTTTTAAAAGAGAATGGTGTCAATGAAAAGGATCTGAAAGCTGCCATTACTGATCTTCGCAAAGGTGCCAAAGTTACCAGTGCCACCGCCGAAGATACTTACAATTCATTAAATAAATATGCAAAGAACTTAAATGAATTGGCTCGCCAGGGAAAGTTGGATCCTGTGATCGGAAGGGATGAAGAGATACGCAGAGTGCTGCAAATACTTTCTCGCAGAACAAAGAACAACCCTGTATTAATAGGGGAACCAGGCGTTGGGAAGACCGCTATTGCAGAAGGTTTGGCACATCGTATCATTAATGGTGATGTTCCAGAGAATCTGAAGTCTAAGCAAGTCTATTCCTTAGATATGGGTGCGTTAATCGCTGGAGCTAAGTTCAAGGGTGAGTTCGAAGAACGTCTTAAATCTGTTGTCAAGGAGGTCATCAGTGGCGAGGGAGATATTGTTTTATTCATAGATGAGATACACATGCTGGTCGGTGTGGGAGCGGGTGGTGGCGACACGATGGATGCTGCAAACATTCTGAAACCTGCACTTGCAAGGGGTGAATTAAAAGCCATTGGTGCCACAACTTTAAGTGAATACCAGAAGTATATTGAGAAGGATAAAGCATTGGAAAGAAGGTTCCAGAAGGTGATGGTTGAAGAGCCAAATACCGAAGATGCAATCTCCATTCTTCGTGGCTTGAAGGAACGTTATGAAACGCATCACAAAGTTCGGATTAAAGATGAAGCAATCATTGCTGCCGTGGAACTTTCAGAGCGTTATATCTCCGACAGATTCCTTCCTGATAAGGCGATTGACCTGATGGATGAAGCGGCTTCAAAGCTACAATTGGAGATGAATTCGGTGCCTGAAGAATTGGATGCCATTCAAAGAAAGATCATGCAATTAGAGATTGAAAGGGAAGCTATCAAAAGAGAAAATGATGCTCGTCGTTTAGAGGATTTGAATGATGAACTTGCAGAATTGAATGATGAACGAATTGACATTAAAGCCCGTTGGGAGAGTGGAAAAGCGATTGTTGGGAATATTCAAAACCTGAAGGAAGCTATTGAGAATTTCAAGATAGAAGCAGAGCAGGCAGAGCGTGCAGGAGACTATGGAAAGGTGGCAGAGATTCGTTATGGAAGGATCAAAGAGGCAGAGCAAAAATTAGATGAACTGAAGAAAAAACTTGATTCCAGTCAAGGATTGAATGCCTTGATTAAAGAAGAAATTAATGCGGAAGATATTGCATGGGTGGTCTCTCGTTGGACTGGTATTCCTGTTACAAGAATGCTTCAAAGTGAACGCGAAAAGTTACTGCATCTGGAAGCTGATTTAAACAAAAGAGTAGTCGGTCAGGAGGAAGCTATTGAAGCAATTTCTGATGCTGTAAGGCGCAGTCGTGCCGGGCTTCAAGATTCAAAGCGTCCTATCGGTTCATTCATTTTCTTGGGTGCTACTGGTGTTGGAAAGACCGAGCTGGCAAAGGCTTTGGCGGATTTTCTTTTCAATGATGAGCACTCCATGACTCGCATTGACATGTCGGAATACCAGGAGAAACACACCGTCTCTCGACTCATCGGTGCCCCTCCCGGATACGTAGGTTATGATGAAGGCGGGCAGTTGACGGAAGCCGTGCGAAGGAGACCTTATTCTATTGTATTGTTGGACGAAATTGAGAAGGCGCATCCCGATGTATTCAATATACTTTTGCAAGTACTGGATGAAGGCAGATTGACTGATAACAAAGGGCGCATAGCCAACTTCAAGAACACCATTATTATTATGACTTCAAATATTGGATCACGTCTATTAAATGATTTCGGTGCAGGGGTTGGTTTTAATACTGCATCCAAGCAATCCCAAATTTTTGAGAATGCAAAAAGCGTGATTGAAGGTTCATTGAAAAAATCCTTTTCTCCTGAATTCCTCAACCGGATAGATGAAATAATAATATTTAACCCATTGACGCGAGAAGATATTCTGCAAATAGTAGAGCTGCAATTCAAGAGTATCAGCAAGATGCTGGAACAAAACGAGATTCATCTTTCCGCCACAGTAGGGGCGATTGAATGGTTATCCGAACTGGGCTACGACCCGCAATTCGGCGCCAGACCGCTCAAGCGTGTGATGCAAAAGAAAGTTCTTAATGAGCTATCAAAAGAGATTCTCTCCGGCAAGATCAACAAGGAAGATAAGATACTTCTTGGCTTCGATGAGAAGACGAAGGAGTTTACTTTTACGAAAGAGGCATAAAACTTTACCAAAGTTTTGAACTTTGGTAAAGTTTGAATGTTATTTCTTTTATAGCTTTGCGGGATGAATGTGATACATAATTGGCTACGCGGAACTTCCCGTTCATCGAATAAAAAGCAAATGAATATTTATGTATTGGTTTTACTAATCATAGAATGTGTTTCTATGTTATTGGGAATTTTTGTTTTGATAAGCGATTTGTCTTTTTTGATGACAAAGAAAGAAGCAATAGCATCAGTAATTACAATAACAAAAACTAATGAATATAAACCATATCAAATTACTCTGAAGTATTTTGATGAATATAAAAATGATAATGTAACCAAGACCTTAAAAGATTTTGATTTGAGTTTCGGTAAAGAATTGGAGTCAAAGCAAAGTAATGATTTAAACCTTGAAGTATATTACCAAAAGTATTTTCATGCCACCTATCTTAAAAGTAACAAGCATCCTAATTATGGTTACATATTTGTTTTATTACTTTTTATTACCATATGCTTCTTTTCAATTTCTCCAACAATTAGAAAAATATACAATCCAAATGCAACAGATGGATGGTGATATTTTATTGAAATCTTATTCACCAATAACTTCTTTCTAAAACTCCAAATTCCCCATCCCTTCCCAATCCCCCTCTCTCCATTTCATTAAAAAGCAATGAAATTTCCTATTCCATTCCTGCAAAATTGGGGAATTACAATGCAAAACACTGCGCAGACCACTTCGCACATGTGAACTGCCATGAGCAGTACCGTTTGCCTCACTTCGCACATGTGAATAGGTCTGGGCAGTACCGTTTGCCTCACTTCGCAAATGCGAATATGTCTGATCAGTACCGTTTGCCCCACTTCGCATAAATGAATAGGAGTAAGCAGTACTGCGCAGACCTATTCACATGTGCGAATAGGAGTAATCAGTACTGTTTGCCTCACTTTGCATGTGTGAATAGGTCTGCGCAGTTATTTTCATTTGAAATCAGAGTTTTGGAGCACAATTTTTTCTCCCGACCTATTGCGGGATGAAATATCACGAATAAAAAAAGCTGCTAACCGGTTATCGCATCAGATTGATGAAGCCTTTTTCGGCAATTGCCTTGCCTCGTAAATCTGTCGCGGTGAAGATAAAATAATACGTTCCGTCGGGTACTTTATTTCCCGATGAATCGTAGCCATCCCATCCATTATTCTGCTGAACGGTCTCAAACAATTCCTGACCCCACCGGTTAAATATGATCAGATGATAATCGGTCGCGCCATCGGCAATAATAATGAACTTATCGTTGTAACCATCGCCATTGGGCGAGAAGATATTTGAATAAAATTGATGGCAACTATCGGCATTGATTTCAAGAGAAATAGTATCGGGTTTATTCTCGCATCGGCTGTTGATATTGTATGCGATTAGCGTGATGAAGAAGTTGCCGGAATCGAGATACATCATGCGAGGCGGAAAGGCATCGGTGCTGGTCACTCCATTGCCAAAGTCCCAGTAATAAGAGGTTGCATTGCTACTCGTATTGACGACATCAATAGTGAGCGGAGGACAGCCAGAACGCGGGCTTGGAACGAAGTTCGCATTAATAATTACGGGAGCCGCCACTGCAATAGTATCAGAGAGAATGACGGTATCGGCAAGGCTTTTACAGAAGCCCGTATCGTTCATCAGGATGACGGTAATGAAGTATGTCCCCGCGTTGGTATAAGTATGATTTGGGTTCGGGATGATGCTCGTTGTGCTATCTCCAAAGTTCCAGAGCCAAGTCGTTGCATTGCTGCTGTCAGTAAGAAAGTGAATGGTGATAGGAGTGCATCCTTTCGAGGTATCGGCAGAAAAGTTTCCGGTAATAACGGGGCGATTCAGGATCGAAAAATAATGTTGCGAGAGGGTGTCGTTGCAGCCTCCATCGCCATAAGCAATCAGCGTAACAATGAAATTCCCTGGTGTACTAAACGTGTGATTCGGGTTGGTTATGGTTGATGTGTTCCCATCGCCAAACGCCCATTCATAGCCTATGGCGGTGCTTGTATTCATAAAATTAATGGAGAACGGAATGCAACCGCTGTCTTGCGAAGGAGTGAACGAGGCTACGGCGTAAGGATAAATGGTGATGTAATTGGTGATGGTGAAGGTGTCGGAAGCCACACCACAGAAGGAAGTCCGATACGTAATCAAACTGACGGCGAAGATTCCTGATGTATCATAGACATGAGTAGGAGCGAAGGAAGTATCGTGAGTTCCATCCCCGAAACTCCATAAAAAGGAAGTGCCGTTCGTGCCTGTATTGTTGAATGAAATTGTTGTGGGTTTGCAACTTTCCAACATATTTGTGGAGAACGAACTCGAGGGGAGAGTAGGGGAGTGGACAATGATGTAATCATTCATCGTGATCGTATCATTGCATCCATGAAGACTGTAAGCAATCAACGAAACCGTGTAAGTTCCTGCAATAGTATAAGTATGATTCGGGTTGATTGTAGCACTAGTGGAGGCATCCCCGAAGTCCCATAAATAGGAATCCGCAGAGGTGCTGGTGTTCGTAAATTGAACCGAGAAAGGAGCGCAACCACTTACCGTATCCGCGGTGAAAGATGCCGCAGCAGTAGGGAATACGGTGATGTAATCAGAAGCGTTCAAGGTATCCGAAACAGTGCCACATGCAGAAGTGTTATAGGTAATTAATGTTATCGAATACGTTCCCGAATCTGTATAAGTATGTGAAGGATTCGTTGCGGTAGATGTTTGATTATCTCCAAAGTTCCACAAGCATGATGTGCCGTTTGTGCTGGTATTGCTGAAGTTCACAGTCAATGCGATACACCCATTTACGGGGCTTGCAGCGAATGAACCGCTCACGATATTATCATGCACATTGATGTAAGCAGTACGCACCAATGTATCGTTGCATGATCCGGAAACGTAACAAATCAACGTAACCGTATAGAGTCCGTTGCTGGTATAGGCATGCGATGGATTGGGCAGGGTAGAGGTGGTGTTATCCCCGAAATTCCATAGGTAAGAAGAAGCGTTGGAACTGGTGTTTATAAAGTGAGTGGTGAACGGAGCGCAACCGGTTACAGTATCTGCGATGAAGCTTGCCGTGGCAGCAGAACCCGCGATATTAATGGTCGCAAGCGTTACAATATTACAAGAAGTAATGTTGCAAGAGTAGGTGCCAGGTGCATAGACATATTGTGATAAACTGCTACCTGTTAAAGGAGATAGCCATTGAATGGTACTATTCGGTTCAGTCATTACGCTAATCAAAACAGAGTCGTTAGTGCAGATAATAGTATCCGGAGTAGCCACTAAATACGGGGTACTGTGCAACACGACCGTTACGGAATTAGAAACCAACGTGCAGGCATTGGTATCAGTATCTATACAATAATAATCGCCCGGTTGAGACACATAGATTCTTCCTGAATCCCCTCCCACAGGTCCGCTTGGACCATACCAAACATACAAACCAGATCCTGTGGAGGTCAGTTGCACAGAATCATTTGGGCAAATGATTCCGGTGGAAGGTTCGGTCGTTACGTTAGGTTGAGGAGTGATTTGAGCGAAGAAATATTGCAGATCATGGGCTTGGCAACCATCTGCAAAGGTAACGGTTTTTGATGCGGAATAGTTTCCAGGGATTGATGCCCATATAGGATTGTTTTCATTACCTGAATGATTAGGACTCGACCAAAGATAACTAGGATACCCGGTTAAGGTAATTAAATTGGAGTCCCCGGGACATATAAAAGGATTCCCGGCAAACAGTAAATGAACAATAGGTGTGGGTAAGATATTTACATAGATACTTTTGGTGATGAATGTTTCCAAGGTATCGCATGTATTAATCAATAACCAATCCGCGGTGATGGTATATAGACCTGATGCCGAAGGTTGAAAGGATTGATTCCATAGTACAGCACCGCAGGTAGTGGTATCGAGGTAGCTAATGGTGTTTGGAACAACTGTCCAATGAATGATAGAATTAGGAACACAGATAAGATTGGCTGATGGATTCGTTAAACTATCATAAAGAAACATGGTAAAGGCTTTTCCAAGACAAAGTTTAATTGTGTCATCTCGGTTGGAGTCTGTAACGCAGATCATTCCGGGTACAACGGGTGTTACCACACTATCCACAGTGACATTGACGAAGGTAGAGGTACTGCAACCAAAGGCATCTATCACCTCGAAGGTGTACGTATCGGAATGGTGAACATGGATAGTATCCCGACCGAATGGACCAGTGTAATTGGTAGCAAGCCATCGGTATTGATTGGTTCCATAATTACTTCCGGTATGGATAGCAGAATCTGTGTAGCAGATATGAAATTCAGCGGGGTACAACGCTTGGGTATTGTGTCCGTGATCATCGGTTATTAAAGGCGTTGCTATCAGATGCACATTGACATAAACCGAATCTACAGATACAAAACAACCATCCTCGGATGATACGGTAACATATAAGTTGCCGCCAGAGTTTACGTTCACGCCTTGATAGTTACCTCCATTCGACCATTGATAAGTAAGGGTTGGTCCGATACAATTGGTAATGCCTGGATTGCACAAATGCGTATTCGCAGTTACTGAAGTCAAGAAGCAAGCCTCAATGGAGTCTATACAATTATTCGGGTTGTGTTCTATACATAAACTGTTGGTGTTTCTATCGCATGAAGAGCCGCTCCGCTGCCAGTAATCGTAAGGCTGACGAGTGGTGTCAATGGCATTCGCAATAAAGATGTCCTTATTACCATACGAGGAAAGTATTTCATATTCATTGTAGAATGGATCGGTGCAATAGGGAGCGTAGCAAACATTATTCGGGGTAGTGTTATACCCTAAAAAGTGTGCGTAATTCTCTGGGAAATTAAAATCATAGCCAAAGCTGCCCGTCAATAAAACTTTATTGGTTGAGATTGCGATGCCAGCACCGTTATCATCTTTATGACCGCCTGCCTGGCGGCTCCAGAGCCATTGCCCGGAGGGATCCCACTCCGTAACATAGATGTCGTTAAACCCCACACTGTTAAAAGTGCCTTGCCCATATTGATCGGCGTATTGATTAAACTTGCAAGTGAAGTTCCCGACGACATAAGCATTCCCAGCACCGTTTATTACCATATTATTAGCCGTGATGCTGCTGTTCGATCCGCTCGATGCACTCCAAACAAGGTTTCCGTTACTGTCATACTTCGCTACGAAGATTCTTTTGGGATAAGGGTTCGTGAGCGTAGTGTTTGTCGGGGCTGCGAAGAAGGTTAAAGTACCTTGAAAGTCGCCTGCGATAAAGGGATTGCCTGTTGCATCCAGCGCGAGGGTATGCACTACATTGATATTGCCGCTGCCGATAATCCGAAACCATTGTTCGATGCCGTTGGCATCATATTTAATAAGGAAAATAGCGTTCGCGAGGGTGTTATAATGAACAAAATCGAATGTAACGGTATCGCTGAACTGCCCCGTAACATAAATATCCCCCGCAGGAGTGCAAGCTACATCAATCCCTCTGTCTGTGTGGATGGAGGCACCTTGCTTGACCCACAGGAAATTCCCTGAAGCATCTAATTTAGCCGTAAAAATATCCACGCTGTTATTCACACTGGTCAGATTAAAGCTCCCGAAGGTCGCCGCGCCGATAAATTCCCCGGTAACAACGACATTGCCCGCTGCATCTACCGTAATTCCGTTGCCAATATCGCTTCCCGCGCCTCCCGCTTTCTTTGCCCAAAGGCACGTACCGAACGTGTTGTACTTCGCAATGAAAATATCCTGTATGCCGGAAGAGGTGAGGTTGAAGGCTCCGAAGGTGGCGGTATTATAAAAGTATCCCGTGATGTAGCTGTTTCCTGCGGCATCCGTGGCGATGGAGGTGGGGCGGTCCGAACCCGTTCCTCCTGCTTTTTTAGCCCATTGAAAGATGCCGAGGCTGTTTAATTTGGTGATATAAATATCTTCTATGCCGGACGAAACCAATTGCAATGCCCCGAAATGTGCTGTACTGGTAAAATATCCCGTCGCGTAGGTATTGCCGCTGGTATCGGAGGCGACATCTATGCCTTCATCAATGGTAAGGCTGCCGGCTTTCTGCATCCAGAATTGGGCGACGGCGCGATTGCTGATGAAGCAAATCAGAAGGATACTAAGGAGGATAATTTTTTTCAACGGCTTGCTATTTTTTTTATTCGGGGTAAAATTAAGGAAAAGAAATAACATGATAACTCTCGGAGCGCTATTATTTTATTCTGCGAAGAGCATCCTGGAACCATCCTGACAGGCAATCGCCCTTCCGTGATTTCCTGTACGGTTGGTTCTTTTCCTTATTTAATAGGAGTGAAACCTTATGGATATATCCTGACAGGCAATCGCCCCTTTGCGATTTCCTGTAAGGTTGTATTCTATCCTTACATTAAAGGAATGCAACCTGACAGGCTATCGCGGAAGGGCGATTGCCTGTCAGGATTCATTCCACTGGGAATAAAAACTGCCGAATTCCTCGAAAAAGGCAACTGGGGGAATGTTTGCCCCGACTGGGGGAATGTTCGCCCCGACTGGGGATATGTTCGCCCTGACTGGGGAAATCAAAGAAATAATCAGAAATTAGTTAATAATAACAATTAAAAGTAATCAAACAATGGAAAAGAAAATGCCCACCATCAGGCGGGCATTTTAGGGGATTACTATTTAGGAGTTGAGGATTGTTTAATTCCTTCTTCCGCCAAACATTCGGAGTAGGAATAGGAATAAATTGATGAAGTCGAGGTACAGATTCAAGGCTCCCATCATGGCTAACTTGGCGGTGGTTTCCGTTCCGAATTCTACGCCTTCGCCAATTCTTTTGATCTTCTGAACATCGTACGCGGTAAGCCCCGTGAAGATGATGACGCCGAGGAAACTGATCATGTAATCTAAGCCGGAGCTTCCGAGAAACATATTCACGATGGAGGCAATGATGATGCCGATTAATGCCATGAACAGGAGGCTTCCTAACTTTGTTAAATCGGTTTTGGTGGTGTAGCCAAGCAGTGCCATTGTGCCGAACATGCCTGCGGAAACGGCAAATGTGCCTGCGATGGAGCTTCCGGTGTAAATTCTGAAGATAAAGCTCAAGGACATCCCCATCACAACGGCATAGGAGAGGAAAAGGGTTAGGATAACCGATGACGACCATCGTTGCCAGCCCAAACTCATGGCTAAGACGAAGCCAATAGGGGCAAACATAACGAGGTATCCTAATCCGGACAGCCCGCCAGCTTCGGAATTGATGAGGAGTCTCATGTAATCGTCGTTCGTACCGAAGATGTAGGACACGACAGCGGTAATGGTCAGCGCAACTCCCATCCAGGAGAAGACATTGGCGACAAAGGTTTTCGACATCGAGCCTGCGACGTCTTTTTGTCCGAGAATCTCGGGGTTATAAATCTTGTTTTCCATGTTTTATTTTATTTTGTTAATATGATTTTAGTTTTATCAAAGAGAATACCAAACGCAAAACGTAGGGTTTTATGACAATTTGGCAGAGATAAGTTTAATAAACTCCGACCGAGTCATCTCATTCGTCAGGAATTCGCCTGTGAAGGCAGAGGTAGTGGCAACGGAATTCTGCTTTTGGATGCCCCGCATCAACATACAGAGATGCTTGGCTTCAATAACGACCGCGACACCGAGAGGATTCAAAGTATCTTGAATACAATTCAGAATATCGGTCGTCAATCGTTCCTGGACCTGCAAGCGACGGGCAAAAGCATCCACCAGACGGGGAATTTTACTCAACCCAACCACACATCCATTCGGAATATAAGCTACGTGAGCCTTCCCGAAGAAAGGCAACAGGTGATGTTCGCACAGGGAATAGATCTCGATGTCTTTAATCAATACCATTTGCTGATATTTCTCCGCAAACATGGCACTTTTCAGTATCGCAGCAGGATCTAAATCGTAGCCGTGGGTAAGGAATAGCAACGATTTGGCAACGCGTTCCGGGGTTTTCAATAATCCTTCCCGCGTTGGGTCTTCACCGATCTCTTCAATGATTAATTTATACTTCGCGGCGAGGTTGTTCACCTTTGTTTCGTTGTAATGATCTACCTTGAGGTAGCCGTCGGTTTCTTCTTCGTCTATCATAATAGGAGGTTGGTTTAAAGTTTAAGGGTTTTGGGTTAAAGTGCCGAAATATTCCACATAGTTCTTCTCCGTTTCCTGAACTTTAATGCAATGCAAGACACCGCCAAGCAACTTAATGCTTTCTTCCAGTTCATTCCAGATGGCGATCGCGAAATTCTCGGTAGAGGGCAGGATACCTTGCATAAAATCAACATCCAGATTCAGGTTTTTATGATCCACCTTGGCAATCACCTTCCGATGCAGCACCTCGCTCACTTCCGTAAGGTTAATCACGAAGCCCGTTTCCGGATTCACCTCTCCCTTAACCGTGATATACACCGTGTAATTGTGCCCATGCCAGTTCTCATTGCTGCATTTGCCAAAGACTTCCTTATTCTTTTCATCGCTCCAATCGTGCCGAACGAGCTTATGGGCGGCACTGAAGATTTCTTTCCGAGTAATATAAACCATGCGTTACTAAATCCTTTTAATACGGCGGCAAAACTAAGAATAAGTTCGTGAATCATCAACCCCACCTCCTTATTCATCAGGAATCACTCAAAACGAACCGCCACCATACCGATAGATACGAAGAAAAGAGAGCCTCCCAACAAGTATTTCCACATTTTATTCTCCCATTTTCTTGGAAATGTCAAACCAATGTTTATCTTTGCGCCGCAGATGGAAACAAATAAGAGCGATTTAAATCAACATATTCCCGATAACAATAATCTAATTTAAAAAATAAATACCATGCAAGTTAAAGAAGAAAAAACATTAGCCGACAGGCTCAAAAGAGAACTCGCCATCCAGACAAAAGTGACCACTGACGGCGTTTCAGGCGAGCTTCACGCCTTCAACATCCTCAAAGGAATCAACCTGGCGAACAATGTAACCCTAATCGGCAACGCCATTACGGCAGAGACCAGCTGGCACGAGTTTCAGTTTCTCGGTGAGGAAAAAAACGAGATCTGGCAGTCGAAGTTAGAACCCGTAAAACACATTATCCGCGAAATTGGAGCTGACCTGAAGGTAGATTTAGCCCCATTAATGACCGGCATGGGAGCATGGGGCTTGACCACCGTAGGAGAGGAGATAGAATACCCCTTAGAAGACTCCGATTGGATCACCCTCTGGAACGCCATCTACACCAAATACGGCACTTACGGAGCCGGATTAGCCCCTATCGAAATGCTCCTCACCACCAAGGGATACGTGATGGCAACCATCAACACTTCGATGACCGTTGGCGAGGCAGCACACGACGCCGCCATCACGGCATACAACAATGCCTACATTCAAAAAGAAGCCATGGAAGAAGACATGATAGAACCCAACCGTTGCGACACGTTGATCATCGAAAAACTAAAAGTTCTCCATTCCACAGACATGCGTTCCTTCGGAAAATACGGCATCAAGACCACCAATGCCAAGACCGCCAAACACCAACAAGACAGTACCATCAATCCCGTTACCGGCAAGGCTTTCAAGCATTTGGTTAACCCAAGTATTCTCAAAAGTAATGTCAATTGGGAACTCCATGTATTCATTGGAGACAACATGGATGGCGACTATATTATCCTCCCTGCCAATGGCGAAATAAATATGGGCGACGGCTGTTCCGCAATCATCATTTATAATCCCCACGCAACTTTGGTGGCAAAAGTAACGATGACAGTTTGGCAATTAAAAAGGCATTAATTTTATAAAATAAAGAAACCATTACGGCGGCTTCGGGGATGAATAAAAATTCTCGAAGCCGTTTTCTTTTTGATGGATATTAGGAGGAAAAATGTGGAGATAAAAACCGAAATTCCGGAGAGATAATTTGGAATTTTGGAGATTGGGATTAAGGATTTGGAGATTGGGATTAAGGATTTGGAGATTGGGATTAAAAGTTTGAAGAAACATACGAACCCTTCTTTTCGGTAATTCATCCCTGTCTCCAAATCTTTGATAAGTTTCTCCAAACCCCCAATTTCTTTCTCCAAATGACCCATCGGTTTCTCCAAATAATCGCTCTATTTCTCCAAATAGTTGATATATTTCTCCAAATAGTTGATATGTTACTCCAAACTCTTAGACGGAAAATCTGCATGATGCGCTGAAAAACAGGCTATTTTAAAACGGGTGTCAAAATAGAGGATTCTCGCCTCCTTATTTTTTGAGTCAGGAACTTAAAATCTATCATCAAAGATGCTATTCGTTTGAAAAATTATTCCTATTTTTGCATCCACTAATAAAATTAAAGACCATGAAGAGAATCCTCACACTTTTACTATTAATAAATACCTCCCTATTTGCCCAACAAGGACAATGGACTTGGATGAACGGCAACAATATTCCCGATCAGCCGGCAGTATATGGAACGCAAGGCGTTTTCGCTGCCGCCAACACGCCCAAAGGGATGTACGAACCGTGCCAATGGACCGATCAGCAGGGGAATTTTTGGTTATTCGGAGGCGTATGTCCAGGGGTTTATTACGAATCTGCTTTGTGGAAATTCGACCCGCTGTTAAACGAGTGGGAATGGGTCAAAGGTCCTAACATATCGAACCAAAACGGGGTGTATGGTACCGTTACCGTACCCAATATTGCCAACAATCCGGGTGCTCGTGCCTATGGCGTAATGACCTGGACCGATGCCAACAATAATTTATGGATGTTCGGAGGTTTTGGCTACGATGGAGCAGGGAATTTGGGGCGTTTGAGCGACTTATGGAAGTATAATATCACCACCAATACCTGGACTTGGATGAAAGGTCCGAATATCTATAATACTGTTGCCACTTACGGCACTATTAATGTGCAAAATGCAGCCAATAATCCCGGGGCTCGCTCCGAAAGTAGCGCAACTTGGGTGGATGCCTCAAACAACCTTTGGTTATTTGGCGGCAGCGGCTTCGATGGAACGAATACTATCGGCGATTTGGGCGACCTCTGGAAATATAATCCCGTTGCCAATGCCTGGACTTGGATGAAAGGACCGAATACCATCAATCAGCCATCGGTTTATGGAACTCTTACCGTCCCGAATGCTGCTAATTATCCCAGTGGTCGCTTTGTTTTCTCCGCTTGGAAAGATGATGCAGGAGATTTTTGGATTTTTGGAGGCTTAGAGTTCCAATCCGGTGCCAATCATAAGAATGATTTGTGGCGGTATCGAATCGCCACCAATGATTGGACCTGGATGAGTGGCACGAATCTGAATAACGATGTCGGAAGTACAGGGCAGCGGTGCAGTTCGAGCAGTAATTATGTTCCGGCATCACGTTACGAAAGTAGAGCTACCTGGAAGCGAGGTTGTAATAACTTTGAAGTGTTCGGGGGTGGAAATAATTCGCAAAGTATTAACTATAACGACCTGTGGGATTACTGTGTTTCGACCAATAAGTGGACCTGGATGAGCGGAAGTCTGTTTGCGAATCAACCTAATATCTATGGTACGGAAACAATTTCCAATGCTGCCAATGTTCCGAGCGGACGGACAGGTTCGGTTAGCTGGAAAGATGTCAATGGTAACCTTTGGATGTTCGGAGGACAAGGAGTCGGAGTGTTCCTGAACGATATGTGGCGATTTGTTCCCGATACTTTGTGTCCTATTATCGGGGGAGCAGGATTAGTTCATAGTGCCTTCACCAATCAACCCGATACCGGCTGTGCCCCGATGTTTGTCAGCTTCACGAATACCAGTGTTAATGGCGTAACGTACCTTTGGCGATTCGGAGATAACACTACGAGTACTTCGACTAACCCTACTCATACCTTTACTGACACCGGGACGTTCACGGTGAAGTTAATTGCGTATTCCGGTTGCGGTGGTTTACCAGATTCTGTAACGCATACTGTGAGAGTGGTACCCCGTCCTAATGCATCGTTCTTTGCCGATACATTGATTGGATGTAATATACTTACGGTTACCTTTACCAATCAATCTACGAACGGGGTTTCGTACTATTGGTACTTCGGGGATGGGAATCATAGTACTTCTGCAAGTCCTACGCACAGTTACGGACCGGGAGTGTACAATGTTATCCTACAAGTTACCGGGGCTAATGGCTGTGTTGACGATACCACGATAGCGCATTATATTACCGTGATTGCTCAGCCCACTGTTGCTCCATCGTTTATACCGAATCCGTCCACAGGTTGCTTTCCGATGACCGTTCATTTCACGAATACGAGTAATGTAGGAACATCTTGGTATTGGGAGTTCGGGGATGGATTTACAGATACCGCACAAAACCCCACACATACCTACGATACGGTAGGACATTTCTTGGTTTATCTTACCGTTACCGATTCCACTATCTGCGGAATACAAACTGCTATCTATACTCGATGGGATACCGTGTTAGCCACGCCTGTCAATCACTTTACGGCAACACCTATGTCCGGCTGCACACCAGATACTGTTGTATTTAATAATACCACGACCGGGTCCGTATCTTGGCTGTGGAACTTTGGAGATTTAACGACGAGTGCGTCAGCAAGCCCTACCCATATTTACAATACCGCAGGACATGATACCGTAACGCTCATCAGTTATGGAGGCGGAGGGTGTAATGATACCACGCATCTGGTGATTACTGTCAATCAAACCCAGACGGTGGCAAGTACCTTTACAGCGAGTCCATTATCCGGTTGTGTTCCTCTGACTGTCAGCTTTAATAATACCAGTACCAATGCCACTTCTACACTTTGGACTTTCGGGGATACCTTTACCAGTACCACAGTGAGTCCATCTCATACTTATACAGCACCCGGAACGTACATCGCTAAGCTATACAGTGCGAATACTTCCGTCTGTGGTACTGTTGTGGATTCATCTACGGTTACGATTGTGGTTTATCCTTATGCCCATGATACCTTCACGGTAAGTCCTTCCTCGGGCTGTACTCCGCTTACGGTTACTTTTACCAATTTGAGCACGAATGCCACCAATTATCACTGGGACTTTGGCGATGCAGGAACAAGCACCTCCGTCAGCCCAACACATACCTACACCACCGCAGGAACCGATACCGTTACCATGATTGCTTATGGTCAGGGAGGATGTAATGATACCATGCGGTATTATCCTGTTACAGTTATTGGAGCACCGACTACCGTTTGTGCATTCACACCTGTTAATAACCTCCAGGCTTGCGATAGTCTTACCGTTCAGTTCACGAATGGTAGTACCAATGCCATGGCTTATCTATGGGGCTTTGGTGATGGCGGAACGAGTACACTTACGAATCCATCTCATACATACACTGCTTCAGGGACTTATAACGTTACTCTCATCGCTTATGATACTACGGCATGTGGTGTTGCATCTGATACCTCGCGGCATCTCAATCAGATAACCATTAATACATCTGCTCATGCTGCCTTCCCCGATTCCTCCTTTGTGGGATGTAATAATCTTACTATTAACTGGGGAAACAGCAGCACGAATGGCATAGGTTATTTGTGGAGCTTCGGTGATGGAAATACCAGCACTTCAGGCAACCCTCAATACACTTATTCTACCCCGGGAGTGTATGAAGTTTCATTGATTGCGTATGGGGCAGGCGGGTGTAATGATACGTTGATCAATCAGGATACGGTAACCATCATCAATACCAATATCCTTAGTGCATTCATTGCTGATTCTGTATCGGGATGCAGTCCGTTTCTCGTTCATTTTACGAACCACAGCGTGAATGGCTTGACTTACCTCTGGAACTTCGGTGATGGCGGAACGAGTACATCATTCAGTCCGAGCCATACCTATCTCGATTCAGGGACCTTCACCGTTCGGTTATATACTTATCATAACACCAACAGCCCTTGCGGTATCCTTATTGATTCCTCTGTTTTGATCCCTAATATTACCGTTGATACCCCGATTCATCCTCAAAGTATCTTCATGGTAGAGCCAATGACGGGATGTTCCCCGATGCTGGTTACGTTTGCCGATAGCAGCCTCCATTATAACTTCAAATACTGGAACTTTGGCGATGGTTCTTTCGATTCGCTTGCTACTTATCTTAACCCCACACGCATCTACCATACCGGAAATTACACGGTAACGCTCATTACTTATTATCTCAACAAATGCAATACTAATCCTGATACCATGAAGGCGAATATCTCGGTTGATACCTGCAATCTGATCGTCTCCAATGTTTTTTCTCCCAATAGCGATGGCAAGAACGATTACTTCAAGTTTGAAGCCGACGGATTTACGGAATACCATCTCAAGATATTCGACCGATGGGGGCTGAAAGTTTTTGAAAGTACCGATACCAAGCTGCAATGGAACGGAAAAGTGAATAACACCGGTGGCGATTGCCCCGATGGCACGTATTACTATATTTTCACCTCGATAGATTTCAATCAGCAGCCCTTTCTTCAGCACGGCTTCATCAGTTTGATCAGGTAGGAAAAGGTTTAATAAAATAAATTGACGATTCCTGAAAAAATTCCCTCCTTTCAGGGATTACAATCGTATCGCCTCACGTCCAGGTTATACCGCCACAAGCTGTGGTCATAGCGCCTCACGTCCAGGTCATACCGCCTCACGTCCACGTCATACCGCTTCACGTCCACGTCATACCGCCGCAAGCTGTGGTCATACCGCCACGGGTTCGCGTCATACCGCCACACGTCCACGTCATATCGCCACGGAGTTTCGTCATACCGCCACGGGTCCGCGTCATAAGACGAAATTTTGCGGCGATAAGACGAATTTTTTTCACCCGATTAAAAATGGGTATGCCAATATGCTTTAAATGTTCATTATCAATGCATCATTTAAAAACAGTAAACCAAACATTTAATACTTGGAATTCCGATTCCAAAATTATTCATAACTTTGCTGCGATAAAAATAGGTTTAATTAATAATAATACCATGAAAAAAATTAGTACAACAATCTTAATCGCCCTCGCCCTTGTAGGCATGAACGGAATGGGGCAGACTATTTGCGACACGGCAGCAAATATCATTATCTATTCAAATTACGATGGGGGCGTTTTGAACATTAATGTGGACCAGCATATCCCGAATCTTAAAATCGGGATTGTAACCTACGAACCTGTTACCATAAATATTTCAGGGACTTACGTTGCCGATGTTACGAATGTGGTCTATGCAGGCTATGTTACTACTACGAATCATCATTGTAATAATTCACCCACCACGACCACTATTACCGGTGTCGCGGCAAACATTACCACGATTAATTTCCTGCCCGCTGCGACCTATAATAACCTTAATGGTGATGCGAATATCGTATGTAATTATTCATGCAGCGATACCACCAATCAGGGAGGATGCAACACCCCAGACCAGATAGTTTATTATTTTGAATCACTCTGGGGAAGCAGTTTCCGATACCATTTTACGCAATATGGATGCTGGAATACCACGCCCTATCTCGTGTCAGCCGGAGGGAATTGCTGCGCCAATCCGGTCATCACCTCGGTGAATAAGATTGAAAACAGTTATGGAATAACCGTGAACCCGAATCCTTCCACCGATGTCTTCACCATTTCCTTTTCCGATAAAAGTATAAACACCTGCACCATTAATTTGTTTGATCTGGTTGGAGAAAAGATGCTGCCCACACAAACCTTAAACCTTAAACTCGAAACCTTAAACCTAAGCCACCTAACCCAAGGTATTTACTTCCTTGAAATCAATTTTGATGGACAGAAAGTGGTCAGGAAGGTCGTGAAGATATAGCGCGATAGCATATCGTA
Organism: uncultured Bacteroidota bacterium; assembly: GCA_903844645.1. Classification (GTDB taxonomy): domain Bacteria; phylum Bacteroidota; class Bacteroidia; order AKYH767-A; family JABDAW01; genus JABDAW01. The sequence goes on from CAIMUP010000121.1 coordinate 19,243, forward strand.
AAACCCTCCTCCCACCATGAAACCCCTGCCAAAGAAATCAACCATCAGCAATGCTTCTTTAAAGCGTTCGCTGTCCTTGATAGTGGCGGTGTTCGGCTTCCTGTTGTATGCCCAAACGATCAGCTATACCTTCGTGCTCGATGACACTTCCGCCATCACGCAAAACCATATCGTGCAGGAAGGGTTCAGAGGAATCGGTACGTTGATACACACCTCGTATCGCTATGGTTATTGGGCACAAAAGGATGAAATCTTCCGACCTCTTTCCTTAATACTATTCGCTATTGAATGGCAATTCTTCCCCGATTCTGCCGCTGCGTTTCATCTGCTGAACATCCTTTTATACAGCCTTACCGGTTTCCTTTTGTTCCATGTATTAGCCCGTTTGCTGAAGGATAATTTACTCGTTGCATTCATCGCAACCCTGCTGTTTATCACACATCCGGTGCATACCGAAGTCGTTGCTTACATAAAATGTGGCGACGAGATTCTCTCCTTCCTCTTCTTCCTCATCACCCTCAACTTCCTCCTCGACTTCATTAAATCAAACAGCCAAGCAAGGCTCACTTACGCCGCCATCACCTTCTTCCTCGCATTGCTTGCCAAGGAAACTGCAATGACGTTTGTCTTGATCATACCCATTACCATCTTCTTCTTCGCGAAGCACGACAGATCCCAATTGATAAAGGTCATTGCCGCCCTCACCGTCGCCATTTTACCATATCTTTTATTGAGGTATTTCGCACTCGGAGGCATCGTCAATACCAAGCAAATAGCGGGAGTGGACAACATCATCGCCCTCGCTCCGGACTATGCCAGCAGGGCGGCAACGGCAATCTATGTCCTCGGAAAATATCTGGTCACCGCCGTCCTGCCCATCCATCTTTCCATAGATTATTCGGCATCAGAAATCACCATCATCAAGCCTTCCGACATCCGGTTTATTATTCCGTGCATCGTCTTCACTTCCTTACTGACGTATGCCTTTAGCCGCTTCCGCAACCGCGATTTATTTGCCTTTGCTATCCTCCTTTTCTGCATCTCTATCGCCATCGTATCGAACCTCTTCATCGTTATCGGAACGGTCATGGCAGACCGTTTGCTTTACATCCCATCACTCGGAATTTGTATGGCTGTTGCAATGCTTTTATTCAAACTTTTCAACCCAGTTATCAAACCTAAAGAAGTGCCTGTTACGCTCCGAGACTTCATTAAAATCAACAGAAAAACTATCGCCATAGCAGCCATCATCATCGGCTTATTTTCCTTGAAAACCATCAGCCGGAATCCGGTGTGGAGGGATAACAATTCCCTTTATATAACAGGGGTTGAGGATGCTCCCAATAGCTCGCGAAACCATTATTTATACGCCCTCTACTTGTTGGATAATGTTGCGATTCCTGAACAAGATCCGAGCCGCAGAAATCAATTCTTCGAAGAAACAATCAATGAATTTAAAACCTCGCTCACGCTTTATCCGGCTGACTTTAAAGCCTTCGAGCGGCATCAGATTATCCTTAAAAAACAAGATAAACAGATCCTCCTGGAGACCTATAAAATGATCGCGATAACTTACCGCCATCAAGGAGATACCGCGAATACCAATCTTTTTGCCGACAAAGCCAATGCCATCGAGGCAAGCAAATAGAGGCATAAAAATGTTACGAAGGCGATTGGCAGCTTGATAAAAAATCTCGACAAACGGTTTTCTACGACTAATGATATCTTCTTTGGAGGGTAAGAAAATGTCAATCCTTCTTGCATCCTTTTTTGGGAATATGAAAGTGGAATTGGCTTCTTTGCGAAGTTCTTTTAAGAAGGTTTCATTCGCCGCGAGGACTTCGTCAATACCTTTTAGGATCATGCCGAAGTCCCCGAGGTGTTCGTCAATATCCTTTAGGATCATGCCGACGTCCCCGAGGTGTTCGTCAATATCCTTTAGGAAGTTGTCGAACTCCTCGGGGTCTTCGTCAATTTCCTTTAGGATCATGACTAACTCACCGGGGTGTTCGACAACTTCCTTTAGGATATTGACGAACACCCCGATATTTTTGATTATTTCTTAAAGGTATTTGAAGAAGTGATTAGTACCAATGATATTATATAATAAAATAAAAACAACCATTTATTTCCGTTTAATATTATTTTAATGGAATTTTATATCCTGTTTAATAAAATCGGCATAAAATTAGAAAACCAAAAATCGCTCCGAAAACCGACTTTTAGGATTTTAAAAAGTATTACTGTCGTACCAGTCCTTCTTCCGAACCAATTTTAGGTCCTGAAGAATCGAGGATTTTACATTAATCTGAAACGAATAACTTTGATGAGTCCCGAACGGAACCCAGTTAAGATGCATTTCCCAACAGTGAAGGTCGCGGTAAAAAGTGAGGTTAGTGTAAGTAAGATCTTTAGCGATGAAGTCGTAACCGGAGGTAAACCCGATCTTCCACTTCGGCGTCAGTTTCAGGTCGCCACTAAAGTTCAAAGTTTGCGAAGTCGTAGGCGTCGTGCTGCTCGCAATCGCGTTCCTCGTGTAATACATGCCGTAGGAAATGTTCAGCGACCAAGGGATTTTGAAGTCCACATAATCGTTAGGACGTTGATTGATTTTCGCGAGTTCATCCGGAGTGCCTTTGGTAGAAGTTTGCGGCTTGAAGACTGCAGGATTCAGGTTCATACTAGCAGTAATACTGGCGGAAGTGAGGGTACCTATTTTACCATCGTTACTTATTCTGTAAGTATTGATGTCCCTACCCAATGAATCCCGCAGATACGGGTCAAGCGAGCTGCTCGCCTGGATATTTATCTTGTCGAATAAGAGGGTGCTGGCACTCATCCCGATGTGGGAAAGCTTGAGCGAATCAGCCACGAAATTGTAGCTGCCATTGAGGCGTAACGTCTCGAAGATTTTTATCTTTTTGGTGGCTTCACTGGTATCGGTATTCTTCTTCACCTTCATCTCCAGATTGTTATCGAGATTAAACCCGACAGCCTCCACCTTGCCCTGACTGGGCGAACCGTAGATGCCTCCCTGGAAGTAAGAGTATTTATGCACCATGTTATTATTGCTGGTAATCGTGTTGTAATACCCCCAACTGTTCGTAGAATAATCGGGGCGATAAGTGAAACTCATGCTCGGAGTAACAACATGGCGGATGGCGACGATTTTGCCACTGCGGAAGTTGTACATTCCATAAATGGTGGTGCTCATGCTTGCTGATGCTGCGCCATCTCCAGCCCTCTTGAAGCCATGCGCTGTGTCCGTTACAATGCTGTCTGTAGCATTATAAAAATGCTGCGTAATACTTTGGGCATACCACCGTTCGGTCCAGGAAAGGGTAGGGGTGAGGGTGAAATATTTCATCACCTTGAAGGAGGTGCTGATGGGGATATTATGCTGCACCCCGTTCGAGAAGTCAGAGAACTTGTGGCTCTTGAGAGGGATGGTATCGTATGTGGTAATCTTGTTCTCGAGAGTGGAAGAAGAACTGATGCCGATCTTCTCGTACCATCGTTGTTCGCCTACGCTGTTGGGGTTTTTGAAAGGGTAGATGCTCGACATGTTGAAACTCATATTCGGGGCGGTAAGGTCTATCTGCTTCGTTTGATTATTCTGAGAATGGCTAATGTCAGCGGCAAAGTGGAAGGGCGATCCCGTAAAATCTTTTTGAAAGGAAATGGATGAAGCGAAGGTATTGGTAAGGAATTCGGTACCTGTTGAAAGTGTGTTTTGATAAAACGAAGTGCTGCCGAAATTCACTTGGGCAGAGAACAAACTTCCGGGTCTTGCTTTGGTATCCTGTGTATGATTCCAGTTAATAAAATAACTGTGCGAAGGGTTGAAAGTAGAGGGAATCGCGTCGGCATCGCCCTGCCTGGTATAAGAATATTTAATATCGAACCTTCCCGAGTAATGATAGCGGTTGATATAGTCGCTTGTGGCATTCAGCATCCAGCTTCCGTACGTATAAATGTCGCCATGCAAGGCAAGGTCGAAGTTTTCGCTAAGCCCGAAGTAGTATCCGCCACGCTGGAGGTAGAAACCTTGAGTCGGAGAGTCGCCATAAGTAGGAATAATAATGCCAGAGCTTCTGCCCTGCTTATTAGGGAAGATACCGAACGGAACGCCAAGCGGGAAGGGCACTTCTTCGATGACAAGGTAGGCAGGTCCAGTAATGATCTTGCTGTTTTGAATGACTTTTAATTTGCCCGCTTTGATGTAATAATCAGGAGTGTCCTTATCGCAAGTAGTATATTTACCATTCTGGATATAGAAGTTATTAGCGTTATCCTTCTTGACTGTTTCGCCATGGATAAAACCATCGCCTTCCTTCGTAGTAACGATGCCTATCTTTCCTTTCTTGGTATCGAAGTTATACTTCATAGTGTGGGAGTTGAACTTCTGTGCCCCTTGCGTAAATACGGGCAACCCGATGTATTCACCCAATGAATCTCGCCTCGGTTCGCCTAACGAATCCTTGTACCCTTCAGCATAAACAGTATGATCGGTATAGTCAATAACAATGTAGTCGGCGGTGAGGGTGATGTCCTCATAATCCACTTTAGCATTGCCATAGAGGAACAATTTTTCGTAGGTAACATCAAAGTACATGGAATCTTTAGAGGTATATTTCACCTTCGACTTCACGGCACTTGGCGAAACGTAGCTCAAGGTTTTCATCGAATCGCGCTTCGTAGTATCTTTAATTAAGGTATCGTCAATCGCATTGCCGCCAATGATTTCATTCCTGCCAATCGTGTTCTTGGGATTGCTACCATATCCTAACTCGCAAAAGAGGAGGAGAAAGATGAATATAATTTTTGTTAATTTTGCAGCCAATTCAATAAAATAATATGGGGTTCAGACAACGCGATGAGGAATAAGATTAATTACAGAGGGAAAGATTCTTGGGGCATTGGTATTAAGGATAGCTTGCAAAATAACTAAATTATAATCTAATTGAAAAGGTACACATTTCTGTTGATAGTTTTAAGTTGCTTCGTATCGGTTGCTAATAAGCCGACTCCTCGCAAAAACTACACCATCAAGAAAATCGTTATTGACCCGGGACATGGGGGTGGGGATTCAGGTTGTTTGGGTTCGACGTGTCAGGAAAAGAATATTGCTTTAGCTATTTCTTTGAAGTTTGGGAAGTTGATTGAAGATAACTTTAAAGACATCAAAGTAATCTACACCCGAACCACAGATAAGTTTGTGGAACTTCGTGAACGGGCAGAAATTGCTAACAGGGAGGGAGCGGATTTGTTTATTTGTATTCATTGTAACAGTGGGCAGAAGGATGCTTACGGTATTGAGACGTATGCTATGGGTTTACATGTTTCCGAAGCGAATCTTTCTGTTGCCAAGAGAGAAAATGCTTCTATTTTATTAGAAGATGATTACAAGAAAAACTATAACGGCTTCAATCCTAACAGCCCGGAATCGTATATTGCATTTTCGCTTTATCAAAATAGTTTCCTAGACCAGAGCCTTTCGCTTTCTTCTAAGATTCAGCATGAGATAAAGGCTGCCGGAAGGTATGACAGAGGTGTTAAACAAGCTGGTTTCTTAGTTCTTTGGAGGACTACGATGCCGAGCATTCTTGTTGAAACAGGATTCCTTACTAATAGAACCGAGGAAGCCTACATGAAGACTGAAGATGGGCAAAACACCTTAGCCGCTTCCATTTTTAAAGGGTTTAAATCGTATAAAGCTGAGGTCGAGAGCGGTACTGTTATCAAAACTCATCCTAAAGAGGAGCCTATTATTAAAGATACGGTGCAGACTCCGAAGAAAGAGGTTATTAACGAGAACCCGAACCCTAAGAAGGAGGTGAAAAAGGAGATTCCGAAGAAAGATAAGACCACCATTAAGAAGGAGGTGAAGAAAGAGACTACTCCTACTATCCAGAAAGAAATTATAGAAGATACACCGCCGCCAGTAATTTATGAGAAAAAGGATTCTGTAATCGTTCCGAAGGAGGTGGTTGTAGCTCCTAAAGATACTGTCAAGCAATTTGTGCCATTGAAGGAAGAAGTTGTTCGGTTTGTTCCACCAAAAGTAGTTACCAAGCCTGTCGAACCTATTGATGAATATTCTCTCGACACCTATTTCACGGTGCAAATAGCAATATTACCTACGCCGACTCCGGTTACTTCTGCGAAATTCAGCAATGTAGAGAAGGTGAGGATGGAGAAGTGGGCGGATAATGTTTATAAATACCTCGTGGGGCATGAAACGGACTTAAATACAGCGACCATTCTCCAAAATAATATCCGAACGAAGGGCTTCAAAGATGCATTCGTGGTGGCGTATTCCATGGGTAAGCGCGTTACGGTCGGGGAGGCATTAAATATCTTAAAAAAGAGAAACTAAATTTTATCAAATAACCATAAAACGAAACATTTTGAAAATAGCTAAGGAAGTAAAAATAGGATTTATCTTTGCCGCAGGGTTAGTCATTTTGGTATGGGGCATTAATTTTTTTAAGGACAGGCATCTTTTCTCTAATTCACGGATCATCTACGCCGTTTATTCTCACATTGATGGGCTGACGGCGGCTAATGCCATCGTGATTCACGGGATGAAGATAGGGCAGGTAGATGATGTTTATTTTACCCACGATACTTCGCAACAAATAGTGGTGCGGATGATTATTGACAACAAACAAGTGGTCATCCCGAAGAATTCTATTGCCCGGATTATCACTTCGGACATTATGGGGGCGAGGAGTATCGAGATTATTTTGGGGAACGATTACAACCATGTTATCAATAATAAAGATACGATGCTGGCGGATGTGCAAACGAGCCTGATGGACGTTTTCAGCAAGGAACTTTCGCCGATAAAAACGAAGGCGGAGGGCTTGATTGTCTCGATAGATTCGGTTTTGGCGGTCGTGAAGGCGATTTTTAATAAGAAGACGCAAGAAAATCTTTCGGCTTCGTTGGAGAGCATTAATAATACTCTCAATTCGTTGGAGCATACGATGGCGCAGGTGGATAATTGGGTCGCGAATGATGGTAAATTGAACAAGATTTTCGGGAATATCGAATCCATCACTACAAATATTAAAACCAATAACGACAATATTACGAAGGTGATCCAGAATTTCTCTAACATTTCTGATTCATTGGCTAAAGCCAATTTTGCTGCCACGATTACGAGTGCGAATAAAACGCTTGCCGATGTGAATACCATAATCTCGAACATTAATAAAGGCAAAGGCTCGGTCGGGATGTTGTTAAATAACGACAGTTTGTACAACGGATTGAGCAATACGGCTACCGATTTGGATTTGTTGATGAAAGATCTCAAAGAAAATCCGCATCGTTACCTTCATTTCTCTATTTTCGGGGGTAAAAAGAAATAGGGAATTCTTGCCCGAAATCGCAAAACCGTCGCTTTTTCAATTTCTGACCAATTTCTTTAATGAGATTCCATAGAAAATGGAGTTTCTGACCAATCTCATTAATGAGATTGCGTTCTCGTTGGAGTTTCTGACCAATCTCATTAATGAGATTGCCTTCCCGCCGGAGTTTCTGCCCCAATCTCATTAATGAGATTGCGTTCCCGCTGGAGTTTCTGCCCAATCTCAAGGTGACGATTGCATTCTCGTTGGAGTTTCTGACCAATCGTCACCTTAAGAATGCGTTCCCGCTGGAGTTTCTGCCTAATCTCATTAATGAGATTGCCTTCCCGCTGGAGTTTCCACCGACCTTAACGTATTAATTCTTTCGGAAAGGGAATTTGATACCTTATATAAGGAGTGATTTTATTTGGCAGCAGCCATCGGAGGACCCGTTTGGTAGCCGCTCGAGGTTTCGGGAGTCGAATCTTTGTAAACAATGTCAGAAATTCCGCTCAACACCTCGCTTAATTGCTTAAAATCTTTGCCGCGCGTCATTATTCCGATAATATATGCCTTTCTGCCACGATAAATAATGCCGAATTCGTGGAGTTCCTTCCGATCGGGCCAAGCACGTTCGCCGAATTTGTGGGCTACCTTCACTTTGTCATCGAAATCTTTGGTAATACCGTCTTTATAGGTGCATTCGGTGAGCATCTTGAGAGCCATCTCCGACAAATCGTTGCTCAAATAGGTGGCATTAATTAAGATTCTGAAGAATTTCGAGTAATTCACCACCGAGATTTTGTACACATCGATGCTCAAATCCGGAATCTCCAATTTCAAATCCACATAAAGCTGTTTAAAGGTCGCATTATTCATGTTTTGGAACAACAAATTCAGGGCATCATTGTCAGAGTACGCAATCATCGCATGTAATAATTCTTTAATAGAATAATATTTCTTCTCCACCAAGCTAAACACCTTGATATTTTGCTTCGGCAGCTCCCCGAAATGGTGCTCGAAGAAGATTTGTTTGTTTAATAACGCCGGATCGCGCTCCACATCTTTCAGATAAGTGATTAAAATAGGCACTTTTTCCAAGCTCGCCGGAGAATATTGTTCATCTTGGTTAATCGCGATCCATCCGCCTCCCTTTCTAAGATAAACCGAAGCCGTAGAAAGTGCACCTTCTCGCTTTTTCTGCTCTATGAATGCCTCAATCTTCGATTTTACATCGGCTAATCGGCTATCCTCGTTTATTACATCGTAATAAAGCAACGGACGGGCAAATTCGTACGTCTGAATCCGAGCATTGGTTAAGGAACTGTACACATCGCAAGGCTGGGCTTCCGAAGCCACGATGGTTGTTTTCCGAGTAGCCAGCACAATGCAGCCAATAGTAGGAATAAGTAATGCAATCAACAACCAGTACACTGGTATCTTTCGCTCCAAGAAGGAATCTTTTTTAATATAATTTGCCATGGTATCAACAGGTTTGGTTAGTGGGTGCAAAATTAAGAAATCTTTTTGAATAAAAAAATAAAAGTTTTGTTATTTCAGGTTACGAATGGTAGTTGAGAATGGTTGGCGGTGATTTGAAAAGATAATTGTAACTTTGCCGCCGATAAAATCAGTAATAATTTAATAAAAAAGACAATGAAAAGGAAATTAATCTTAGTAATCTTGGCAGGATTCATGACGATGGGTCTGAATCTTACCTCCTGCAGCAATTCATCAAATGCTGAATCCATCTATCAATGCGAAATGCACGCCGAAGTAACCAGCGATAAGCCGGGTAAATGCCCAAAATGCGGTATGGATCTCGAGAAAGTAAAGAAATCGGAGATGAAAAAAGCCGTTAAATCGGAAGTTCAGGATACTACCAAGAAATAAATCAGTCATAGGTTTTCTTTTTTAAGAGTATGCGTTTTAAACTTCTCGGGATACTGTTCTTTACAGGGATATTTTTGATTAATCCCATCCTGTCTTCTGCCCAAGAAAGCAGTAACGACCCCGATAAACTCGGCGCACCGAATATTATCAGAACTGGGAAGTCTGGAAATAAACATAAACTAAACAAACAAGAAAAACAAGCAGCCAAAACGAAGGCAAAACAACAAAAAGAAGCCGACAAAGCCGCGAAAGCAGCCGCTAAATTCCATGAAAAGATACAATCCAAAGCCACTAAACAAATGATGAAGGAAAGCAGGAACAAATCAGAGGCATTACACGGGAATAAAAAGATACCCTGGTGGAAAAAAATCTTTAGAAAGAAGAGTAGGGGAGATTAATTAATAAGAAAACCTGAATAAGAATTGTTGATATCGGCTTGTTTTATTTTTACAAGCCGATATTAGCAATAAATACTCGAGATGAATCACAGAATAGAAGATATAGAAAGACAACGCCTTGCTGCATTATTAAAAGCAGAGAAGATTAACGATTTGTTGGCTACCTTAAAAGAGATGCCGACTGTCGAAGTTGCCGACTTTATCAGTGAGCAAGACGAAACTACTATGGTCTGGCTCTTATCTTTGTTTGAACCCCAGCAACAAGCTTTTATCTTCACCGATTTTGATGAAGAACTACAGTTGAAGATTATTAAAAGCCTTGACCGCAAAGAACTCGCTATATTAGTTACGAATATGCACAGCGATGAACGGGCAGATTTATATCAGAATATGAGTATCGAGGATCAGAATAACCTTCTTCCTTATGTTCCGAAAAACATTCGTGAAAATATTCTGCAATTAAGTTCTTATCCGGAGAGTTCTGCGGGGGCTTCTATGAGTTCTGATTTTGCGACTGTTACCATAAACATGACCCTTAAAGAAGCATTAGACCAAATTCGGAAAGATGCTCCTACAAAGGAAACAATCTATTACATTTATGTTGTGGATGAAGACAAAAAACTATTAGGATTTGTAACGCTTAAAGGAATAATATTAGCCTCTCCAACAGAAACAATAGGCAACATCATCCATGAAGACATAGTTCAATGTAATGTTTATGATGATCAGGAAACGGTCGCAAAACAAATTGAAAAGTATGACCTTATTGCAATTCCAGTTGTTAATAATGAGAATCAATTAGTGGGTATTGTTACCCACGATGACGCCCTTGATATTATGCGGGAAGAAAATACAGAGGACATCCAGAAATTCGGTGGTTCCGAGGCATTCGATGAACCTTACATGGATCTTCCTTTCTTTAAAATGATTCGCAAAAGAGGTGGATGGCTAACGGTTCTTTTCCTTTCCGAGATGCTTACTGCCACAGCCATGGGATATTTTGAAAAAGAAATCGCAAGGGCAGTTGTCCTCGCTTTATTTGTTCCTTTAATTATGTCTTCGGGAGGTAATTCCGGCTCGCAGGCAGCAACACTTATTATCCGCGCAATGGCACTCGGGGAAATATCATTAAAAATGTGGTGGAAAGTATTAAGAAGAGAAATCATGTCAGGGTTAGTCCTTGGAAGTTTATTAGGCATCATTGGTTTTTTACGAATATTTCTTTGGTCAAGGTTCTCGGATCTCTACGGACCTCATTACATCCTTATCGGCATGACAGTAGGCTTTTCGCTTCTCGGTATTGTTTCGTGGGGGACTATAATCGGCTCTATGTTACCTTTAGTATTAAAGAGATTAGGCTTTGACCCCGCCGCATCTTCGGCACCATTCGTTGCCACCTTAGTAGATGTTACAGGATTGATAATCTATTTCAGCATAGCCATCCTAATTCTTAACGGTACTTTACTATAATCGGGGAAAGAATTACTAATCTTTCACCTCGATAGTTACAAATAATTTCGTAGGAATAACATCAAAATAGTAATGTAATAAGTATTTAACCTGCTCTCCATAAGAGTGAAATACTTTATTCCGTGAATCTATTTCTCTATACTTAAATCCGCGACCAGCATCATAATAAATGCAGGCTTTTCTGGGGAGGTATAATCAAAAAATCTAAAGATTTTCTTTTACAAACTTTTCACAGAAAGATTTTATTAAATTTCTGGCTTGTCTGAATTGTTCTTTCAGTTCTTCTTCTGTACCTTCTTCTTTTGAAGGGTCAGGAAAGTTCTGATGAATCTTTGTCGCTTTTGTTGGAAAGTAGGGACAATTTTCTTTTGCATGATCACAAACTGTTATCACAAAATCAAAATCAATATCCAGATATTCATCAATATTATTTGAGGTATGATGCGAAATATCAATACCATCTTCCTTCATTATTTCTATGGCTTTTGAGTTTACTCCATGTGTTTCTATTCCGGCACTATAAACCTCTGCTTTTTCCCCTGCAAAATATCTTAAATAACCTTCTGCCATTTGACTTCTGCAACTATTACCTGTGCATAATACTAATACTTTTTTGTTTCCCATTATTTAATTTTATTCCCCGCAAAACTACATAATCTTTCATTAACAATCCTCGCCGCCTTTATTCCCTTCTCCAAAATAAACCCAATCTTGTTCTTTAATAACACCATCATAAACAGACTTTGGAAAACGGAAAACAGAAATTCCAATGGTAGAACCTAAATTAAACAAGGAGGAGAATAAAAGTTTAATGGTGGGG
>CAIMUP010000122.1 GCA_903844645.1 uncultured Bacteroidota bacterium
ACCTGAAGTAGTGATACTAACTCATAATGCCGTGATAATTCGTTATCACGGCTGTGAGTTTTCTTAGCTATATGCTGAAATAGTAATGGCATCTAATATTACCTCTAAAAATTTGCGGCTGCAAACCTAAAGGGTTTTGAAATCTATTTTATTAAACCTGAAAGGAGAAAAACCTTTCATTGAAAAAGGAGGATTTTAAGGCTTATAACATTCAAAACACGAATCGCAGCTGCGATTATCACGGATACAGTTGTATTTGCTCGAATCGCAGCTGCGATTGCCACAGAAACGGTAGGATTTGCCAATAGTACACGTGTACTATTGGCAAATACAGTTGCAGGAACGATTGTACACGTGTAGAATTGCCCAATACGGTAGGATTTGCCAATAGTACACGTGTACTATTGGCAAATCCTGTTGTATTTCCAGATCTACACGGAACAATGTCACGGATCCTGTTGAATTTGCCAATAGTACACGTGTACATTTGAAATCGAATGTAATTTCCCCCGATTCCCGCCCTGCAATTCCAAAAAAAGTAGGTGGTTTCAGGTTAAAACACTCCTTATATATAGGCAAGTATTTAAATAAGAGGATTTGGATTGACGAAATATTGCATACTTTCGTGGGAACACATCCTAATTGGCAGCCTGTCAGAATGGTTGCCCGTGCTTTTTTGGGTATAAAAGTTCGTAAAATTGTTGGGTATTGGAATTAATAATATTATTAGTAGTTTTGCTGCGATAAATAAATGTCTAATTAAACAATTTAAAAATGAAACAAAAAATTACAAAAATCGCAATGGTCATCATGATTGGGTTCGTGATGATGGGAACAACAACTTCGGTGCATGCAGTATCTATTGGTACGCCGACCAAAACAAATGTAACCTGCTTCGGAGGCAGTGATGGTACGATTACCATTCCGGCTGCTACGCCGACCGGTCCTATTTATGAATACACTTATGACGGGGCGAACTGGGGAACGAGTCGCTTCTTTACGGGCGTGCCTCCGCAGAACAATTATCCTTGCCAGGCACGGGAACAGGCTAACCACGCTAATGTATCTAACATTCGGCTGACGATTGTTACACAGCCGAATATCATCCCCTTGATGATTAATGGGATGACAACCGTTTGTCCTACCCCGGGAACGGTTACCTTGACAGGGTCAAATTCTGGCGCAGGGATGAGTTATTTTTGGAGTAATGGGTGTACCGTTCGGATTAATCCGGGAGTATCTTGCGGGACTTATACCGTTACCATCGTGAACTCCTTAGGCTGTTCTGTTTCGGCTACCAAGACGGTGGCATGTTTGTCTTGCGATGCCCCTACGGGGATGTTCAGCACGAGTAATTCGGCAATAGGATCGAATCATCGTTTTACAGCACATTGGTTAGCCCCTGCAAATGGATGTCATGTAAGTTATTCAGTCATGGTTGCCCCACATGGTTCTACGAGCTATGTATCTGCCGGACCCCCGACGACGAATACTACTTATCTAGTTCAAAATTTATCGAGTGCCGGTTCTTATGATTGGGTCGTGATGACCAATTGCAAATCAGATTTATCATCTGTTTCGGCACCGAGTGCTATCTCAACGGCAACGGCATTAAGGATGGAAGAGGCAGCAGAAGGTAGTTCGATACCCTCATTTATTACCTATCCGAATCCGGCAAACGATCATGCCACAGTGGTATTCACTGCGGATAAAGAGGAAGTTTATTCCATACGCTTAATAGACATTACGGGCAGGGAATTAGCGGTTGATAAAATGGTTTCATCGGAAGGGGAGAACCAATATCAACTGAATTTATCGGGCATTGCGAAAGGTATTTACGTGTTCTTATTGAGCAATGCGGAAGGAGCTATCCAGAGCAAGGTGGTAGTGCAATAAATACTTCCAATAATCCTAATAAAAGAAGCGATACTTGGTGTATCGCTTTTTTTATGTCCTTTGCACAACCTATAATTCGCTACCTTCGCCCCCTCGAATATTAATTTCTTTTCTTCCATTTAATAAATATCATCTGTATGAATCCTGAATCACTTCGTAATCTTTTAGCACTTAATTTTATCCCGAAAATAGGTCCTGTTCATTCTAAGAATCTGGTGAGTTATTGCGGAGGAGTAGAGGGTATTTTTAAAGCTAACAAAGCACAGTTGCAAAAAGTTCCGGGTATTGGAGAAGTCCTCGCGACAACCATCTTGAAGCATCGTAGCTTCGAACGAGCGGATAAGGAATTGGAGTTTATGGAGAAGAATAATATAAGGGCAATAACCTATTTCGATGAGGATTATCCGCTACGATATAAGATGGTTGAGGATAGCCCTATCATATTATTTACTAAAGGGATTATTAATATGAATATCCCGAAAGTATTAGCCATTGTCGGCACTCGAAAGAATACACAATATGGAAAAGATAGTTGTAATAAATTGATAGAAGACCTTGCAAGTAGCGATGTTTTGATAGTTAGTGGTTTGGCTTATGGAACTGATGTATGGGCACATAATGCTGCTATCAAAAACAATCTACAGACGGTGGGAGTTTTGGCTCACGGCTTAGATAGGATATATCCATTAGAAAATAAACCGACTGCCAAGAAAATGGTAGAGAATGGAGGATTGATAACGGAATATCCCAGCGGCACGAAACCGGATAAGGAGAACTTTGTTCAGAGAAACAGAATCATTGCCGGTATTGCTGATGCCGTTGTTATTATTGAATCTGCAATGAAGGGAGGTTCTTTATTGACAGCAACCTTTGCAAGTAATTATAACCGCGATGTCTTTGCTTTTTCTGGCAGAACAACGGATACGTATTCACAAGGCTGTCATTATATCATCAAAAGGAATCTCGCTACACTTATTGAATCGGCAGATGATGTGATTTATAACATGGGTTGGGATGAAGACACAAAACCTAAGAAGGTAAAGCAGGTTGTAATTGACTTTAACTTGTTGTCTGATGAGCAAAAGATAATATATGACATCATCAAAGTTTACGAAGGCGGATTGGATATTGATACCATCACTATTAAATCCAATATTTTTGGAGGAAAGGTAGCAGGCATCTTATTACAAATGGAATTTGCCGGGATATTAAGATCGCTGCCTGGAAAGATTTTCCAATTAGTTTAGTTTATTTGCGACAACAAAATAAATACAGATATGTTTGATACATTAAAACCAATTTTAGAAAAGGAATTAGCAGGGATAAAAGAAGCAGGTCTCTACAAAAATGAACGAATCATTACCTCGCCACAAGGTGCTGACATCCGAATCAGTACAGGACAAGAGGTCATTAACTTCTGTGCGAACAACTACTTGGGTTTATCCTCTCATCCCAAAGTTATTGAAGCTGCTAAGAAGGCTATAGACAGTCATGGATATGGAATGTCTTCCGTTCGATTTATCTGCGGAACACAAGATATTCACAAGGAATTAGAAGCGAAGATAACCAAGTTTCTTGGTACAGAAGATACCATCCTTTATGCCGCTGCCTTCGATGCTAATGGCGGTATCTTTGAACCTTTATTCAATGAGCAGGATGCAATCATTTCTGATGAATTGAATCATGCCTCTATCATTGATGGCGTTAGACTTTGTAAGGCGCAACGCTTCCGGTATAAGAACAATAACATGGAAGATTTGGAAGCTCAATTAAAAGCAGCCGCATCATGCAGAATCCGTATTATCGTTACCGATGGCGTCTTCTCAATGGATGGTTCTATTGCGCAATTAGATAAAATTGTAGTATTAGCAGAAACTTATAAAGCCCTTATCATGATAGATGAATGCCACGCTTCCGGGTTCATGGGCAAGACTGGCAGAGGTACTCACGAGCATCACGGCGTGATGGGCAAGATAGATATTATTACCGGCACCTTAGGCAAGGCTTTGGGTGGAGCATCCGGTGGTTTCACATCGGGAAGGAAGGAAATTATTGAGTTATTGCGCCAGCGTTCTCGTCCTTATTTATTTTCTAATACTGTTGCGCCAAGCATCGTTGGAGCATCCATTGCAGTTCTTGATATGTTAAGTGATACCACGGCTTTGCGAGATAAATTATTCGAGAATACCACTTACTTCCGCAAGGCAATGACCGATGCTGGTTTCGATATTAAACCTGGCGAACACCCTATTGTGCCTATCATGTTATACGATGCAAAACTTTCTCAAGACTTTGCCGCTAAGCTATTGGAAGAAGGCATTTATGTCATCGGATTTTATTATCCAGTGGTAGCAAAAGGCTTGGCAAGGATACGGGTACAGATTTCTGCCGGACATGAGCGTCATCATTTAGACAAAGCCATTCAGGCATTTATCAAAGTAGGAAGAGAATTACAAGTTCTTAAATAATCATCACACGGTTTCTGAAAGGAGAAATAACTTTCAGGATTGCGGGGCATTCATTTTACTTTTTCCAAGAAATTTTTGAATGCCTTAAACCACCATTAATTATTTTTGTTAAACAAAATATTAACAAGAATTAAAAATAAAACAACAACGATTATGGACAGAAATCTTCGATATAAATGGCAAGAAAATAGGCGATTTGATTAACCAAAAAATGAATGCCGGTGACCAACAAGTTTCGGTATCGAGAAAGGGAAAAGGGTATTCATTAACGGCGGGCAGCTACGTGTATCAACTGACGGTGGAAAACGAACATGGCACCTTCCGCCAATGCAAAGTAATGACCGTAAAATAGTGGGATTCTCTCCTGCCGAGAGAGGCAATAGTAAACCGTAAACCCTTTTACTCCACCAGTAGCTTCCCGATGCCGATGACCTCTTTATTCTCATCAATGAGTTTATAGAAATACATGCCTGCGGGTAGGTTGCTGCGGGGAATGGTTACTTCTTTGCTTGTGCCGACGGGTATGCTTCTTACTTCTTGACCGAGGAGGTTGTAGATGAATAAGGAGGGGTTATTATAAGTGCCTTGAAGGGTGAGGATGGCTTGAGTGGAGAAGGGATTGGGATAAATTTGAGAGGTGGATTGTTTGTTAATAAAAGGAATTCCTAATTCAGAACTTGAGGCGCAAGATGTATCAACTGAAACAGGAGAGGTTAATATAGGAGTATAATATACGACTGATTTTGTTGCATCATCGAAGTAATCGAATATGACAGAATCTATGTGTTGAGTGCTTGTTGTGCCCCAGTAATTACTATCAAGATGAAGATTTGGCAAGCCGTAAGCAATATTGTTATAGAACTCGTATTGAGACATAGGATTTGAGAAATTGTTATTGGTCATGTTCAAAAAAGGAGATGTAGAATTGTTCATAATTGAAAAATTTACAACATCGATAGCTACATTATTAATGAAATTATTGTTGTTAATGTTCATAAATGACCCACCATATAGATCCATATTGAATTTGCAGCAAACACCTGAAGTAACAGAATTATTTCTTATTGTATTATTTGAGAATGTAATTGAACTTGCGGAACCTCCCTCAATTTCAGAAACAACAACACTGTAACCAAAATTACTATCAAATATGTTGTGATCAATGATTGAACCTCCATAAGGAAGATAGATTATTCCATGATCATTTACATGATTAGAAACAAATTTGTTACAGGATATCAATCCACCTGACGACAAAATACATCTTCCAGCATTTGCTGTATTATTCTCAAAATAGTTTTTAGTCGTATTGCCGCCATTAACGTTAACGACTGCTCCATTAGAAGTTATAGTATTATTTATAAAAGTATTTTCTGTGACTTCTAAATTTGGACCTCCAACTGTCAGTGCTCCTTTTTGTAGATTCCCATAAAAATAGTTTTTCTTAATAATGGGTTGACACGTTAAAGTTGAATTAGTAACAATGACTCCGCCCCCACTATTGCTGACGATACTATCCCCAATAATTGTCAATCCACATGAAGTGAGACTAATATTGTTAAAATGAAGTCCTATACCTGTGCAATTTTTTACAATGCTTGAATCAATTAAATAAGATGAACCATTACAATAAATTCCATCATTGGAGCTATTAGCAGTATTCCAGTGGCTGAAATACGGTGATGAACTTTCAATATGTATTTCACCATTGCCTAAGCCTCCACCGTAAAGCACGTCACAATATTTCATAATACTTCCCGAAAGATAATTTCCATTTCCATCAAATGTTGCACTGACACAGGTACTTGAGAAATGCATCTCCGACCAATCACCTGCTTGAGGAGTTGATAAATTTGAAATAAAAGAAATTCTGTTTTGAGGATTGCCAATAGCAATTAATTCCCCATCAATTTGCAATGCTTTTGCAGAATTAAACTTCACAATTACTCCAGGATTAATGGTCAATGTGAAACCTTGAGAGACCAAAGCATTCCCAGTTATTATATAAGGTGAACCACCTATGTCCCAGGTAGTATTTGCATTAATAAAACCGCTTATATTAGTTTGTCCCATTGTATTCAAGCCAACTATGGCGAGCATCACGATTAAAAGTATCCGTGTTTTCATCTTCCTAAATTATTTAGTGAATGGTATTTTATATCTCCCGTGAACGGATTTTATTGATCGTTACGGTGGTGAATTTATTGAACAGAAGTTCTCCTCTTTGATGGATAAGATTAATTAATGTGAGGATGATTTTGTCTTTTTCATCAATGGAATATCTCAAAAAGAGTACGCTTATTTCTTTGACCTTATGGGCAAAGACCCATTCGCCAAAGTCTTTGTCTTCGGTGAGAATAATCCGGTTCATGTCTTTCGATAGTTGAATGATTTGTTCGTCTTTCATACCTGAATATTCTTCCTGAATGGAGATCACATCTATCCTATTTTCCCTTAATGCCTTGATGATGGCGGCATGGACATTTTCATCGGCAATAATCATTTCGAGGAGCTGATCATTTCCTCGCCTGATATGACCGCCGAAGCGTAATCGAGTGCTGCCATTACATCTTCTTTTTTCAGGTGGGGATACATTTCAAGCATGTCGTCGGTGGTGGCTCCTTCGGCTAATTTTTTGAGGATAATCTCTACCGTAATTCTTGTTCCTTTGATAATCGGTTTGCCGAGCATGATGCTGTGGTCGGAGGTGATTCTTTCTTGATAATTCATCTTCATTAATTATTTATTGAGTGGCAAAATTAGGAAAAAGGAAATCATTCCCACAAGGGGCATTTTGAGAAAAGTTCCGGTTTTACGTCTGAAAACCTCCTTTTTACGTCTAAAAATGTTCACCGGAGCAATTCGCGTTACGCCCTTTGCTAAGGTCGTTACGCCCTTTGCTATTGTCGTTACGCCCTTTGCTATTGTCGTAACCACCTTTGCTATTGTCGTAACCACCTTAGCTATTGTCGTAACCACCTTAGCTATTGTCGTAACCACCTTAGCTATTGTCGTAACCACCTTAGCTATTGTCGTAACCACCTTAGCAAAGGTCGTAACCACCTTAGCAAAGGTCGTAACCACCTTAGCAAAGGTCATAACGACCGTTGCTAAGGGCAATAAAAATGAATAATCAGACAGTTTAAAAACCATTATTAATAAAAAAGCAGCCCTGAATCTTATAGGATTCAGGGCTGCTGATTTAAGTTGATGTTGATTTGCTTAGGAAGCTGTGCGAGAAATTGGGTCGCTCAATCCATAAGGATTATCAACATCTTCAACAATCAATTCATGACGAAAATATACCAATTGCCCACGTGTATAACCTCCCGATTTGGTATGATTATTTTTGGTTGGTCGCAGCCTCGTCCAGTTAATATTATCTAATGAAAACCACCAATCGTGTAGTCCCCTGATACCATCAGGATCTACATTGCCTGTCAATAAAAATTGTCCTGCAACTACCGAAGTGCGTACCCCGAAAACAGCCAGATGATTCCCTCCAGGACCGACGACATGGAAGCCTCCCGATTGCAGCGTAGAAATTCCATGGCTTCTGTTTGCTGGGACTTTTACAAAGGTGTTGAAGAGTTGGAGAATCGGCTCGAATGCATCAATCATATCTCGGTAAAATTCGTGGACAGCAGGTTCATGCGCAGCTTCATAATTGTTCACCGAAGTGGTGGCTACGGTGAGTAATCCACTGGCAACCGAAACGTGGATATTGCTTGTGCAATCAGAAATTATTTGTCTGCCAAGCTCCACGGTAACGGATTTGTTATCACCCGTCATGTTCAGCACCCCTTTTACTACTTGGTTAGGGTCAGGTAATGACATTAAAATAATGGGCATTCCGCGTTCTAATTTCAATCCCGTTCCGTGGTCATCGGTGAGGATAATAATGGAGTTTTCAAAGCCCTTACGTCGCCTTAATTTTTCGGCAAGCGTTCTTCCTTTCCATGTGTTCGGGAAGGAGAATTTCAGACCTTCCCCAATAGGTTTTACTTCTGCTGCCGCTACCTTTTTCCACTCCAGGATGTAGGACATCATTACGATTACAAATGTTACGATTTTGTTTTTCATTTTTGTTAATTTTATATTTAATTCTCTGAGCTTTCTGTTTCGGAATATAGTGCGGAGGAGCTGGGTCCCTTTGTATATCCAGTTACAGACTGGAGAGGAGTAACGGTGCGAAGATAGGAAAGGAATCGGAATTTTTAATTCGTAATTCGCACTTAATTTTATTTATTTCCGCACCCCGACTCTCGCCGTGTCCGGCAACCCATAATTGCCACTCGTAAGGATTTTATCTGACAACGAAAACTTGGGCGTAAGGATCTCGATATTCTGTTTATCGTGAATGCCGGGCATCACCGAAACCTTGATAGCGGTAGTATCATTGATTAATTTCATAACCCAGAATTCGGTCTGCGTTTCATTACTTAATACTGCCGATTTCGGAACAATCATCGCGTGGTTGTTCTGCGATTTCACTATCGAAACCGTAGCCAAAAGATTTTCAGGAACCGAGGTAGAAGTAGTGGGCTTCACCATGTAACTGATCATCTGCGAGGCGGCATCCATCTCATTCATTTTAGAATCCACCACCCCCTTAATTTGCGTAGCATCCGGCAATACTATCGTGCAAGCATCATGCAGATGGATATACTTGTTCAACTCGTATGGAACCTGTAATAAAAACACCAAACTATTCCTGTCGCTGATGGTACAAAGCTGATCGCCATCCATCACGTATTCCCCCATATAGTGCGCTATCTGGCTCACCACCCCGTCGCAGGTAGCCTTAATTTTTATGATGCCCTGATAGCTGATATTCGTGTCCTTCAAGTTCAGGTTTTTGTATGCCGCAGCCTCCTTTGTTTGCAACGTAAATAATACCGTCCCCATCTTCACTTCCTGCCCGATAGCGGCATCTACGGTCTTAATATATCCACTTGCCGTGGACTTCAAGGTATTCTTTTTCAGGAACGAAGAAGTTGCATTCAGGGTAATCGTTTCCGCGATACATTCCTCCGCTACCGAGGCAACGGTAACAGGCGTTTTTACTTGCTTGGCAGTTTTGTCATCCTCGTCCTTATCCTTGTGGTTACAAGCAACGAGGGTCAGCATAGAGAAGGTCAGGCAAAGGATTTTAATAAGATAATTTGGGTTTACCATACGATATAATTATAAGAATTGATCAGTAAAAGTTCTTTTATTTCAGCGGCATTCAAATCGTTTTGGAGGTCTAATAACCGCTTTAAGTTTAGGGTGTAATCGGTGATCGAAAGCGACCCCTCGTTGAGTTGTATTTTATTTAATTCCAAAAGCGTTTGAATGTCTGTTCCTTGTTTGGATAATAGGTTTTTGATACTTGCATTAGCCCTCAAACTTTCATCAAGTTGTTGCAGTTGAATTTTAGTTTGGATGGATAGAAACGACTTATAATTTCGGCGTGTATCTTCTGCATATTCCAATTTTTTATATCCCAATTGCCGTTGATGACCATCGTACAGCGGCATGGTAAAATTCAACCCGATACTAAAGCCATAAGCCTGCTCCACACCCACTATCGGCACGGCATTCAAGCCTGCATTCGCAACTGCCGAAAGCTGTGGGCGGTAGTTTAAATCTATCAACTTCTTGCTATTTGTATTCGTCAAACTATCCAGATAAAACTTCATGAACGCAGGCAACAATTCCAAAGAAAAATCACGATGCTTCAAAACATTCGGAGGAGCAATAACCACTGTAGAGGTATCCAATATTCCACAAAGATTATTCAAGGAATAAAGATCCGATTTGTATTGCACTTTGAGCTGCTCGTAAGCAATCTCCTGCGTTTGTAATTCGATAGTGAAGGAGAGTAGATCGCCTTGTTTATACATCCCTTCGGCAGCCAATTCTTTAAGGATAACAGTTTCTCTTTTTAATAAATCTATCACCGGTTCCGCTGCCTCCAATTGCTTCTTATCTTGATAGGCAATCAGGTATTGATCGGTGATGCTTTTCTTTAAATCATGTTCCGAAATCTTAGCGGTATTGGTCATGCTTTGATTTTGGAGATGGAGCGTTTCGTATTGGGCAGCGACATATTTCTTGTTCGCAAGCAGCTTTGAAACATTCACCATCCCGATATATGCACCTCTGTTCGTTCCCGCTTCATCATACCCAAAACCTTTGTAAACAGGGGCAATAAGCACTTGCCCTATCAAGGTAACTTGCGGTTTTTGGTTGGCGGTGATGATTAAACTATCGGTTTCTGCCGACTTAATTTGATTGGATAAATCCTTCAACAGAGGGCTGTTCTTTACGCCTTCATCGAGATAAAAATCCAGGGTTCGCGTGGTTTGAGAATACAGCAGCAATGGGAAGAGGAGCGTGAGAATTATGATTATAGAATTACTTTTTTGCATACCATACCTCCTATTTAATTCAATAACCTTTCCTCTAAAAATCCTTAATCTTTCTTTTCCTTCGCTACCTGTTTTACCTCCTTCAAGAAGCCGCCTTTGGCATCAAAAATAACTTCCAATCCCTTACATTCCGCTTCATAAGTGATGACCCCTTTGGCATCGGTAATCTTGGATGCTTCCTTGATTTTTTTATCGGGATACGTCTTCTTCATATAATCCAAAACAGCTTGCGGAAGTGCTGAAACATTGATTTCGGATTCGACATCCATCATGTTTCCGGAGGCATCGAAAGTTACAGAAGTTTCCACTTTATTCAAATCAAAGTTAGCTTCAAAGTTGCCACCTTCTTTCTCCCATTTGGGTTCTTTGATGGCAGGATAAAGTTTAATGAACGAGGCGGTTACCGAAGCGGGTACATCTTTAGAATTCATCTTTTGGGCATTGGCAAAATTAGCCATCAATGCAAGGGCGAGGATTACGATTACTTTTTTCATTTCATTAATTATTTTATTAGACATTTGTTTGTTTACATGGCGGCAAATATAGGTAAACGATGGACTTCTTGGGGTATGTTTTCGGAGACCCCCGTTAAGTTTTCGGAGACCCCCGTTAAGTTTTCGGGGACCCCCGTTAAGTTGTCGGGGACTCCCGTTAAGTTTTCGGGGACTCCCGTTTAATGAGGAATTACAGCTAAAATCCATTAAACAGCCCCTTTTACCTTCATTATCCCAAAAAAAATGCCCCATAGATTATGGAGCATCTTTTCTTTAAAGGGTTATTTGGTTTTTAATTACATCCCATCGTGCCGAATCCGGTAACGGTTTGGTAAGTGAGGTTGCCATTGAGGTTATAATTTCCTTGAGCATCCAAGAAACCGGATACCTCGAGGTACTCACCGTTATACATCATCGAACCGCCATTAACATTAATGTTTCCTCCGCTGGATAAGAAGAGTCTGCCGTTTTTAAAATCAAAAATAAAGGCGAAACATTTATGGTCGAATGAACTGGAATCGCTCCAATCATGGTTCGTCCAATCAATCACATCATACTGTCCGGAAGGTCTTCCATCATACACAAAGTAGAAGGCAAGCCCTTTGAAAATGTCAGTGAATTTGGTCGTAGAATCGGAATGTTGCAGCATGGAGAAATCTCCGCTTACGCCGATAACGCCTGATAAACCGTTGCCGGGAGCACCTGTGGAGGAAAATAAACTACCGCCCAAAGCACTTCCATTATCATCGTAAGAGAAGCAGAAGGTGTAGTTAATATCCATCGAAGTAGGACCTGCCACCACGGTTCCGCTGGAGGAGGCATTGGAGCCAAAGGCATTTGATGAAACGTAGATGGTTCCATTAGGATCGGAGTACGCGGACTGGTCAGAGGAGGGGTCAGAGAAGTTCCAACCGTTATCCTTCGACATGTTATGCCGATGATAAGTAACGCCTTGGGTTTGCTTGTTATCCACCTTGATTCGGGGCAAGCGGCTCAACAAATCCTTGACTCTTTTGTCGCGCATCTGTATCGAGGCATCGGCAGTGGTGGCTACGGTATTGGTCTTCTTACAATCTTCCTTTTTACAGGCAGACGTAACCAAAAGCCCGATGACGAAGAGTGCGGTTAGCGATTTAATAATTATCTTTTTCATGTTTTAATTATTTTAATTACAGATAAAATGTTTTGCAGAAATAGTTCTTTAACTTAGAACAACCATCCCAATTTGAATTGTCCGATGGCGTTTGGTCCTAATTGGAAGCTGGAGCCTTGTTTAGATGTTTTGGCAGAAGAGATTCTTGCAGCTCCGTTAGAATCATATTCTAATGAAGTGTTCGTAACATCTGGCATGCTTACCATAGATAATCCGAATCCGATTTCTGCTCCGATAGAGAAACTTTTTGCAAAATAATAATCGAAACCGGCAACAGCATTCAAGCCGATAGTGGTGTTTGCTCCCTTGCCTTTGGTGCTGCCAGTATATACTGACCATGCCGTAGCAGGAGTCGTGTTGCTTCCATTTCTAGCTACAAAATCGCTATCCACAGAAGCGGTGGTCATAGAGAAATTCGCTTCCACGCCCCAGTATGGCGAAAGATGCTCTGTACCTGCATAATGCCATTCATATCCTGGACGGATGGCGAAGGTCATACCTGATTGCTTTCTGTCTAATTCAGGGAGTTTGCCGAGCTTTGCGTTACCAGCTACCGAATCTGCCGGTTGTCCGATAACATCGGTCTTGCTGTTGAAGCCGAGGAAGAAGTTCAGACGCATGGCATGAGTACCATCTGTACTGAATTTACGATACGCAATTCCTCCGATAGAAATTGGTGAGCCACCAAGCGGGGCGAACATTACCTGGAGATTGTTTTCTCCACCTTTTTGTTTAAAATCTTGTCCGTAAGAGTTTACGGAAACTACTGTCAGCACGAGGGCTGCGATTGCGATTGCTACTGTTTTTAAATTTTTCATTCTTTTAAATTATAAATTATTGTATGGTTAGTTAAGGGGGCAAAAATAAAAAAAAGATGGTTCGGTAAAAATGATCTTCCTCGGTTTTTATTCACAACGGATTGTGAATAGTAAAGTACGTAATCAGGTTTATCTTTATTCCTTCACCACCTTCCTTATCACTCTTTCCTTTTCATTACTTATTTCTACGAGATAGATTCCCTTTGCGAGGGTCTCGATGTTTAAGGAAGTGCTGCCGGTGAAGGGTTGATGCAGCAGCTTGCGACCGGTAATATCATAAAGAATAACCTCCGATGGACTTTGATTATTCGTGGTGATGGTTACTGCATGGGTGGCGGGATTGGGGAAGATGGAGGGGGTGGGAGGTGGAGTGGATTCAGTGATTCCAGTAATAGAACAATCAGGAACTGGTGGAGATGCTTGTGCAAGTGTATAAAGTCGTACATCATCCAAAACCAATTCTGTACAGTGTGAACAAATATGTCCCCAGTTGGTGAATTTAATAGTATGTGAGGTTGAGGTGGCTTTAAACTCAACTATATATCTTTTACCAATGCTATCATAGATAAATGATGAAGTTGAATTGTTTCTTAAAAGGGTATCTCCAAATCCAACATCTACCGCAAATAATCCTTTAATAGGGTAATTACCTCCACCTTCTCCACCAGCCCAAAATTCTAAAACATAAATATTACCTATTATTAATCCGGTAACAGTTTGCTTTAGACTTATTCCAATTGTTCCTCCATAACCAGAATCTCTACTATGAGGATAACCAGAATTAATACCAGTTATAGAACAATCTACATTATTTAAACAAGATGTATCACCAAATATTGAAGAACAAGAGTTAGCATAATAATTCCCAAAATATGCTGCTCTGGTTCCTTCGATAATATTTGAATAATTACTATCATAAATACAAGCATAGGTTTGACTGCCACCTCCAGTGCATATCCAATTAGCAATATCACATGAATGTCCAATTGAATTTGGGCAAAAAGAAGTATGAGAACTTGTGCTTCCATGATTGGGAATACAATTACTATTCTCAAACCCTCCATTCAAAATAAGATTATTCCCACCATGCATTATTGAATCATTCTGATCGTAGCAATAGATGCAGAGCACTTGCGAGTGCAGCGTGAAGAACGAAGAGTGAAGAATGAGGAGGACGAGGATTAGTTTTAGATTTTTCATGTTGCTATATATATAATGAGTGGCAAAATTAGGGAAAAGTTTGGGAATATCGCAAATCATCCTACCTGAAGCCTCAAAAATCCGTACGGATTCTCTGAAGTTCCGTACGGATTACGGGAATTTCCGTACGGATTCTCTGAAGTTCCGTATAGGTCAGGGAAAATTCCGTAAGGATTCTCTGAAGTTCCGTATGGGTCAGGGAAAATTCCGTAAGGATTCTCTGGCGTTCCGTAAGGAAATTCCCGTAATCCGTACGGAACTTCAGAGAATCCGTACGGATTTTATTGGATTCAGTATCGAAATCTGAATCAAAAACGTAGTTTTGAGATTGCCAAAAACTTATTTTTAATATTTACTGGCATTATTCCAATATTTAAAATGTTATATTTGCAGCCAATAAAATTTACAATTTAATACTGATAACATGAGTGCAATTACAGGAGATGTATCGTACGAGTTCTTAGACGGAACTCCTACAGAAAAAGTAACCTATGGAAGAGGGCAAACCAATAAGCTGGGGATCAATGTCAGCATTTTTGGTTCGCCGAAGGTGCCTCTTATTGATTATAATGCTGCTAATGATTTGTTGGAAACAACGGAGCAGCATTGGAATGATGATGGCGGTCACGCAAATGTCGTGGCAAGAAATAACGCTGAAAAAGCCTGGGATAAGTTGGCTAAAAAAGAAACTTATTATGTCGGCGGAATGGCAAATGGGGATGAGGCGATCATGATAAAAGGGGGCTGTACAATCACCAAAACGAATTCGACCCCGACGCCTAAACCGAATCCCATCATCAACCCTAAATTTTCGAGAATTGATGGTTCATCGGGCTGTGCTCACTTTGAAAGCGACCACGATAAATTGGTCGTCGTTGAGAGCTTTGTGTACATTGTCGGAACAGGAACATTTAATGTTGTGAATGATCAATTGGTGATTGGTCCGGGTGCTGTTATCGTTGCTATGAAAGCCGATACCCACCGGAAAACAGACATCACCGGTTTGCCCATTAAGCAAGATTTGAATGGATGGATTTATTCGATAAATGCTGCCGGAGCGGGGCATATTTCAGGACCGCATCCTATCTACACTTTGTAGTTTAATAAGAACCGAAAATGAAAAAGCCTCCTTACGCAAGTTCGGGGGCTTTTTCTTTTAAAAAAGAAGAACCCGACACTTACGCATCGGGTCCGTTCACCAGAAACTAAACAAAAATCACTTTAAAACTTATACCCTATCGTCATCACGAAGATGTTGTTATTTAATTTGATCGTAGCCCCTTCCACCGGCTGGTCATTCAGAAAGTAAGGCTCATAATATTCCTTGGTCATCGAATAAACAAAACCCAAATCAATTGTCAGCGCATGGTCCTTCACGCCGATGCCTCCACTGAAGCTGTTGGTCGTTTGGTCAGCCCCTCCCGGCGGCATCGAATTAGATGAAAACGGAGTGCCATAAAAAGCATATCCCCCCCGCAGGCTGATATTATTTACCTTCCATTCCGTACCCACGCGGAAGTTCGACCCTTGGGAATATTTTTGCTGGATGACGGCATTCGCATCGGCAAAATTGTAGGTCGTAGAAGACAATTGAGAGGACGTATAATCCACAAATTCGTAGTCGCCACTAATCACCCCGCTCTGCCCGATAATGAAGGCGATACTCCCGATAACCCGCATAGGCGTAGTAAGCGTGTAATCGAACGTACCTTGCGGACTGGCATGGGTGTAATGCCTTGCAGAATCGAAATCGGAGGCGATCGTAGCGGAATAATTATCGTGCATCTGGTAAAAAGTAGGCGTATGGAATGCCAGCCCGAAGCGCAGGAAATCATTGGCACGGTATATCATGCCGAGCTTCAGGTTAATGCCGTTGCCGGAGGTGTTCAGCGTTCGGTTCAAGTCATATTTAATAAGGCTCGAGGTGGTATTATCCATGTTCGTTTCGGTATAGTGGGAGTTCTCGTTATAGTTTAAGAAATCAATGCCCATCGTAGCCCCGAAGTAGAGTTTATTATCATAATTCGCCCCTAACGACATCACCATCTCCCCCATCGAACCGGTAGAATTGATGGTCATTCTCTGGCGTTCACCGGCAACCGGCAACACGCTGTTGTAATGCAAAGAATTGCTGCTGTCAGGGTTAATCAAATAGCTCCAATAAGCAAGGGCGGCATCTTGTTTAAAGACATTCTCGGCATCCAAATCGCTTGTCGGCGTACCACCATTACCATTCACCTGATGCAAGAAGAAATCGAGCAAGGAATTGTTTTGATTCGTCCCTTGGAAGGTGATATTTGTTTGGAAACTATTCTGGCGGTTATACCCGATACCGAAGTCAATATTCTGCCAGCCCTCGGGGTTCGCATTCGGAATTCCATAATGCCCCACGAGCCCAATATTACCGATGTTGAAGTTGTACCTGGAATCATTTGCATTCGTGCCGAGGTAGGCAGAGTTGGCTTTCATATCCCCCAATGAAGGCGAGAACGTGAATTCGCTTTTACGATAAATCGCGATACCGGCAGGGTTCATGCTTAGGGAGGAAAAATCTCCACCCAATGCCCCGAAAGCTCCACCCATAGCCATCGAACGGGCTGTTCCGTCAGGGTATATTTGGGAATAACGCAAGACGTCAACATCTGTTTGTGCGGTTAATTGGAAGGCACATAGGAATGCCATAGCCAATAATACTATTGTCTTTCTCATTTTGTATAAATTATATTAGTTTGGAATATTTGTCTTAACGACGACCACCACCAGAAGCATGACCACCACCACTGCTACTTCCGCTTGATGAAGAATGTCCACTACTGCTACCTCCGCTACTCCCACTTCCAGAACTACTTCTTACAGAACCACCACCACCCGAAGGAGCAGAAACGTGAGGAGCAGAATAAGATGGAGATGAATGTGGGGAAGAATAAGAAGGAGATGAATTGTGAGAAGAAGAGCCGGTAGAAGAATTTGGATTAGCATAATGACTTCCGTAACGACTGGCATATCCTCCGGAATTAGTTGAGGAACTATTATTGTAATTGTATCGAGGGTTATTACCTCTTGGCTTCTCGTTGCTTGGCTTAGGCTGCGGGTTTTGCTGATACTCATTTCTGCCACCGCCACTTGGGTTTGGAGTTGGATTCACTTGCGGCGTTGGTTGAGGATTCCTTTGAATGTTATCATTCTTCGGGGTATTAGTTCCTCTTTCAGAAGAGCGTTGATAATTATCATTCGACCTGCTTGGGTTTGGGTTTGGGCTTGGACTTGGGTTCGTATTTCCTCTACCAACATTGGAGTTCATCGAGTTTCCCTGACCTTGGTACGAAGAACGATTAGGCATAGATTTCGGAGCATCGTTTTCTCTCAACAAAGAAGTATAAGAACTTGCATGTGCTCTTGCAGTAGATACACTCGCAACTTGAGCATTACTCACCGCGGTAACTTTACTGACAATGGGTCTTTCGGCACTTGCCATCAATCCTTTATCCGAACTCATAGAAGTACGGCTGCCACTTGATCCAATAACCTGACGACTATCGGTAAGATTATGGTTGTTATAATTCTCCCCGATGCTTTGAGTTCTATTGGTGCCATTATCATTTCCAAGATGCGAATAAGAATCTCTATGTCCTCCGCCATTGGAGGAATAGGAATCACGATGACCATAATAAGTATTCCTTTCATGGCTGTTGTAATAATATGGATTGTATGAATCATATCCATAATTTCCCCCATACCCATGATACCCACATCCATAATACCCCCCATATCCATATCCACCCCAACCGTAATTATATCCACCCCAACCATACCCATACCCATAACCTCCATACCAGAAAGGATTGTAATAATTATAACTCGGTGCCCAGAAATTATATCCGCAATAGATACTTACTCCATAGTAATAAGGATTGTAGTTATACCAATAACTATTGGTGTACCATGGATCGTAATATCCAAAGCCGGACATAGGCATATAATACCTGCGAATCCTTGCACTATATCCATAATCATAATCATCGTTGCCATAATTATTATAGTTATTATAAGTATTACCATTGCCAGTTTCGTTTATATCGGGATTGGCATTTGCATAATCATAGTTAGGTTGTGGAGTACGCACTGGAGCAGCAGTATCTGTTCCACCACCACTGGAATTATCTGCTGGTCTGGCAGTATTTGTTCCTTGTGCAGGAGTTTGTGCAGTTACGTTTTTATCATTCTTTGGGGAATAATAAACTCCGTCATCATTGTTAGATGAATTACTCTGGCTGCTTGCAGTAAAGGCACTCAAGCCTATCATCAAACAGATACCGATTAAATTTGTTAGTGTTTTCATTTTAATGTCCTCCTTATTTCTTTTTAGATTTACTTATTTCTACTTAGTTTAATCAACCTTTAATTTCTTATTTTCGCAGCGTTAGAATTTTATACAGTTCGTTTTTCAAATATCGTACCAAAATTACAAAAAGTTTAGTTAATACAAATAATTATGGCAAAAGATTTCCCAACAAGGGCAGATAATTACTCCCAATGGTATCAGGATTTAGTGGTAAAAGCAGACCTCGCCGAGAACTCGGATGTCAAGGGTTGCATGGTGATAAAGCCCTATGGTTACAGCATCTGGGAGAAGATGCAGGCGGCTTTGGATAAGATGTTTAAAGAAACGGGGCATCAGAATGCGTACTTCCCTTTGTTCATTCCTAAATCTTTTTTCAGCAAGGAGGCATCGCATGTGGATGGCTTCGCAAAGGAATGTGCCGTTGTTACGCATTACCGTTTGAAGGCTTCTCCTGATGGCAAGGGAGTCATCGTGGATGAAACCGCTAAGCTGGAAGAAGAATTAATTGTTCGACCAACTTCGGAAACTATCATCTGGAACTCCTACCGCAACTGGATTCAATCCTACAGAGACCTTCCGATTCTTATTAACCAATGGGCAAATGTTGTTCGTTGGGAAATGCGTACTCGTTTGTTCTTGAGGACTACTGAATTCCTTTGGCAGGAGGGGCATACAGCGCATGCTACCAAAGAAGAAGCCATCGAAGAAGCAGAGAAAATGTTAGACGTTTATACCGAATTCGCGCAAACCTTTATGGCACTCCCCGTTTTGAGGGGAACCAAGACGGCGAACGAGCGTTTTGCAGGTGCTTTGGAGACTTATTGCATCGAGGCATTGATGCAGGATGGAAAAGCTTTGCAAGCAGGTACTTCTCATTTCCTTGGGCAGAATTTCGCTAAGGCATTCGATGTAAAATATGCAACGAAAGAAGGCAAACAGGAATTCGTTTGGGCTACCTCATGGGGCGTTTCTACCCGGTTGATGGGAGCATTGGTAATGGCTCATTCCGATGATGATGGCTTGGTATTGCCTCCTAAATTGGCTCCGATACAGGTGGTTATTATTCCGATTTATAAAAATGAGGAACAATTAGCTATCGTTTCGGAGGTTGCTATTAAAATAAAGAAGGATTTGGAGGCGAAAGGCATCTCCGTTAAGTACGATTCAAGAGATACTCACAAGCCGGGCTGGAAGTTTGCCGAATATGAATTCAAAGGAGTACCCGTTCGTATAGCCATCGGTCCGCGGGACATCGAAAACCAAACGGTGGAGGTGGCTCGCCGCGATACCAAGGAGAAATCTGTCTATCAGATAATGGATATTGACCTTAAAGTGTTGCATTTGTTGGATCAGATTCAGGATAATATCTATAAAAAAGCCGTGGACTTCCAGAATGCAAACACCTTCCGTGCGGACTCCTACGAAGAGTTCAAGGAATTAATAGAAAAAGGCGGTTTTGTCCTTGCGCATTGGGATGGAACATCGGAAACGGAATTAAAAATAAAGGATGAAACCAAAGCCACCATCCGTTGCATCCCATTAAACAACAAAATGGAAAGCGGCAAGTGCATCCTCACCGGAAATCCTTCTACCCAGCGGGTTGTTTTCGCCAAGGCGTATTAAGATTTAAAGTTTTCTTAAAGCTCCATTCCACCGTATGCTCACGAGCTTCCACCGTTAGCTCAAGGTCTTCCACTGTTAGCTCACGGTCTCTCACTGTTAGCTCACGGTCTTCCACCGTTAGCTCAAGGTCTCTCACTGTTAGCTCACGGTCTTCCACCGTTAGCTCAAGGTCTTCCACCGTTAGCTCAAGGTCTTCCACTGTTCGGTGAAATGAAATCGCGCACTCGCGAAATGAAATCGCGCGCTCGCGAAATGAAATCGCGAGCTCGTGAAATGAAATCGCGAGGTTGGGAAATGCCCCCAATTATTTATTAACTATATTCATAATCATATAAATACAGCTAAACTTCAATAAAAATTTGGGTGAACGACCAGAAATGTCCGGAGGCTTCCTTACCGGCAATCGTCCCTTCGCGATTACCAATAAGGTTGCCGTTTTGTAACCCGCGAGCCAATGTATTTTCAGGGCATCCAAAGAATTTTGTACGACATCAGTAGTCCTTTTCGCAGCATTATGAAGCCCCGTATTGAAGACACTACCTCAAACCACAGACTTTAAACCTTGAACTTTTATATCTTTGCGCCTTATCAAATAAAATAAAAGATGAAAACAATAAATTCCCTCCTTCTCGCCGTATCGCTCCTGATTATTTCATTATCGAGCTGCAAAAGCCAAGCCGTTGCTAAGAATAAAACGGTGGAACCAGCCAAAAAACCAGCTCCTGCGGCACAGCAAAGCGTATCGCCAAACCATGCTCGGGTTACGGCAACGGTAATTTATATTAATCCCGTTTTAATGCCTGGCGATTCTACCGACCCTTGCCATAAAGCCCCTTGCAAAACGCGGTTGCGGATCGAATCGGTACTCGGAATAGGGCAGGCATTCGGCAATCCGAAGGCTCCCGGCGATTCTATCTACGCTACCTTTATGTTTACCACCCATGCCGCGACCAAAGATTTGTTTCCGGTATTGAATGACCGGTATCCCGGAGTAAAAGTGGGGGATGTAATCCAAACCGACCTCGAATCTCGGATGGGGATGGGCGGTGGCGGTAGTATTTCGTACTTTGTCTATGGATATAAGGTGCTCGGCAAGTAATTCGGAGAGAAAAAAGTAGATGACCCTCACCGTTTTTAATAAAAGGAATGCCTTTTTATACCTTGTCCTAGGATTCTTTTTATTTTTCATCCCCTACCCCGCCATTTCCCAATATATTCCCTACCATCAAGGCAGCAAATGGGGCTTTTGCGATACCGCGAAGAACATTATTATCCCGCCTCGGTACGAATCGCTTGACCTTTTCAATCATGGGCATGCGCGGATACTGATTAACAACCGCTGGGGCTTTATTGACACGGTCGGGAATGAATTTTTCTTGGCAGACAGCGTAAGCTTTATTGCATACTACGGCGAATTTATCCTGATTACGAATGGGAAGAAGAATGCCCTGCTCGATGCCCAGTTTAAGTACATCGTTCCGTTTAAATATGATGCTATTCTCGACTTTGATCATAGTATTGCACCTGTTCGGAACGGCGATAAATGGGGATATATAGATAAAACAGGCAAAGAAATCGTTCCGCTCATCTACGGACCGGGTTATCACGGCAAAATAACGGAAAACGTAACCTGGCAAATGCTCGATGGCAAGGCAGGATACATAGATACGATAGGAAAAACCGTTATTCCCTTTATTTATGATCTGGGAACGCCCTTTCTGAATGGATTTGCACAGGTACGCAAGGGCGGCAAATGGATTTATATCAATCATCAAGGGAAAGAAATGAATAACCTAAAGTATGATTATGTCGGACCATTCTTTGATGGATTATCAGCTGTGAAATTAAGCGGAAAAACAGGGTTTATGGATACTTCCGGTACCTTAGTCATCCCTATCCAATACGATAATACCGGTTTCTTTCACGATAGTATGGCGGGCATAGTAATGAATGACCAATGGGGATATATTAATAGCAAAGGGGAGACGATTATCAAGCCGAAATATACCTATGGCGGCGATTTCCAAGAAGGCTTCGCCAATGTTAAAGCAGAAGACGACTGGATGATGATCAATAAGAAAGGAAAGAAGGTGCTTCGTGGGGAATACGATTATATTATCCGCGTAGATACCGGATTATATATTATTAAGAAGAAAGGATTAGCCGGCGTGGCAGGTTTTACAGGAAAAAACAAAGGGAAAATCCTTATCCCAATGGATTATAAATATATTACCTACCTCGGCAACGGTTTGTTCATCCTATCTAAGGATGGAAAATCGGGCATAGTAGATAAAACGAATAAGATTTTGATCCCCTTCCTCTACGATTCGATAGAAGCCAACCTCCCCGGATTATTTTATGCCAAACGCGGCACCAAATACGGTTATATCAACATCAAAGGGAAAGAGTTTTGGGAATAATAGAGGATTTAAGGTAAACACCCAGATAGCCTCGCCAAATTCCTTCCAGATGGTTCACACGCCGCAATTGGTAAACTCCCCGCATTCAGGAATTAAGAATACCGCCACAAAATAAATTCCTTTTTATTCTCTATTTTTGCCCCGATTAAATAATAACTATGAGAGAAGTACAATTTAGAGAAGCCCTTCGTGAAGCCATGTCCGAAGAGATGCGCAGGGATGAAAACATTTTCCTGATGGGCGAAGAAGTGGCTGAATATAACGGTGCATACAAAGCCAGCCAGGGCATGTTGGAAGAATTTGGTCCGCGCCGCGTCATTGATACGCCTATTGCAGAGCTGGGGTTTGCGGGCATCGGCATTGGTGCTGCCATGAATGGTTTGCGACCTATCATTGAGTTTATGACGTTTAATTTTTCCCTCGTCGCGATTGATCAGGTGATTAATGGGGCAGCAAAAATGATGTCTATGTCAGGTGGGCAGTTCACGGTGCCAATTGTTTTCAGAGGACCTACCGGTTCTGCGGGCATGTTGAGTTCGCAACATTCCCAAGCATTTGAAAGTTGGTACGCTAACTGTCCGGGGCTGAAGGTTATTGTGCCCTCCAATCCTGCTGATGCGAAGGGTTTATTAAAATCCTGTATTCGGGATAATGATCCTTGTATTTTCATGGAATCGGAGCAGATGTATGGCGACAAAGGCATGATTCCTGATGGCGAATACATCATCCCGATTGGTGTTGCAGAGATTAAAAAAGCAGGTACAGATGTTACGATTGTTTCCTTCGGGAAGATGATGAAGATTGCCCTCAAAGCTGCCGAAGAATTGGCTGGTGAAAATATTAATGCAGAAGTGATTGACCTGCGAACTGTCCGCCCAATAGATTATAAAACCATTATTGAATCGGTGAAGAAGACGAATCGGTTGGTTATTGTGGAGGAATCTTGGCCTCTTGGTTCTATTGCGACGGAAGTGGCATTCAAAGTGCAGAAAGAGGCTTTTGATTACCTTGATGCGCCTGTGAAACGGGTGATGGGGGGCGATGTTCCGTTGCCTTATGCCCCGACATTAATCGAGGCGTATCTTCCGAATCCTGCTAGGGTTATTAAGGCGGTGAGGGAGGCTATGTATCTTTAGAATTAGGCACGAAGTATCCTGAAAAGTTTTTCTCTTTTCAGGTTTTGAATGATATTTATAAACCTGAAAGTAGAAAAACCTTTCAGGATTATGGGTCATTGACCAATGGCGTTGACTTTTTGCATTTCAGCGATGTGGTTTATACCACGACTCCTTAATTTCACCATGTTTAACGAGGGTCTGTCATGTTCCTTCGAGGGTCTGTCATGTTCCTTGAAGGGTCTGTCATGTTCCTTCGAGGGTCTGTCATGTTCCTTCGAGGGTCTGTCATGTTCCTTGAAGGGTCTGTCATGTTCCTTGAAGGGTCTGTCATGTTCCTTGAAGGGTCTGTCATGTTCCTTCGAGGGTCTGTCATGTTCCTTGAAGGGTCTGTCATGTTCATTGAAGGGTCTGTCATGTTCCTTCGAGGGTCTGTCACACTCCTTCAAAGGTCTGTCATACTCCTTCGAGGGTCTGTCATTGACCTTCGAGGGTCTGTCACACTCCTTCGAGGGTCTGTCATTGAATGATGTAATCTTTATATACAATAGCACAGTCGCTATATCCGACAGCGAAGTTTATATATTGAATAACCCACGAAATCCGGCGGCTACGGATTTATTTCTATGAGATAAGAAGCGACAAGGGAAGCACGAGAGGGAAGTTCATCAAAGAATAGTTTAAGGTTTAAAATCTAAGGTTGTGCACGAACCTTAAACCTTAAACCATAAACTTTTCTGGAGCCGCTCAGGGGACTTGAACCCCCGACCTGCTGATTACGAATCAGCTGCTCTACCAACTGAGCTAAAGCGGCTTGTATTGCGGCGCAAATGTATAAAACTGGAAATAAAAAGAAAGATTGGTTGGGGTGAAATGATGTATTTTGTATTTTGTAGTTTTGAACCGTCTAAAATTATTGTTATGTGTATTAAAAATTATTGTCTGAATATTGTTGCCATCTTGTCGGTTTGCCTTGCTGCTAACGGGCAGACCGCGATGGATGATGCCAAGGAAATGGCGAATCTGAAACAACATATCTTGTACCTTGCCTCGGATAAACTGGAGGGGCGCGAGACGGGGAAGAAGGGGGAAGGACTTGCGCAGAAATATATAGTCGGGCAGTTTAAGAAGATTGGCTTGGTGCCGATGGGGACGGACAACTATGTTCAGGAATTTCCTTTTACGGAGGGCGTGGATTATGGGAAGGGTACGCAGCTTTCGGTTAATGGAAAGGCTTATGAGCGGGGCGTGGATTGGTATCCTTTGCCTTATACTCCGAATGGGGTTTCTAAGATTAGCGGGGAGTTGATCAATGCGGGATATGGTATCACCACTCCGAATCATGGCTGGGATGATTACGCCGACATCAAGAGGGATAAGAAGGGGAAGAT
Organism: uncultured Bacteroidota bacterium; assembly: GCA_903844645.1. Taxonomy (GTDB): domain Bacteria; phylum Bacteroidota; class Bacteroidia; order AKYH767-A; family JABDAW01; genus JABDAW01. The sequence goes on from CAIMUP010000122.1 coordinate 25,337, forward strand.
ATTTTTGATGGAAGTATCGAGCCCTGATGGTATGGGTCCGCATTCAAAGTTTAAAGAATACTCGGACATCAGAACGAAGCTGGATACTGCAATTGCTCTTGGGGCTGCTGCTGTTATCTTTATTAATTCGGATACTTCGGTTGAGAATCTGATGGCGGATTTTAAGAATAAGATTACGCCATCGAATATTCCGGTTATCTTTGCGACGGCTGCTTTGGCTAAGGTTCTGAAGGGGAAAGTTACGAATTGCGAGCTTACTATTGACATTAAACGGTTGTCGCATACGGGGCATAATATCATCGGGTATATTGACAATGGTGCGAAGAACACGGTTGTTTTCGGTGCGCATTATGATCATCTTGGGTTTGGTGGCGAGGGTTCTGGTTCTTTGTATCGTGGCAAGCCGGATATTCATCATGGTGCCGATGATAATGCGAGTGGTACTGCTGCTTTGATTGAATTGGCGAGGTATTATAAGACATCTACTTCAAAGAATAATAACTATTTATTCTGCGCATTCAGTGGGGAGGAAAAGGGGTTGCTGGGGTCTAATTACTTTGTGAAGAATCCAACGCTTCCTTTGGCGAATATGAATTATATGGTGAACATGGATATGGTAGGGAGGTTGAAGCCGGATGAAAAGAATCTTTCTATTAATGGTGTTGGTTCTTCGCCAGTTTGGCATTCATTGGTGGATACGATTAAGCGTGATGGTATGAAGGTAAAGACTACTGAATCGGGCATTGGACCGAGTGATTATACCTCGTTTTATTTGAAAGATATTCCGGTGATCTTTTTCTTCACGGGTACGCATAATGATTACCACAAACCATCAGATACGGAGGATAAGATCAATTATACTGGGGAGTTATCGGTGATGAAAATAATCATCGCAATGGTTGATTCATTAAATACTAAAGGCAAACTGACTTTCACCAAGACCAAGGAAGAAGATAGTAAAGAAACACCCCGATTCAAAGTTACTATGGGTGTGATTCCTGACTATGCTTTTGATGGTGAAGGGATGCGTATTGACGGGGTATCTGATGGTAAGCCTGCTTTTAAAGCAGGACTAAAAGCTGGTGATGTACTCACCCAAATGGATGACTTTAAAGTTGTTGATATGACCTCTTACATGAAGGCTTTGGGTATGCACAAGAAGGGCGATACGGTAACTCTGAAGATATTGCGAGGTAAAGAAATTAAAGACATTAAACTCACATTTTAAATGAACATTGCAGTTATTGGCGGGGGTAGTTGGGCAACGGCTTTAGTAAAAATACTATCTCATAATTCTGAAGGTCAACGAGATATTAATTGGTGGGTGCGTAAGACTGAAACAGTTGATTTCATTAACCTTAATAAACATAATCCTTCTTATTTATCAGATGTTGAAATCAATCTTTCACGAGTTCATGTTTCTAATAATTTGAAGGAGACTATTGAGAATTCTAAGATTGTAATTCTTGCCGTTCCGTCAGCCTTTCTGAAAGATACTTTAGACCCTCTTCCTCCTGATATCTTCTTTGAAAAGATTGTTTTTTCTGCCATTAAAGGCATCATTCCTGAAGACTTGCTCATCATCGGGGACTTTTTGAATCAAGCCTACCTTATTTCATTAGATAACATTGGGGTTATTACAGGACCATGTCATGCAGAGGAAGTTGCGATGGAGAAGCTATCTTATTTAACCATCGCCTCAAAAGATACAGAGAACGCCGCTACCCTTGCTTCCATGATGAATTGCCGTTACATAAAGACGATTGTCTCCGATGATATTTATGGCACAGAATATTCCGCCGTTATTAAGAATATTATTGCCATCGCGAATGGTATTTGTCATGGTTTGGGATATGGCGATAACTTCCAGGCTGTGCTTATATCTAATGCTATTCAAGAGATAAAACGATTCGTGGATAAGGTGCATCCGATAGATCGCGACATTAATGATTCCGCCTACCTTGGCGACTTATTGGTTACGGCTTATTCTCAATTCTCTCGTAACAGAACCTTTGGAAACATGATAGGTAAGGGACATTCCGTTGCCACTGCTCAATTGGAAATGAACATGATTGCGGAGGGTTATTATGCCGTAAAATGTATCCATGAAATAAATAAAAAATACCAAGTGGATATGCCCATCACTACTGCAGTTTTCAACATTCTTTACTTAAAAACCAATCCTATGGCAGAGATGAAGGCTTTGACGGAGAAGCTATCCTAAGGAGTTTTTTCAATACGAATCTTTTAAAATTCTGGTAGCATATCAGTTTAAAAAGAAACTATTAGACTTAATATCCATAGGAAGCTATGTAATTCCCTTCGGCAAAAGAAAGTATCATTTCGGTAAAACCTATTTGCGTTTGAGCCAAACCTATTTGAGTTTGCTCCAAATGTATTTGAGTTTACGCCAAATGTATTTGAGTTTGCGCCAAACCTATTTGTGTTTGAGCCAAACCTATTTGAGTTTGCTCCAAATGTATTTGAGTTTACGCCAAATGTATTTGAGTTTGCGCCAAACCTATTTGTGTTTGCTCCAAACCTATTTGTGTTTGCGCCAAATGTATTTGAGTTTGCTCCAGACCTATTTGTGTTTGAGCCAAACCTATTTGTGTTTGAGCCAAACACATTCGTATTTGAGCCAATAGGGAATGAGGTAATCAGTATCAGAAATGGGTTTGACTGATAAAAATTCAAAATGATACAATACCAAAATACTTTACGATTTATTAACATAGGCTTAATTTTACCATAAACTTTTGGTAGATTTGCAGCCGAATAAATAATATTAGAAATGAAAGTAGATAGTTTTTTGCAATACCTTATCCCTAAGGATAAAAAGTTTTACCTCTTGCTTGAGAAAGCTTCTGGAAATCTAGTTGAAATCTCCCACGTCTTGGTGGAGATGGTGAATTCTCCTGAAGAAAAGCGCAGGGAGATGATTAAACAAATCAGCCATCTGGAACATGTTGGCGATGATATTTCTCATGAGATATTCCACGAGTTGAATGCCACCTTCATCACTCCGTTTGACAGGGAAGACATTCATGCTTTGACTTCTGCTTTGGACGATATTGTGGATTATATCCACGGCTCGGCGAAGCGGATAGAATTGTATAAAATCACGAACATGACTAATGATTTTATCCAACTATCCGAACTGATCGAGAAGTCTTCTAATGAATTGCACAATGCCATTCTGGAATTAAGAAATATGAAAAATGTTTCTAAGATTAAGGAAGCCTGCATCCGTATCAACAGCATCGAAAACCATGCTGATGACATCTTCGATAATTCCATTGCCCGTCTGTTTGAGGAAGAGAAAAATGCGGTCGAGATTATCAAGATAAAAGAGGTGTTGAGTTCGTTAGAGACAGCTACCGACAAGTGCGAAGATGCCGCAAACATCCTCGAATCCATCATCGTTAAATCCAGCTAATCAAGGATGCTGACATTAGTTTTCGTTACTATTTTTGTAGCCCTGCTTTTTGATTTCGTCAATGGGATGAACGATGCGGCAAACTCTATCGCCACTATCGTTTCTACCCGTATCCTTTCGCCGAGAGCGGCAGTTATTTGGGCGGCATTCTTCAATTTTGTTGCCCTTTTTATCTTCGGTGTACCGGTGGCGAAGACTATTGGAACGGGCATTGTAATGAAAGATGTTATCTCCGTTTATTTAGTCCTCGCAGCTTTGGGCGGAGCGATTATCTGGGCATATTTTTTCTGCGCCAGATTAGGCATTCCCGTCAGTTCATCGCATTCGTTGATAGGAGGATTGATAGGCGCGGCATTGATGAAAGGAGGTGTCGGTGCATTGGTATTGGGCAGCGGAATGGCGATACTGCATTCCAAGATATTCATCACCATTTTATTCATTGCCTTGGCTCCTATTATAGGATTAATCATGGGGTATTTAATCATGGTTCTCACGCTCTGGATAGCCAAAGAATTCTCTCCGCAGAAGGTAGATAAAGTCTTTCGGGTGGGGCAATTATTATCGTCAGCAGCCTTTAGTGTGGGGCATGGCGGCAACGATGCTCAAAAAACGATGGGCATTATCGCGATGCTGTTATATACCTCGAAAGAGGTCCCTTTTGTTCGCGATTATTTATATCATTACAACGATTTGCAAGTACCGTTTTGGGTGGAGGTATTGGCTCTTTCGGTGATTGCATTAGGTACCTTATCGGGAGGGATGAAGATTGTAAAAACGATGGGCATGAAGCTTACGCATCTGAAGCCTATCGGGGGATTCAGTGCCGAAACTGCCGGTGCGATCACCCTGTTTTCAGCTACGGCATTAGGGATACCGGTGAGCACCACTCAAACTATTGCCGGAGCTATTATGGGGGTAGGGACGACGCGTAGATTCTCTGCCGTTCGGTGGGGAATTGCCGGAAATATTATCGCGACCTGGATATTGACCATCCCGGCTTCTGCCTTTATCAGCGCGATACTTTATCTGATCATCAAACAATTTATCTAAGCCGATTTTGGTTTTTATTCTAATAAAAAAAGCCCCTCGATTATTCATCGAGGGGCTTTCGCTTTTCCTTTCTTTTATTTCATTAAATGGTACTGAATTCTACGATTACACTCATTGCGCCAAGCCCTTCGCTGTTGACGGGAATGACACCTGCATTCATCTTCAATCGGGGCGCAAATCCATGCAGCGTTTCGTGAATGCCTCCTTCGGGAATAATGATACATCCAGGATTGTTGGGCGGCAAAACGACATGTCCGCCAGCTATAGTAATATCAAACACTGTTGAAGTAAAAATCACCCACATATAGTGAGTCGCTCCGGCAGTTTTCTCAACTGAAAATGCGACATCGCCACCAGCTGTAGCTACCGCTTTTGGGGTATTTCCTCTTGCTGGAGTGGTCTTTGGGTTACGCTCTCCGGCAGTAGCCTCGAAGCCAGCAGAGTGAATTTTCGCGACATTACCTCCCGCTATCGGGTCGGCAAATACGGTAATCGCATCCAGCATATCCACCAATGCTTTTTCGGCATCAATTAATTCTTGTGGGTCGGCAGCGCGGTTGCGATACGCATTCCGAACCCGAAGATTGGCGGCATCCAAAGCCGCATGGGTAACGGGGATGGCTCCAAAAATGGCTACCGTATAAATGTGAGCCGCTACATTTTCTCCGATAGAAGCCAATGCCAATGCCCCTTTCCCGTTCCAAGTGTGTTTGATATGAATACCGCGAACGATGGTGAACATAACGATAATTTGTAAGATGATTTTTTTGAACATAATTTTTGTTATTTGATTAATTAAAATTTTTTTTGCGCGGCAAAGGAACGGTTAAAACTTCAATACCGCAAGAGAAATCTCACTATTCCAAACATTTAACTAAAATCCTATTGTTAAATGCCCAAAATCTCTTTTTGGAGGAACTAACTCGTTTCTGTCAGGAACTAACTCGTTTCTGTCAGGAACTAACTCGTTTCTGTCAGGAACTAACTCGTTTCTGTCAGGGACTAACTCGTTTCTGTCAGGAACTAACTCGTTTCTGTCAGGGACTAACTCGTTTCTGTCAGGAACTAACTCAAACGGCTAAAAACGGAACTTTTTTACTCCTTATATATAGGAGTGTTTTTCGGGGAATGTTTGGCGATGTCATCCTGAATACCTATTTTTGCATCCAATAATAATTTGTGTAAACAATAAAAAAGAGAGTTATGAAGAGAATTTATAGCCTGAAATTGGGAATCATACTGGGTATCGTTTTATCCTTTGGGATGGTTCATGGAGCAGTAACTTTCACTACCGTTTGTTTTGGTGTAAGCAATTGTTTTACTCATGATGGTTCTATTTTAATAACCGCAACTGGCGGAACGACTCCTTATATGTATTCAATAAATTGTGGGCTGACTTGGCAAAGCTCTTATTCTTTTAATGGATTACATGCCGGAGCTTATGAAATAGAAGTGAAGGATGCTTTAAACGATTCGTCGGTTTGTGTGGCGATAACAGTAGGGTATAATGACCCTATCATTTATACCACCAGCATCACCAATGTTACTTGCAATACATGTAGTGATGGAAGGGTCATCGTTATGGCAAGTGGAGGTGGTGGAGGTGGTTATTTATATTCTAAGAATTGTGGAATAACATTTGGAACACCAAGTACCTTTAATAATTTAACATCCGGTTGGTTTCATATACAGGTTAAAAATGGATATGATTGCATTACGAATTGCGATTCGGTTTATGTTGGAAGTCCTGCTGGTATGAATGAAATAAATACTGATGCAGAGATGAAGGTTTATCCCAACCCGGCAACTACTACCATAACCATCCATTCTCAACTATCCATTCTCAACTCTCAACTCTCAACTCTCAACTCATCATCACCGATGTATTAGGGAATAAGATTTATCAACAAACAATTACGAATGCCACCCAATCAACCATTGACATCAGCAAATGGAGCGAGGGGGTATATTTTTATGAAGTGAATGGAATAAGAGGGAAGTTTGTGAAGCTATAAAACTTACCTTGTCAGCACTTCGATGATTGCTGTAGCTTTCAGGAGGCATTCGTCGTACTCTTTTTCAGGGATGGAATCGAAGGTGATCGCGCTGCCGACCATGAAGGAAAGGTACTTCGTGCCGGCATTGTAGAGGATGCTTCGGATCACGACGTTGAAGTCGAAATCGGCATCTGGGGTGATGTATCCTACGGTGCCGGAATACAATCCGCGTTTGGTTTTTTCGTAGTCTTCGATGAGTTGCATGGCACGGATTTTAGGTGCACCAGTCATCGAACCCATCGGGAAGGTGGTCTTGATTATTTCGATTAGTTGGTCGGGATTTGTAATCCCGTCCTCCACTTCAGATGTTACGGTTGAAATCATTTGATGTACTTGCCGGAAGGGGTAGATTCCGAAGAGTTCTTCGACCTTTACAGTGCCCCGCTTTGCCGTTCTCGAAAGGTCGTTGCGGACTAAGTCCACGATCATCACATTCTCGGCTCGTTCTTTCGCATCGAGGAATAATGTTTGCTTTAATTCTTCGTCATGCAGAGGGTCTTGCAAGTCGCGCCGAATAGTACCTTTGATAGGTTGGGAGATGAGTTTGTTTCCTTTCTTCATCAAAAATCGTTCGGGGCTGGCACAGATTAAATAATGGTCATCCGCCCGATAAAAGCATGAGAACGGCGTAGGGGAAGCTGCGTTTAATTTAGCATACAATTGCTGCGGATTGCAGACGACATTTTCGGCATAGAATTCCATGCAGTAATTCATTTCATAAATATCACCCAGCGCGATATGTTGCTTGATTTGTTTGATCGTCGCGAGGTATTCCTCCCTCGAAACACGTTGCTGAATGGCGGGTTTAAGCGTTTCTGTGGGAGGAATAATTTGTGTATTTATTTCGTGGAATAGTTGATTAATCGTTTCGTCGCTACTTTCTTTTTGATGATGAATAATAAGCTGCTCGCCCTTTATTTCAAATAACAGATCGGGATGAAAGAAATGCAACAAAGGCATCTCGATGTTATCATTGTTGTTGGAGGAAAGGTGTTCGATTTCGTTCTTCAAATCGTAAGTCATAAACCCAAATGCCCAATCGTTATTAAGTATGCCTTTAAGAACATCAAATGCTCCACTCTCCCCTTGGAGAGGGGCTGGGGGTGAGGCTGAAACAGCCATCAGGCAATCATAATTCTTGTAAACATTGCCTTCGTAATATCCATTACTATCAAGATAACAAATGCAGGGATAGTTCATTGCCCATTGCAGCATTCGTTGCTTGAATTCGTGGACATTGGTATGGGGATAAATAGAAATTTTCATGGCTTCAAAACTAAATTAAATCTCGGTAACGGATTTATTTTGCAAACAAATAATCTACTTTTGCATCCATAGAAATAAGAACTGATGGCACACGATTTTTTTGATACTCCTATAGAATTCCTCAAGGGCGTAGGTCCGAAGAAGGCGGAAACACTGCAAAAGGAGCTGAACATTTTCACTTATGGCGGCTTCATTCGGCATTATCCTTTTCGGTATGTGGACCGTTCCAAGTTTTATAAAGCCAATGAGATTACCGAAGATATTCCTTATGTCCAGGTGCGGGGAATTATTGGTAATGTGCAAGTCCTTGGCGAGAAAAGAGCACAAAGATTGACGGCTTTATTCAAGGATTCGACGGGAACTATTGAATTGGTTTGGTTTAAAGGAACGAAGTGGGTACGCGATTCTATCAAGCCCGGAACGGAATATATTATCTTCGGCAAACCCAATCTTTTTAATGGCAAGATAAACATTGTGCATCCCGAAATAGAGCCTGTTATTAAGGACGGGATTACAAATCCCGATCAGCAATTGGGAAATCTCTCCACATTATTTCCGGTTTACAATACTTCTGAAAGAATGAAGGCTGGTTTTCTTGATAGTAAAACCATCGCGAAGTTGCAAAAGACTTTAATAAGCATTATGCCGCCCATTATTCCTGAAGTTCTGCCTGAAAATATTGTTCAGGATTTGAAATTAATGAGTGGCTTGGAGGCTTTGATTAACATTCACAACCCCACTTCTGACAAGGCTTTGAAGAATGCCGAATTCCGCCTCAAGTTTGAAGAATTATTCTTCTTGCAAATGGAATTATTAAAAATAAAAGTCAATAGAAAGGAACAAAATAAAGGACAAATATTCGCTAAAATCGGCGATTTCTTCAATAACTTTTATACCACGAAACTTCCCTTTGAATTAACCAATGCGCAGAAGAAGGTTCTCAAGGAAATTCGCGTGGATATGGGTTCCGGCAAGCAGATGAACCGCTTGTTGCAAGGCGATGTCGGCAGTGGCAAGACATTGGTGGCGTTGATGAGCATGTTGATTGCCTTGGATAACGGTTATCAGGCTTGCATGATGGCTCCTACCGAACTTTTAGTTACGCAACATTTCAATACCATTAGTAAGATGCTTGAGGGCTTGGGTATTAAGATCGAAATCCTTACCGGTTCCAGCAAAACAAAGAAGCGCAGGGCTATTTTAGAACAACTTCTTTCCGGAGAAATACATATTGTGGTCGGGACTCATGCCCTTATCGAAGAGAGTGTACAGTTCAAGAACCTCGGCTTGGTGGTTATTGACGAGCAGCATCGTTTTGGGGTGGAGCAACGTAGTAAATTGTGGAATAAAAGCGCTATTTTCCCGCATGTTTTGGTGATGACGGCAACGCCTATTCCGCGTACTTTGGCGATGACTGTTTATGGTGATTTGGATACTTCTATTATTGATGAATTACCTCCTGGTCGGACGCCCGTTACCACCGTACATCGCTTTGATAGCAACCGTTTGCGTGTCTTCGGCTTTATGAAGGAGCAGATTCTGTTAGGTCGGCAAATATATATCGTATATCCTTTGATAGATGAGTCTGAAACGCTCGATTATAAAGATTTGATGGACGGTTTCGAGAGTATTTCCCGTGCTTTTCCGATGCCAGAATTCCAAGTCAGCATTGTTCATGGCAGAATGAAAGCCGATGTCCGCGATTATGAGATGCAACGCTTCGTAAAAGGCGAAACGCACATCATGGTTGCGACTACGGTCATCGAAGTGGGTGTAGATATTCCGAATGCGAGCGTGATGGTGATAGAAAGTGCGGAGCGTTTCGGGCTTTCACAACTGCATCAGCTACGGGGAAGGGTAGGGCGCGGTGCGAAACAAAGTTATTGCATATTAATGTCATCGTTCAAGCTCTCGAGTGATGCCAAAACCCGCATAGAAACCATGGTTCGGACGACGGATGGTTTTGAAATTGCGGAGATAGATATGCAACTGCGCGGTCCGGGAGACATTGCCGGCACGGCACAAAGTGGTATTCTCAATCTTCGTTTGGCGGACATCGGGAAGGATGCTGAAATACTGAAATTAGCAAGGGTTACTGCCATCAAAATATTAGAAGAAGACCCGCATCTGCAGGCTCCTATTAATAAATGTTTGCTTGATATTTATAATGCCAGGAAAAGAGTCAAGACGAATTGGAGCCGGGTTTCTTAAACAAACTATTTTATTAAAATACTTAATCCCTCTCGCCGATTCCGTATCATTACATCCTTAAATAAATCCCTTTTTTTATTAAATACCCGAACAATTATGAATGAAAAAACAAAGGACAAGAACGGCTTCATGGAGGATGAAGTGAGGATTATCAAAATCTCTATTAAAGGATTGAGCCGGAAGGATATGGCTGACAAACTCGGGATGAAATTTGAAACTTTGAAAGCGCATCTGACCGACATTTTTTTCCGGCTCGGCATTCATTCCATATTTCAGTTGGCTTTGTATGCCGTAAAAATGGGCTATGCCGTTATGTAATTCCGTTTTAAAATTTTCTTCAAATAAATTTTATTTTTCAAAAGCACCTTTTAGGGTGGATCA
>CAIMUP010000123.1 GCA_903844645.1 uncultured Bacteroidota bacterium
TGATCCACCCTAAAAGGTGCTTTTGAAAAATAAAATTTATTTGAAGAAAATTTTAAAACGGAATTACATAACGGCATAGCCCATTTTTACGGCATACAAAGCCAACTGAAATATGGAATGAATGCCGAGCCGGAAAAAAATATCGGTAAGATGGGCTTTCAAAGTTTCAAATTTCATCCCGAGTTTGTCAGCCATATCCTTCCGGCTCAACCCTTTAATAGAGATTTTGATAATCCTCACTTCATCCTCCATTCGGAATAAAAGTTTTTGATTCAGCGGGCAATGGGGGTGTATAATGTTTTAGTCCCTTATTTTATTATGACAACCTTGCCGACCATTGTTTCATTCGTGGAGGTGGTTATTTTCCAGAAATAAATCCCTTGCGAAAGCGACGAAAGATCAATATTAATGGTGTTGGTCATCCCTAAAAGTGGGAGCTTGAATAAAATACTGCCGGTAATGTCGGTGATAGTGAAAGTTCCCCTCCCCGTAGGGAGTTGGTAGGTCAGTTCAAAGTTGCCTTCGGAGGGATTGGGGTACATGGCGGCATCGAGAATGGTAGGTGTCGGAGTATTAATCGGGCTGGCGGATTTGGCATTCTGTTGATGGGATGAATGGCTGCAGGTGATGTATTTATCGGGGGCACCGTCCTGGCTTCTATCCTGCGGAATGTACATGAAAGGGGGCTGGGTGGAGTTGGGATAGGTAGTCGCAGCGAAGGCATTGACGTGGTTGGTGATATTATAGCCGTGGCAGGGGACATTATCGAGGACGAGGGGGTACGAATTCATGGGGAAGAACTCCATACTGCCCAGTGTGAGGGAGTTTAGAGCACCCCACCACGATTGAGCAGGGGATTGCTGGTGATTGAAGGAGAGGGTGGTATAGACAGGGTCGGAGTAGAGCTGTGTAGGGGCGGTGGTGTAACTTTGGACGAAGGATTCTTTCCAACTATTTTGATATTGTGCCATGAAAGTGGAGTCTATCTGTGGAATATAGTGAGGTTTGGAGTTTGCACAGACGCCGTTGTATGCGGGATTGTTGTTGGGGCATACATCGCCAGTCATGTAGTTCGACAAAGCGTTAACGGTGTTGAATGTAAGGCTCTCGGTAGAGAAATAGGGGCAGATGGGGATTGATCCATTGCCGAAACTTCCGAGGAAGTCGAAGCAGCGTTGGCGGAAACCCCCGGCATTGTTAGTCCCAAAGTGGTTAGGGTCCCATGGGTCGGTGCATGGGGGCAGGTCGTTGGGGGAGTTGTCCACATCAACATTGAGGAAGTGGTCTGGAGTGAGGGCGTTGCAGGAGTGAGCGTCGTGGACGTTTCCCGTAGAGCAGGTGATGGTATTGACATTGGCATTACGCCCATCGAGACCGGTAAGATCTACTGCGATAGCGCCGATGTTGTGGGAGGGATTCATGAGCCAGTCGGCAAAAGCGAGGGCTTGGGTGAGGGTACCGCCAGTGGTATCGAAGACATAGCGTTGGTTTTGGAGATTATATCCGATGTGGTATGGTGGATAGGCTTCGGAGATGTTGAAAGAGATATTGGGGGTGATCAAGACTTCGGATTTCTGCATGGAAGTGGTGGTGAGGCGCATAGAATCGGTGTATGCGATTAATTTTTTGAATTGGGTGAATCCGAATTCGGTGTAGGTGCGACCGCGAACATCAATGTAGTTACTGGAATTGGGGAAGAAGGGGACGTTGCAGGGGTTTGAGATGGGGCAATTGATGCAGTACATGTTGGCATTGGCATTCCAGAACTCATAATCGAGCCAGAACTGGTCAATTTTGCCGGTGTATGCGGAATTATTGTTGTAGGCGACTATTGCAGCGATGTCGGACTTAGAACCATTGATGTCGCCGTTTAAAACTTCGGGGGCTTCGTGAATGCCAGCGAGGACGGTGGTTACGCCATAGTTGGTTTTGGCATTGGTAATGAAATTGGAGAGTTGCAAGGAGTAGGTATTGTTCGCGATAAGCCCTAACGGACCTGCTCCACAGCCATTAGGGGAATGGTATGCGATTCCATCTATAATGATTTTGTTGATGTGGTTGTTTTGAAGGTACTTGAGGAGGTTGTTGGTCTCGCAGCTTGGGCAGGAAGAGGCGTTTTGGGAGAGATTATCCCAAGCGAAGATAGCCTGAAGGAAGAGGTTGGAGGTGGTTGCCGCCATCCTGACACAACGATCGTAATAAACGGGGCATAAAGTGGAAGAGGGACCGTTGGCATCAATGGTTATTACCTGCGTAAAGGCTGAAGTGGCGGTATTTCCGCAACCATCGGTAATTGTGAAGGTGTTGGTATAGGTCCCAGATTGAGAATTGATTCCCGGAACGAAGCTTCCGGAGGTTTTAATTGGGATTAGGGATTGTGTACAGTTATCAATGGCGATGGGAATGAGGGATTGTGCAGCGACTAAGCTAATGGAGTCACTACAAGCCACTGAACGATTCAGGCTACCGATGGATGAAGACCATGTAGGGGCGGTATGGTCGGTAATAGTGATGATTTGGGAGTATGAGGTGGAGGCTGCATTGCCACAACCGTCAGAAATGGTGAAGGTATTGGTATAAGTTCCTGTTTGAGGGCAGGGGTTTCCTGATGAAACAAAGTTGCCTGATGTTTTCACGGGAGACATGGATAGGGCACAGTTATCGGAAGCTGTTGGACGCAATGCTTGCGCCGCTGCAAGGGCATTGGCGTCGCTACATTCGACAGTGCGGTCTAATGCACCGGGCGTAGATACCCATACAGGAGTGGTATGGTCATAAATAGTTATGGTTTGCGAGAATACAGAGGAGATGCTGTTACCACAACCATCGGTAACCGTCCAGGTATTGGTGTAGGTACCGGCTTGAGAACAACTGCCACTACTATTTGATACAAAACTGCCTGATGTTTTGATGAGATTGAGGGTTGAAGCGCAATTATCGGCTGCCACAGGAATCAATGTTTGTGCCGCCGCCAATGCTGTTACATCGCTACACTCCATTGTTCGGTCTAATGAGCTGGTGGTGGTAATCCAAGTCGGTGCGGTATGGTCGAAGATAGTGATGGTTTGGGTGTAAACGGTAAGAGCGTTATTTCCACAGCCATCAGCAACTGACCAAGTATTGGTGTATGTCCCTGATTGATGACAAGAGCCACCGGAAGATACAAAGCTCCCACTTGTTTTAATAGGGTTTAATGAAAGAGTGCAATTATCTCTCGTTGTAGGTGCTAAGGCTTGTGCGGCAGCTAATCCCGATGAATCTGTACAGCTCACAGAATGATCTAAAGCTCCATTAGCCGTGAACCAAGTAGGTGGGGTTTGATCGTTAATGGTAATGGTTTGGGTGAAGGCGGAGGTAATGGTATTACCACAACCATCAGCCACTGTCCAAGTATTCGTATAAGTCCCTGCTTGCGGACAATTGCCTCCCGCGGAAACAAAGCTGCCACTTGTTTTGATTGGAGATAATGATAAGGTACAATTATCATGAGCTATTGGTGTCAATGCTTGAGCTGCAATTAATCCTGATGAATCGCTGCACCCCACTGTTCTGTTTAATGCACCAGATGCCGTAACCCAAGTAGGTGCTGTATGGTCATAGATGGTGATGGTTTGGGAGAATGCCAAGGCAACAGCATTATTACATCCATCGCTTACCGTCCAAGTGTTGGTATAAGTTCCTGCTTGCGGACAACTGCCACCCGCAGACACAAAGCTACCTGTTGTTTTCAAAGGAATCAAAATCGTTGCACAGTTATCATGAGCAACAGGAATCATTGCTTGTGCTGCTGCCAATGCTGCGGTATCACTACATTCCACAGAGCGGTTTAATAATCCTGTAATGGAAGTCCAAGCAGGAGGGGTGGTATCAGATACCGTTATTGTTTGGGTAAAGTTTGCTGATGAATAGTTTCCACAACCATCGCTTACCGTCCAGATATTGGTGTAGCTACCTGCCTGTGCGCAACCACCACTCGATGAACTAAAACAAGAACCTATCTTGACGACATTCAATGACTGTGCACAATTATCAGTTGCCGTTGGTATCAATGCTTTTGCAGCAGCTAATCCTGCGGAATCCCCACATTCAACGGAACGATTCAATGCATTGGATTGTGTCGTCCAAGTAGGAGCTGTATGATCAAAGATAGTTATTGTTTGTGTAAATAATGTGGCGGCACTATTACCACATCCGTCGTTGACTATCCATGTATTCGTGTAGGTTCCAGCTTGCGGGCAACTCCCTGCTGCTGTTATAAAACTCCCTGCTGTTTTCACGGGAATCAGAGTTAATGTGCAGTTATCATTTGCTGTTGGAATCAATGCCTGTGCTGCTGCCAATCCCGCGGCATCATTACATTCCACAGAACGATCTAAAGCACCGAAGTCAGTAATCCAAGTAGGGGCAGATACATCATGAATTGTAATAATTTGTATCCACTGAACGGTGTTTGAATGACTGTCTGTTGCTCTCCAAGTTCTTGTTAGGAGGTAGTTATTAGCACATGCCCCAGTTGATCTTACCTCTGAATAATTTACTGCAACAACACTATCACAATGGTCAGTCGCAACTACGCTCGGAGCTACAGGAACAGAATCACAACTAACCGTTATGTTGCTCGGAGTAGGACTTAATATAGGTGGAAGATCGGTAACTCCTACCACCACTGTTCGCACCTGACTAAGACATCCGTAGTTATCTGCAACCTGAACCAGATACGTTCCGGAATTAAGATTATTGATGATTGGCGGCACATAATAATTGAAGTGTGGAATTCCATCTATTGAATAGAAATAATACCCCGAACCGCCTGTTGCACCTGCATAATGAGTAGCAACTGTATCATTAGAATTAACGATGGTCAGTTGACCGTCATTACTGGTAGTGCAGGTGGCATTCAAAACAGAGAAAAGGAAGGTTATTGAGTCTAAATTTGCAAGACGAATAGTTTGATTAATGCTGCAATGCGTGTTGGTATCAACAAGAGTGACGGTATAATTCCCTGCTCCTAAGTTCGGAAAGATGGGATTCGGGAAAGGGCTATAAACCGTAGTCGTACTATTACCATCAGTAAGTATTGCGGCATAAGATCCTGTTCCTCCCGCAGGATGGAAGTTAATGTATCCATTCGTAAGCCCATGACATGGTGAAGCGGTATCGCCAGGCGTAGCACCAACGGGGGGATTAATCGTTAAGGATAAGCCCGTGGTAGATAATGTAATGGTATTGGAATAAGCAGAATCGCACACACCATTCTTCACTAACACTCGGTAATAGGTGGTTGTGGAAATGGTATAAGTAAGCGTAGTAGTATAATTAATCACATCATGAACATCGGTACTGAAGTTCGGCACACTCGACCATTGCCACTTCTGCACCGCTCCTACATTCCCTGTTAAAGTTAATGTACCGGCACCGTTGCAAGAGGCATTCGTAATCGTTCCGCCTACCGTTGGCTGATCAACAATGATCGTTACCGAGTTTGCAACAGCAACGATTCCTGTACAAGGCGATGCTGTTCCTTCGGCTCTTAAATAATAGGTGGTGGTGCTGGTAGGGTTGACGATTAATGACGCATTGCCCGTTGTTAAATGCCCTCCTATTGCATTCGTGAATGAGGCATTACCATACCATTGCCAATATGCCGAAGTTCCTAATACACCCCCACTTTGCGTAAGCGTACTGCTCTGATTTCCGTTATTACAAACCTCTCCTACAGAGGCATTCAACGTGGTATTCATTACCGATGATGTGACATTCACCGACACCGTTACCGTTCCTGTCATATCACCGGAAAGAGCCGTGCAATTGCCATCACTTAAATTGGTTATGGTATAAACCGTGGTAGCCGTTGGGGAAACATTTACGGTCTGTGGATTGTTTGTCGCGACGATGGCACTTCCTCCATTAACCCTGAAGGTGAAGGGTGCAGTGCCAGTAAATAATACACTCAAATTGGTGCTGCTTCCTTTGCAGATGGTTGCCGTTCCGGAGATGACAGAAGTGGGTCGTGGCAGCACATTCACCGTAGTACTTCCGGCAGTGAATCCATTATTCCTGATGTTCCCATTTGCATCGGTAACGGAGATTAAAGTATAAGTGGTAGTCGTGGTAGGGTTCGATGCTACATTAAACGATGTTCCGCTCACTACGCCTGTCGCGGTGCTGGTTACAATGCCATTGGAATAGGTTACCGAATACGGATTCGTGCCCAAGGTAGCAGTCCATTTCAGTGTCCCATTTGCTCCATTACAGAGGGTACTTCCCGAGAGGCTTCCTTGTGGCGTAAGCCCATCGGAATTGACGCTGATGGCATTACTCGTACCTGTTTTGGTGCTGCTTGTCGCGGTAATGATTCTTCCATTTCCTACCGTGGTCAGCGTGATGCTTACGGTCTTGATTCCGGCAACGAAATTACCCGAGGTGGCAGGTGATATCGTCCCTCCATTCACTGTCAAAGTGGCGGCGGTAACAAAGCTGACGGCTGTATTATTAAACTGATCCTTCGCGTTGATAGTTGTGCTGAATGCGATTCCGGTTCGTTGCGGGGAGGGGACATTGGAGTTGTTATTAATATCAGGATTCAATACAAAATGATGCAATGCCCCCGCCACCTGCGATAGCGATCCGCAGTTGTTGCTCGAGGTGAACCCATTCATCAATGCCGAACCGCCGTTTCTCGTGATATTCCCGGCATTCGGGAGGAGCAAACCGGTGGAAGACTCTACCGCGATACTGCTAATAATTAACGAATCTATCCCCGTCACATCGGCACTGGTAGAGAACGTAACGGTGATGGCAGATGCCGTTACGGCAATCGTGGCATTCCCTGTGAAACTGCCGTGCCCCGTTTTGGCGACCGTCCCCACATTCGGGTTGAAGGACCAGTTGGCGGGGGCTGCCAGCGTAAAAGTTACCCCCGTTTGGTTCGCTGCAAAATCGGACCCTGCTCCTTCGATGATGTATATCTTTCCGAGCAAGGTGGTGAATGTCGGAGTGGTGGAATTAGCAGCTTTGTCAGCCGAGATATTCGCTCCTCCGGTGCCTGCTGTAACTACTATCGTTGCATGGGTTTTAGTATTTGATAAAAGGGAGAAAAGGAGGAGGAATGAGATCATCGAAATCCGATTCCTCGAAACGATGGAAAGTTTTTGTTTCGTTAAATTGTTCATGGTATGCTGTAGTTAGCTTTTAAATTATGCGCCACAAAAATAGGGATTTCGGCGGTATATCCCAAGAAATTCTGTTTTCTGCCCATCATTAAATACCGATTTTACCTGTCATTCCAAGACAGAAAGCCCGTACTATTTTATTCCTTACCTACCTTTTATGAATAGAAAACGGTGCTTTTTCCCTCTGGATGCCATTCCCGAATTCAGGAATGCTATAAAACGGTCGTCGAATGCCATTCCCGAATTCAGGAATACCCCGAAACGGTCGTTGGATGCCATTCCAGAATTCAGGAATGCTATAAAACGGTCGTCGAATGCCATTCCCGAATTCAGGAATACCCCGAAACGGTCGTTGGATGCCACCCTGAAGTTTCTGGATGCTATAAAACGGTCGTGGAATGCCACCCTGAAGTTTCTGGATGCTATAAAACGGTTTTTTACCCCCTTCCCCAAAAATGAAAATGGCATTTACTCCTTTAGTATATAGGCATCCCAAAAGGAGGTATTTCTCGGAATTTCAAAAGCCCATTCCCCAAAATAAATACACAAAGATGGGGAGGGAGTATTGTATATTTAATAATTTTTGTATTTTTGCAGCCGGAAATAAGAATAATTTGTTTTAAACAAAGGAGGAGGGGACGAAAATCCCCTCTTTTGTTGAGGTACTATTGAGATGCAAAAGAGAGAAGAAGAATTGGTGAAATATTTGGTGAATGAGAAAATAACAGAACTGGGCGGGTTTGTAGTGGAAGTGAAGATAGGAAAAAGCAAAATAGAAATAATGATAGATAAAATTACCGGACTAACGATTGATGATTGTGCGAGTGTCTCGCGGCATCTTCACAGTGGTTTGGAAGAATCGGCATTGCTCGAAGCCTACGAAGTCGAAGTTTCGTCGCCCGGCACCAGCAACGCCTTCAAGGTTCGGGAACAATACGAAAAATACCTGGGCTGGAAAGTGAAGGTAATCACCAATGACGGCAAAGAAATAACGGGCAATTTGGCGGCAGTAACTAATGAAGGAATTACCTTAAACGAACAAATTACCGAACGGATTGATAAGAAAAAAGTAGTGCGGGATGAAATAACGAACTTCTCTTTTGCAGATGTAAAAGAAACCAGATTAGTATTAACAATAAAAAATAATTAAATATGGATCACAAAGAATTAATAGAGTCTTTTGCCGAGTTCAAAGAAACCAAGAACATAGACAAGGCAACCATAATGAGCATCCTGGAGGATGTTTTTAAAGGGATGCTAAGGAAGAAATATGGCACCGCCGACAACTTCGATATTATCATCAATATTGACAAAGGCGATTTGGAAGCATGGCGAAATCGGACTATCGTAGAAGATGGTATGGTGGAAGATGCCACCACCCAGATAGCCCTTTCCGAAGCCATCAAGATAGAACCCGATTTGGAGGTAGGCGAGGATTGTGCCGAAGGAATCAAGTTTCAGGATTTCGGAAGACGTGCCGTGCTATCAGCCCGTGGCAACCTTGTTTCCAGGGTTATTGAATTAGAAAAAGATACCATTTTCAGGAAATATAAAGACCGAGTAGGAGAGATCATATCAGGAGAAGTTTATCAGACATTCAAGAAAGAAACTTTAATTCTGGATGACGATGGCAACGAGTTGATCTTGCCTACGAAAGAATGTATTCCTTCAGATTTCTTCAGGAAAGGCGATACCGTAAGGGCTATTATCCTAAGAGTGGAAATGATTGGCGGGAATCCGAAGATTATCCTCTCCAGAACCTCCTCCCTGTTCTTAGAGAAATTGTTTGAACAAGAAGTTCCGGAGATATTCGACGGATTAATTACCATCAAGAAAATTATTCGCGAGCCAGGCGAAAGAGCAAAGGTCGTTGTCGAAAGTTATGATGACAGAATAGACCCGGTCGGCGCCTGTGTCGGGATAAAAGGATCAAGGATACATGGTATTGTCAGAGAGCTGAAGAATGAAAATATAGATGTAATAAATTTCACAGCTAATATTTCTCTTTTTATTCAACGGGCATTAAGCCCTGCCAAGATAAGCAGCGTAAAAGTAGATGAAGAAAGAAGGCATGCTTCGGTATATCTAAAACCCGATCAGGTATCTATGGCTATCGGAAAAGGTGGTCATAATATAAAGCTTGCTGGCAAACTAACCGGTTATGAGATAGATGTATATCGCGATGATGAAGAGGTCGTTGATGACGTGGATTTGGAAGAATTTGCAGATGAAATAGAAGCATGGATCATTGATGAATTGAAAAATATTGGCTGCGATACCGCAAAAAGTGTTCTTGAATTAAGTGTTGAGGACTTAGTCAAGAGAACTGATTTGGAAGAGGAAACAGTCAAAGAAGTCATCCGAATTCTAAATACAGAATTTGAAGAGCAAGAATAAGGTCTAAGAAAGGAATAATTCAATAGTAAAGAAGAACAACATGCCAGAGAACGAAAAACAGATAAGGTTGAGTAAAGCCGCTAAGGAACTTAGTGTTGCTACTTCTACTATAGTTGATTTCCTGAATAGTAAAGGGATAAAAGTTGAGAATAATCCAAATGCTAGATTATCCGAGGAAGCACATATTCTACTGTTAAAGGAATATCAAAGTGATAAAACTGCAAAGGAGGCAGCAATAAAGGTTTCTCAAAATAAAATAAGCAAGGAAACGTCCGTTGTCGTAAAAGCAGAAGAGCATCATAGAATTCATACTCGTGATGACGATTCAGAAGTATTAATTAAAAATACGGGAACGGCAGGGAAGGAACATCTAAAGAAGTCAGTAATTGAATCTCCGCTTCCGCCAATCGTTATAGAACCTCCAGTTGCTGAAATACCCAAAGCAATTGAATCTCCTCCTTCTCCTGAAAAGAAAGAAGAGATATTTGTTCAACCTAAAGCTGAACAACATATTCATGGTCCTTCAATCCTTGGGAAGATTGATTTGGATTCAGTAAAAGAACCTAACAAAAAAGGTTCCGGCAATTACGCAAAGGAAAAGTTAGAAAAGGAAAAAAAGGAGAAAGAGAGAAAAGATAAAGTAAAGAAAGAGGCAGACTTTAAGAAAAAGGTAGAGCAAAAAAAAGAAGATCCCATTAAGCCAAAAGTAAAGGATTTAGAGCAATTAAGATCTGAAGAAAAATCAATAGCTCCTCCATTAAATGATGAACAACCAGATGAGGAGAAAGAAATTTATAGGAGAGAAGTAGAAAAGATATCCGGACCGACTATTGTCGGAAAAATAGAACTTCCATTAGAACCTAAACGGACTAAATATGCTGGAGCATCTGCTGTTGGGGTCAACCAACGCAATAAAAAGAAACGCAAAAGGACAGATAAGAAAGTAAATATTGCAAGTTCTTCAGCAGGTAATCTTACAGAGAAAGGTATTAAGCCTCAAAGATCTGGACAAGGACAAGGACAAGGACAAGGACAACGACCTCAAGGACAGGGTAATGGACAAGGACAGTCAAGACCGATTGAAAAAGCAAAACGTTTTGGACCAGACAAAAGAGCACCGCTTGCCAAACCGGAGGTTACAGAAAGGGATATTTCGGATCAGATTAAAGCAACCCTTGCAAAACTAAGTGGAGCAGGGAAGTCTAAGGGTGTTAAGCATAGAAAATTAAAAAGAGAATCTGCTTCACAAGTTTCGGAGTTGCAAATTAATCAACAAGAATTAGAAAAGAAGACTATTAAGGTAACTGAATTTGTTTCGGCAAATGAACTTGCCAAATTGATGGGGATCCCTGTTACAAATGTCATCTCAACTTGCTTTAGTCTTGGCATTTCTGTTTCTATCAATCAACGGTTGGATGCCGAAACCTTGAGCATTGTTGCGGAAGAATTCGGTTTCAAAGTTGAATTCGTAACCATTGATGCCCAAGAAACTATTGAAGAACAAGTTGATACTCCTGAAGAATTAATTCCTCGTCCTCCGATCGTGACGGTCATGGGGCACGTGGATCATGGAAAAACTTCTTTGTTGGATTATATCAGAAAAGCAAATGTAATAGCAGGAGAAGCAGGTGGAATTACTCAACATATTGGTGCTTATGAAGTAACTCTTGAGAACGGAAAACAAATTACTTTCCTTGATACTCCCGGTCACGAAGCGTTTACTGCAATGCGTGCTCGCGGTGCTAAGGTAACAGATATTGCTATTATTGTAATCTCTGCTGATGACAGCGTTATGCCCCAAACTATTGAAGCTATTAACCACGCCTTAGCCGCTAATGTCAAAATAGTTTTTGCTATCAATAAAATTGATAAGCCTGGAGCTAATCCTACACGAATTAAAGAACAATTATCAAAGATGAATTTGATGACTACCGATTGGGGCGGGAAATATGAGTTTGAAGAGATTTCAGCGAAACAAGGAACAAATGTAGATTCTCTTTTAGAAAAAGTATTACTGGAAGCTGAAATCCTTGATATGAAAGCAAATCCTGATAAAAGAGCAATAGGGACCGTTATCGAATCTTCATTGGATAAAGGTCGTGGGTATATTACAACTATATTGGTGCAAACAGGAACTTTACGGGTAGGAGATATTGTTCTTGCAGGCTGTTTTAGTGGAAAAGTCAAGGCCCTTTTTAATGAACGTGGAGTCAAGATTAAAGAAGCTGGTCCTTCCCAACCTGCCTTGTTATTAGGGATGAGTGGTGCACCTCAAGCGGGAGATAAATTCAATGTGATGGAAGACGAACGCCAGTCTCGAGAGATAGCCGCCAAACGTATGCAACTCCAACGTGAACAAGGCATCCGTACTCATAAACATATTACCCTTGATGAAATCGGAAGACGTCTTGCCATTGGTAATTTTAAAGAACTTAATATTATTGTCAAAGGTGATGTGGATGGTTCCATCGAAGCTCTTTCAGATGCTCTTTTAAAGCTTTCCAATCCCGAAATACAAGTCAATGTTATTCACAAATCTGTTGGGCAAATCAGCGAGTCAGATGTGTTGTTGGCAACCGCTTCCGAGGCTATCATTATTGGCTTCCAGGTTCGCCCTTCGATTACGGCGAGAAAATTGGCAGAGAACGAGCAAATTGATATTCGTCTTTACTCAATTATATATGATGCCATCAATGAAATCAAAGCCGCGATGGAAGGGATGCTCGCTCCTGAATTTGAAGAAAAAATTATTTGCAATATCGAGATTCGTGAAGTATTTAAGATTCCTAAAGTGGGCTCTGTTGCCGGATGTATGGTATTAGATGGTAAGATTACAAGGAATACCAAGATTAGAATTGTAAGAGACGGCATCGTTGTATTTACTGGCGAATTAGCATCCTTGAAACGGTTTAAAGATGATGTGAAAGATGTGAGTGCCGGTTACGAATGCGGATTAAATATCCATAACTTCAATGACATCAAAGTGGGTGATATTGTAGAAGGATACGAAAGCGTCGCTGTGAAAAGGACACTGGTATAAGTCGAAACAAAAATGTTTAAATACAAACGGGTCATGGTTGTTGATGATGACGAAATTGACGGGTTCATCACCAAAAAAATGATCGAAGAGAATCATTTTTCGGAATTATTAATTAGTCATCTTGATGCCCAAAGTGCATTGGATTATCTTAAAACCAATGATACGAATGCTGATGAATTGCCCTCCATTATTTTCTTAGATATTATCATGCCGGTGATGGATGGCTTCGGATTCTTGGAAGAATTTGATACGATGAACGACCTTATCCACCAACAATGCAAGATTGTTTTGCTCTCCACTTCCGAAAGTTTTCAGGACTTGAACAAAGCAAATAAAAATAAATACGTATCCAAATTCTTGACCAAGCCTTTGTTGAAAGAGGCGTTGGATGCCATCAACTTTTAATAGGAAAACTTTTATCGTTTTCCAGAATTCCTCCTAAAATCCCTTCCATTCCCAAAAATAACGCCTTTTAAACGTAAAAAGGGGTTTTCAGGGGAGGCAAATAAACTCGCCGGAGACATTAGCAGACTGCTTATATCGACCAGCGAATCGCTTATAGAGATAACCGAATCGGGAGTCGAGGTATGGGATTAAAAAATACCTTGCGACAGCATCACATGGGTGCATGCTTCGATGGCTTCAATGCCTTTGTTGTTCGCTATTTCCATTAATTCTGGGTTCTCGGCACCTGGGTTGAAGATGATTCTTTTTGGGGATAAACCGAGGATGTAATCGTAGAGCGGGGCTTGGTTTTTGGCGTTGATGTAGAGGGTGATGGTATGTACGTTTTCGATTGCGGGGTTGCCATTGATGATGGGGACATCATCTACCGACCCTTCTTTTAATCCGGTAGCGGTAACGGGGTATTTGCGGGCAATTAATATCCTTAATACCGCGAATGATTCTCGTTCAGGATTGAGGGAGGCTCCGATTAAGAGGACTTTTTGTTGTTCCATTTTCATTTAATGTGGTAAGGTATTTGGTTCTGCAATTTCGCCTTCGACATAGTTGAGATCTTTGCCGAATGTTTCTTTTAATCCAAACAAAGCTACGATGGAAAGCGTCATCACGAGGACGCCTACGAAGAGGGCTGATAAGATTAAATTAAATCCTAAGTCTTCTCTGAAAAGATTCAATAATGCCATCATCAAAACTAAGGAGCCGCGAACAAAATTAGGAACCGTGGTGGTAACAGTAGCTCGGATATTAGTACCGAACTGTTCGCTGGCGATGGAAATAAATCCTACCCAAAAACCCGATGCCGTTCCGAGAATAAAACATAAGGAAAAGAGAAAAAAGAGACTACTGTTTTCTTGGAATAAATAGATCGGGATGCAGATGCAAGTGAGGCAAATATAGGTGAAGACAACCGTCTTTCTGTTCTTAAAGAATTGACTGAAAATACCACAAGAAAAGTCGCCGAGGGCATGCCCCATGTAACAGAACATAACGGCATTGCCGGCTATCTTTCCGAGTTCGCCAGGGGGCATTGCATCGCGGGTTTCTTGGGATAAAAATATCTTGGCGAATTCAGGAGAAAGGAAGATGAGAATCCCAATAACATACCAGATGGGTAGCCCTACGGCGATGCAGGAAATGTATCTGATAAAGCGTTCTTTGGAGGAGAATAGGTGGAAGAAATTTCCTTTCGCGACGTTCGATTTCATCACGTTTTGATACATGCCCGATTCATACACGCCTATCCTCAATAATAACAGCATTAAGCCTAAGCCGCCGCCAATAAAATATGCCAAATGCCAATCGTAATTTCTACCGATGTAGGATGCGAGGATGGCTCCGAGAACGCCTACCGATACAACGATGGTGGCACCATAACCACGGTTTTCTTTAGTCATCGTTTCGCTTACTAAAGTGATGCCGGCACCCAATTCTCCTGCGAGCCCAATGCCTGCTATTAACCGAAGCCATTCATATTGTTCGACAGAGGTTACTAATCCGTTCAGAAGGTTGGCTATGGAGTATAAAACGATCGAACCGAAGAGTACGGAAACGCGTCCTTTTCTATCGCCGAGAAATCCCCAAAGGAAACCGCCGAGCAACATGCCGATCATCTGCCAATTCATTAATCGGATGCCAACATTGGTGATTTCGTCAGGGCTTAATCCCATTGATTTCAGGCTTGGAACGCGAACAATGCTGAAGAGTATTAAATCGTAAATATCTACAAAATAACCGAGGGCGGCTACGATGACGATGACATTAAAAGGGCTTTTGTGTGGCGATTTCATTTTGTAATTCAGGATGCAAAGAAAGGGAAAATTAGTTAAACATTTGTTCTATGGAATAGAATTTGGGCTTTGCGGTCTCCATCCCCGCAAGTGCGGTTTCCATCTCCGCAAGCTCAAAAAGGGAGAAAGGCAGCCCTTTTTCGGGGAATTAAAAGAAAATAACTTCCAAATATGAAAGGATTTATCGGTAAAAATCTCATTAAACAATTGTTAAAAAGGAGGCTCTAACCAGCAAATGTTCATAAAATTTGCAAAATGATTTGGAGTATGTCCGTTTTTTTTATTAATTTTACACTCTCAAAAATAATTAATGCCTCGCTTAAAAATAAAGCAATGATACGAAAGTTTACAAAAATCAGTTTTAAAATCCCATTCATCAGCCTTGTGATGGCACTTCTGTTCTTGATGAATGTTCAGGCACAGACCTACACGCCTGTTATTGTTTCAGGATTTGATGCCGATGGAATCGCGGAAACACCGACTAATGCCCTCACCTGTACCTCTGCTTGGATGGATAATTCTGGCAACGTAATGTACAGCGCGACCTTCGCAGCAGGGTGTGGAATTCCGGGAGGAATCATTAATTCCGGCACCATCGTGAGCGGTACGAGGACGTATCAATTGAAACCGTTTAATGTTCCGAATGTATTATTCGATACCAACGGTACGATGAAAATAATGACCGTTACCACTCCTGCCCAATTCGCGAGGATTAGTCTTTTATGTTTCTCTACCGAGCTTGCCAGTACGGTAAATGTGGTCCTTACCTTCACCGACGGAACAGTAGTTAATAGCGGTTCTTTTATCATTCAAGATTGGTTTAATGGAACGGGTTCGGTGTATCAAGGTTATGGACGATGCCCCCGCACTGCCAATGTTAATTCACAATCCGGAGCAGTTACCAATCCACGATTTTATCCATTGGATATTAATATTCCTTGCGTAGATCAAATCAAGTATTTGGCGACGATAACCTTGATAAATACTGCTGGAGCATTTTCATATACCAAGGCATGCTTCCTTGCGATGTCTGCTGTTCCGTATGTTTTGACTGCGAATCAGGTGAACGTAAATGAACTATGTAACGCAGGAAATAATGGCAGTGCGGCGTTGAATATCACGAGTAATTCAGGACCTTTGGTTTATGCTTGGAATACCAGCCCAGTACAGACTACAGACCGAGCCGTGAATCTTATTGCTGGTACTTACGATGTTACCGTTACAGATGCTATGGGCTGTACTTCCACTTATACCGCAACACTTACCGAGCCTACCCAATTAACCGATGCTATCAGTAACCAAGTGAATGCCTCTTGTGCTGCTGCCGATGGTTCTGCTACCGTTACAAGTGCCGGAGGAACGGGGGCTGTAACCTATAGCTGGAATTCCCTTCCTGTGCAAACAACAGTTACCGCAAGTAATTTAGGACCCGGGACTTATACCGTTACTGTTACCGATGCGAATGGATGTACTGCTACTGCATCCTGCACCATTACCCAGTTGCAAGGAATTACTTCGAGCATTACTGCCCAAACAAATGAATTATGTACAGGAGATGCCATAGGATCTGCTACGGTTACTCCGCTGAATGGTTCGGGATATACATACAATTGGAGTACTGCACCTGTGCAGACTACCGATATTGCCACAAACCTTTTGGCAGGAACATACTACGTTACCGTTACCTCTGCGAATGGATGTACCTCTACCGACTCAGTGGTGATTACCGAACCGCTTCCACTGACAGTGATCCTTACTGCGCAAACCGATGAACTTTGTAATGGAGGAAATACCGGTGATGCTACCATCCTTGCCGGTGGCGGAACAGGAGCTTATGCTTATGGCTGGAATACCGCCCCTATTCAAACAACTGTTACAGCGACGGCACTTACTACCGCCACATATATCGTTACCGTTACGGATGCAAATAACTGCACCGCTACGACCACTGCTACCATTACACAGCCTCTCGCCTTTGTTGCGAATATTGCTTCCTTCACCAATGTTTCTGCTTGTGGAAATAATGATGGAACGGCAACAGTAACCACTGTGGGAGGAACGGGTGCTGCAACTTATGTGTGGAGCTGTGTGCCTGCCCAAACAACTGCTACTGCCACTACCCTTGCCGTAGGAACATACACCGTTACCGCTACCGATGCGAATGGATGTACGAACATGGCTTCTGTAATTCTTATTCAGCCAGGATTGATGACGGTTACGACTTCTGCTAATACCACCATCTGCGGGGGAGAGACCGTTACCGTCAGTGTGAATGTAGGTGGTGGAACACCACCATACAGCTACTCTTGGAATCCGGGAGGACCGGGTACAAGCAGCGAGGTAGTTACACCTGCTTCTTCGACGAACTATAACGTAACCATTACCGATGCTTCGGGATGTATGTTGATTCCGCCTGCCATAGTTATTACTGTGAATGCCGCTCCGAATATCTCGATTACTTCTGATGTTATCCGTGGTTGTAATCCGTTGACGGTGAACTTTACCGATAACTCGACAGTAGGTGGTGGCGATTCTGTTTTGTTTTGGTATTGGGACTTTGGCGATGGCAACGGATCCATTACCAAGAACCCTACAAATGTGTACAAGAAAGCCGGAACTTACGCCGTAACCTTACTCGCTACTTCATCCAACGGTTGCACGGCTTCGCAGACGGTGAGCGATATGATTACTGTCTATCAGCACCCGGTGGCGGATTATAATGCAACGCCGTATCATACTACGATCACTTCTCCTGAAATAGATTTTACCGATGCTTCGCAGAATGCCATCCAGTGGATGTGGTTCTTTGGGGATCATGGCGGGAGGGGGACTTTCTCTTTAGAAAAGAATCCTACGTACGACTATACCAGCCCGGGAATTTATACCGTAACGCTGATTGTCAGGAATCAGATAGGGTGCTTGGATTCGGTGGCTAAGGATATTTTTATTGATCCGGACTATGAATTCTTTATCCCTACTGCCTTTACGCCGAATGGCGATGGATTGAACGATGTATTCACCGCTATCGGGTATAATATTCAGGAATTCCAGATGGCGATTATGGACCGGTGGGGCGAGTATCTTTATACAACCAACGATATGCTCGGGGGTGGATGGAACGGGAAGATTAACAACACCGATGCCGAAGCTCCTGCCGATATTTATTGTTATCGGATAAGTATCAAGGATGGGTTTGGCGATCACCACCAATATACCGGAAAGGTGGCTCTTATCAGATAGTTTAAGGTCGCATTCGTTACCAAACTATAAGCCCTCTATCTGTTGTATTTCTCTTTCCAAGCTTCCACTACCATATCATAACCAAAGATAGTAACAGGAGGAAAGAACTGCCCAAGATTGAAGTCATTATAAATAGTTTTGGTCGCATATTCAATATGTGCTTTCGTATCAATTCCGGTTCCGTAGCAGAACTCCTGAAAATGTACACAACCATCAAACAAACGATTTATGCAAACAGCAACATCATCTGTCAGCAACTGAAACCACATTTCGTTTTGTTCATACTTAACTTTTATCGTTCCATCCTGAAGCATATCAGCATAGAGTAAATAGCTAGCCATCTGGCTTCCTTTAATAAAGAAATACAACATAGGAATTTCGCCAAGATGTGCTAATAAAGCCAATATTTTAGGGCTTTTCAGAATGTTATCGTTAGAACCCATAGGCTCGGAAATAGGTATCTTTTCAAATGAAATATGAATGCCAAAAAGAATATTCTGCAACCATTCCTTTTTATGTTGAGCTACCCTCACAATATCAAGGATGGCACTTGTATCATTGCGTTCAACGGCAGCCCAAGACATCTGTAAAGCTATTCCACTTCCGCGAACTGAAGCCGCATCCACGGTTTCAGAATACTTTTTCATTTGTTCGCTGTCGGCAGGGAGTTCATAAGTCTTGATATGTTTTATTTTCGGGTCAATGACAGGCTTTTTGATCTTTGCATCATTAAATTCTCGGGTTACCTTATCGAATGCCATTAATTCACTTACGAATGGATTATGAACCAGATTTATCATATCGCCAAAACCCTTCTTCGATGCCTCCCATTGTTCAAAATTTTGTTCGACAATGACCGAGAAGTCCACATTCTCCTTCATCCATTCTTCCCTGCTTATTTCGGTCTTGGCTTCTGCGTTTGTTTGTTTGTTAAAACGATTGAATACCTCCAACCGTTCTTTAAAATTAGCTATCATTTCATCTGTCTCATTAATAAGTGGATTCAACGACATAGCCAATTCGCCATTCGTCTTTTGCAATTGATTAAACTTCACTTGATATGCATTCGTGGCATCTCCTTTTTGATTGATCAGCTTCAACAATTTCTCATCGCTGCGCATATTGTACTTGCCATTTAACTCCATCAATTCATCCCATTGCGTCTTCCTATCTGCAAAAATAGAAATTGCTTTTTGTTCTCCTTTATCCAGCAAATCATATTTTGTTTTAAATGTATTTTTATGCTCCATAATCTTCTGTAAGTCGCGGTGCAGGTGATAATACCGCCCCAGCAATTCCAATTCAAAAGGACTCAAGGCACCTTCCTTGTTATACTTTAAATTAATGGTTCGGAAATCAAACTTCAACGTCGCGGGCTTAGCTTTCACCTTCTCAATATCCTTATTGGAAGGACCTGAACCGTTACCTTTTATCTTCGACATGGCTACCAGAAAATCTCCATAATAGTTCTGGAAATCTATTTCCCTCAAAGTAACCTGCCGTACCTGACTATCCTCCCAATTTTTATCCATCCCTTCTAATACAACACCGAAACTTTTTATTTCAGCATCCAAACTTGCGCCCTCTATCTCATACTTTTCGGGATGATCAATTAGTTCTTGCGCCAGCAATTCCACTTCTTCAAAATCCATAAAGAGATCGCCGAGCAGGTCATCAATTTCTTCAACCATGGCTTCACTTTCTTCAAAGGTATTCTGAACTTTTTCATTCCGTTCATTCAGATAATTCATATCCTTCACCAATGTATTATCTACTATGTGGGCAAACTCGGGAACAACAGCCATACGAACCCCGTTTTCAGTCTTGGTAAAGGTAGCTCCTACGGTTATTTTATCCAGCGTGGTATCAAAGTCGAACAGCAACGATTTATTTATTATCATCTGCGCTTCGCCCTTTTCTACGACCTTAATAAAGTTGCCGATTCCCTTATCTACCTTACTATAAGCCTTATGCAAAGCCTTATATTTCTCTACAAATTCTAATTCAAACGTACTCAAATTGCTTTTGCCTTTGTACACTAACTTAATGGTTCGGAAATTAAATTTTATTTCTATTTCTTTCATATTTTTATTATTACAAACTCGATACTCCGGGCACCATCTGCACGACTATTAATGCCAAACTATCGCCTGGTTCAAAGGCAGGAACGGCAACATGGGCATCGGCAAAATTTAATAATCGGACATTCACATAAACATCTTCCGACTCGGTCGTTTCCCGCTCGAAATGCCCCTGTGCATCGGCATTTCCCTTCACGCCTTCTTTCGATTTTTTTCCACGTGTAGTCAAAACAGGTCCATATCGAACTTCGGCTCCTGCACCATTCGCGCCAAGACCAATTAATACATGAGTCTTGAGCAAAGTCTTCACTTTCGGAGCCTCGAAATGAACCCCGTAAGTACGCATTAAGTCGCGTGCTGCACCGATTTCCAAATGCAAGGCTTCGGTATGCGCCTTTACTTCGTGATACACATCATCGCCAAAACCTTTCGCCAAAATTTCCATGTTCGACTCTGCCAGTTCAGCATTGGCAGAGGCTTGTTTTTTCGCAGTTTTCGTATTCACCACCACCAGGAACGGGGCGCGAAGAGCTGCCACCATAGCTGCCGTAAAAGCAGTGTTGACAGGGATTCCTTCGGTTACCATCTGGGCATTTCCTAAAGCAATCGCATCGGAGGCATCGAGCAGGAATTGGTCCGTCGTCATGTCCAAATGATTGCCGTCCAAACCCATCCCAAAATACAGGAAATATCCGTTCGACAGCCCGTTACATTTTACATGTCCCATCATTTCATTCATATACGCCGTGCAGATATTGAACAAAGGGATGTGTGCCGATTTGACGGATTCGACATAATTATGTTCCGCCCCGTGAGCGGCATCTGCGGCGAGGATGGCGAGGGGCAACTGCACTTTGTATAATAAGCATCCCGCGACGACGCCTGTGGACAAGAATCGTTCTCCGATTGGCGTCCCGTTATGTCGTTCCCAAGCTTCCTTGACGGCTAATTTCACTTTTTCGGTGGAGTCTAAGGGTACTCTTAATAATTCATCTTCATCCATAATTTTTATTATTTAATTTATTAATTAA
>CAIMUP010000124.1 GCA_903844645.1 uncultured Bacteroidota bacterium
AAGGCAAAAATAAAATGTCAATCTTAAACGCTATTAGAAACAAAATCATTCATCGAATCTTTGCTTGTGTCAGAGACAACAGACCGTATCAAAAAATATATTCAAATAAATTTGTTTAATCCATAGAAATCTGAAAGGAGTAAAACCTTTCAGGAGTTTGGGTCACGAATTATTTTTTTGAATTCATGAAATTAGTGGCTTCTTTTTTGGATACGTTTTATCCCTTATTTCGGTGAATAATTCTCAAAAGAAATAAAAGTAATCCCATTTCAAATAAACCCCTCTCCAACTCGAATTGGAATACCTACCAATTCAAATAAGTATCACCACCAATTCAAATAAACTCCGCTCCAATTCAAATTGGTATCACCACCAATTCAAATAAATTCCACCCGAATTCAAATAGGGATACCAACTTATTTGAATTTGTATATACACCAATTCAAATAAACTCCGCCCAAATTCAAACAAGTTCGGAACTTTATTGAATACGTTCCGCACAAGAATGAATACGTCCCACACAATCACTCATCGAGGTCGGTTTTCCCTTATAAAACCCGATTTTCAGGTGTAAAACGGAGCTTTTCTCAAAATGACACTTGCGGGAATGATTTCCTTTTTCCTAATTTTGCCATTCAATAAATAATTAATGAAGATGAAAACACGGATACTATTAATGAGATTCCCCATATCCATTCCCCGCGGCAACCTACCCGCAGGTATGTATTTCTATAAACTGATAGAAGGAAATAAAGAGGTCATCGGCATCGGGAAACTACTGGTGGAGTAAAATAATTAGGGATTAAGAAAGAGGTTTAATAATGTCCTCTCTTTAGGATTTACCCATAAAACTACAAGTAGAATACTATTAAAACTACAAATGGTATTAAATAACAAAAGCCGGCGATGAACCGGCTTTTGCATTATTAAATTAGGGACTAAGAATTATTTCTTACCCGCAATAAGCGTTACATACCCATGCCATGCTTGGGCTTTGTCATGGTACGTGGTGTTGGCTATGTAATAATAAGTGCCATCAGGCTCCAAATCGCCATTCCTATTCGTTCCGGGCCACATAAATGCGGGGTCGTTCGAGGTCCAAATCAACATCCCCCAACGATTATAAATATCCATTCGGAACGTAGTATAAACGCCCACCGTGAAGGGTAGGAAGAAATCGTTTTTGCCATCGCCATTCGGAGAAAACACATTCGGCAAGGTCATCACGCCGCAGTTCGCAAAATAAATATGGAACGTATCGGCATCATAACATCTCGACCCTGGCGCAATATGATGTGAATAATAAGTACCCGGAACCATGACCGTAATTTGTTGCGTAGTCTCCCCACCCGGACTCCAGAAATAAACCGCATTCGGATCGGTAGCTGCGGTAAGCACTAATTCATCGCCAGGGCATAATGAATCTACCGTTCCATTCAAATGTTGAGTTGGCTGAATGACAGTGAAGGAATCAAGATTGGTACACACATTTCCTGGTAAATGAATCTGCGCAATGTAAGTCCCCCCATCCGAAACTTTTATCTGCTGTGAGGTTTCTCCCCCTGTCCAATGGTAGGATGCACCTGAGTTATTAGCATTTAATGTAATCGTATCACCCACGCAAATAGAATCCACAATATTGGTAATTATCTTGGCAACAATAGCCACTTGGAAGGTATCTAATGCCGCGCAAAGCGAATCGGGAGAAGAAACAATAGCAACATAAGTACCGCTACTACTTACCTGAATTTGATGGGTATTAGCTCCCGTACTCCAGTTGTACGTTGCTCCTGTATGGCTTGGGTTTAAGGAAAGGGTATCACCAATGCAAAGCGAATCATGATGGGTCGCTGTTTGTGCCTGAAGGATATTGATATGAACCGTATCATAGCTGATGCAATTGCCCGGCAACACCGTTACCTGAAGGTAAATCGTTTCCGATGTCGGGGTATTCACCATCAACGAATCTGCAATACCCAGCGTGCCGGTATTGTTATACCAATTGTAATGATAGCCTGTTCCGCTCGGGGTTAATAACTTTATAGATGCCGAACTACAAACCGTTGTATCTAATGGACTCATCACCTTTGGATAATCTTTAACCGTAATATTCTTTTGTCCTTGCGCCGACCCACAATGATTTACGGCAAAAACCTTTAGTTGATACACCCCGACCGAATCATACCGAATCCTGATCGTATTATTTGCAGTATCCAATACATGAACGACGCTCGTATCCCCAAAAGTTGTCCAATCATAATATGTATTTTGCCCATACGGCACGATCCATTGGTTTGTATCTCCCTTACAGACAAAAGTGGGGGCGCTAATATTTACCTGCGGCAAACCATCCACAATAACAGTATCCGGTGCCGAGACCGGACCTCGACATCCAAAGCTAATCTCTCGAACCCTGACAATAAAATCGAAGAACGAACCGCCTATGGTAATGGCAATATCGGGAGCACTCAACGAGTCTCCAACAAAGTTTCCATACCATTCGTATTTGGCAGTAAAGTCCCAAGGATGGGGTTCAAACAAAAGAATATCTCCCGGACAAACATGCCCCTTAATAGAATCAAAAGTATTATAGAATAATCCGGTTACGGTCAAGCCGGTATCCGGCGGCGCACCGATAGTGAAGTGAATCAAATTTCCAAGAGCACTATCGCCATAAAATGTATGGGTAGCAATTACTCTTAGATAATAAGCCCCGGGAGCAATACCCATAGCGGATAATCCAGCAAGCCCCGCAATGTGAATACAAACCAAGGTGTCACTCGTGGCAGCTTGTTGCCCTAATGCCCCGACCATTCCTATCAAAGCAAAGTTCATCATACTGTGCAACTCTATCTTGAAGATATTATCGGGAGCATACACCTGATTATTCGTGAACGAGTGTACATCCACATCTAAACAATAATCAATCACCGTATCATTCGGAGTCAAGCAAAAAGCCATACTCTGATGTTCGTTGGTATTAATATCGCAATGCTGGATGCAGAAAGGTCCGAACAAAGTCCCGATGCAAGTAGGATTCGTACTTACCACGCGGATGTAGTAATGACATCCATCAGGAACATCAGGAACAACACCCGATACTGTCCCTGGAGGGTAAACATAGGTAGTAGAATCGCCGAAGTTAGTATTAATAACAATAGGGCTGGTAGGGAAATTTCCTGATGAGTCGGATAACTGCGCTACATAGTTATTACCAAAGTGGAAAGTACCTGATGAATAAAAAGGAATATCAATAACGCTTCCTACGCAGACCGCGTTTGTATCCATCGTAACAACTGGCTGAAGCGTAGTAATCGTATTCGGACATTCCTGAACAACAATACACGGACTTGGTTGCCCTTGGAATGCAGGAAGAGGATAAAGACGATTAATCCGAATTCTATAACAAGGACCAGTGTGCATTGAGCTGGTGATATTGATCCCAAGAAAAGCCGTGGTTTGAGGATTGAAAATATCAAATACATAATTCGCCTGAAGGTTGCCAAAATTTCCGGTAGAATCGGAGAGCTGTATCTGATAAGTCCCATCGCATAAAGTATCGGACAACGCCACTTGGAAAAACAAAGAACTATTCTGACAGACTGGATTCGGGAAAATCTGGGTAATGGAATCCGTGATATTCGGGCGGGGGACTCCTACGATAAATATATCATCAATTCCCATCGCTTGGGCAACAGTATCGGAGGTGGCGGTATTCAGCCAGCGAAAGCCGATTTGCAGACTGCTCTTATCCCGAAAGGTAGGGTCGGTAATGGTTTCATATTGCCAACATGCCGACACTCCGAAGTATTGTGGTTGCCCAGTTTGATGCCAGCTGGCTCCGTTATCAATACTATAATACACCTGCGCATACGCCGAGGAAGACCCGAAACAGTTGTAGAAGAAGGCAATGGTAACGCTGTCCATGCCCATTGTACATACTCCGTTGGTGAGATATACAAACCGGTCGGAGGCTACGGTAGGATCATAATCAGAGTTGGTATTCGTCGCCAGGGTCGCATTATTAATGTGCAAATACTTCCCAAAAGGGGCACCGGTAATATGCCCATTGCCGCAAACCTGATCTTCATCCATCGTGGCGGGCAAGGCAAAGTTGGTCGGGAAATAATGGTCATTCACGATCCAGTTATTCGGTCCGGTATTGGTCCCAACGCCGGTTCCGTTCAGCGTGAAGGTACTGCCATTGTTCGAGAAGTTCTCATTGAACAACTGGATTAGCTGGGCTTGGCTGCTGATGGCAAAGAGGGAAAGCAGCATTACGATTACGATTAGTTTAGATTTATTCATGGTACTTATGGTATTAATTTTATTTATTTGTCTATACTTTTTTAGGGGTCCAAAATGGCGTTATTTTTTTCACTTGGCAAAATTACATATTATTTTGATAACAAACAAAACTTCTCGAAAGATTTTTTTTGGGATCCCGCCCAAAAGTTTCGGGATGTGGGCTGGTAATTCCGTGATTTTATTCCCCGAAACAGTGCCGACAGAGATTTTTATCCGTCATTAAATACCGAGAAAAGCGGCTGCCTCCCCTTTCCTTTTATTCCCTGTGAATAATTCACGAAAAGATGCCTGTATATAAATGAGTGTTTCATGAAATGGGTTTAGGTAATGAAGTTGCGGAATGAAAATAGATCTATTGATGCCCTCCCGTTGGAGTTTCCATGGAAAAATAGGTCTATGATTGGGTAGAAAATGGAGTTTCCAAGCATTCCTATATATCCCGATGGGTAGAAAATGGAGTTTCCAAGCAATCTCATTAAAGAGAATGGGCTCCAGTTGGAGTTTCCAAGCAATCTCATTAATGAGATTGCTTGGAAACTCCACTTTCTACCCAACTTCATTAAAGATTTTTGCCCGAAATCGAAAAAGTGGCACTTTTGCAGAAATGGGTATGTTTTTAGGTTTTAATTTTTCCTTTTATGATTGCTCCGCTTTGGCGGGCAACAATAAAAGGAAGATGATGGCGGCGGATAAGGTTTTAATTCTCGCGCAACGCCTCCTTATATTTTTCATAGAGGAGGTGGACGATGCCGTCGGAAAGCCCGATTTGGGGGACAATAATTTCTTCGGCTTGGGCGGCTTTCATCACGGCGCGAAATATTTTGGCGGCAGGAACGATGACGTCGGTACGGTCAGGATTGAGGTTCATTTTTTTCATCCTATCCTCGTAAGTATAGGAGTTCAGGATGTCGCTAAGGGTCTTCAGTTCGGTGAAGTGCAGGGGCTTGTCCTTCTTCCTAAGCATCTTATAAATTTTGTTGATATTGCCGCCCGACCCGATCGCCATTATCGGCTTGAAGGGGGCAGTAGTTTCCTTCACCCAGTCCTTAAAAGCGGTCCATTGTTCTTTGTCTATCTGCGAATGCAGCATCCGGATGGTGCCTATATTGAAGGATTTGGAAGCCACCACGCGATGGTTGGAAAACAGGGTAAGCTCCGTACTTCCGCCGCCGACATCTATGTAAATATACGATTTATCGTCATCCAAATGCTCGGCAACATGGTTGGAATAGATTATTTCGGCTTCTTTTTTACCGTCAATTATCTCGACATTGATACCGGCTTCTTTTTTGATTCTCTCGATAATCTCTTTTCCATTCGCGGCATCCCGCATGGCGGAAGTAGCGCAGGCACGATAGTCTATCGGCTCGAAAACATCCATCAGATGCGAGAAAGCAATCATCGCCGAGACTAATTTATTTGCCTTTTCTTTAGAAATTTCTTTGAGAAGAAAAGAATCTTCGCCGAGGCGGATAGGGATACGAATCAATTCTGCTTTTTTAAAAGATACCTCGCCGTTTTCTATCACATTGCAGAACAATAAACGGACGGCATTCGAGCCTATATCAATCGCGGCGAACTTCAATACTTTCTTTATTTATAATTGTTTTGCCATCTGGCGGATTTTTCTTTTGCTTGATAAACTTGTACAGTTCATCGTGCGAATTAAGCAAAACTTTGGATTCTGTTTTTCGGTATTGATTCTTTTGCTTCTTGTCAATGATTCTGGATTTGGTATTATCGCTGAATTGGATGTCTATAATCTTTCTCAATTCCGCCTTCAATTCTTTATCATAAACCGGCACGGCGACCTCGCTGCGGAAATCCAAGTTCCGAACCATCCAGTCGCCAGACGAAATATAGTATTTCTCCACCCCGCCATTGCAGAAAATAAAGATTCTTCCATGCTCCAGAAACCTGCCAATAACACTGATAACTTCTATGTGTTCGCTCAAGCCCTTCACCCCGGGTACCAGCGAACAAACCCCACGAACAATCAGCTTTATCTTCACCCCCGCATGGCTGGCTTGGTATAATTTATTGATTAGTTCCAGATCCACCAAACTGTTTAATTTTAAGAAGATATAAGCATCCTTTCCGGCGGCTGCATTCGTAATTTCTTTCTCTATCAAAGCCATAAATTTCCTTCGCATAGAGAACGGAGAAACCACCAAATGTTTATACACGCCCTTCTTCAGATTATCAAGGTAGAAATTAAATACTGTTGCCACTTCATTGGTAATTCTTTTATCTGCGGTAAGCAGCGAGAAATCGGAATAGAGCTTTGCAGTATTTTCGTTGAAGTTGCCTGTACCGATACTTGCATAATTCACCATACCATCGCGTTCTTTTCGGGTGATTAAAAACAATTTGGAATGCACCTTTAAGCCCGGCACACCATAGACTACCTTTACGCCTTCTTCGATCAGATTGTTTGCCCATTGTATGTTTGCTTCTTCATCGAAACGTGCCTGAACTTCTACCACTGCCGTTACTTCTTTGCCATTCTTTACGGCATTAATCAGGGCATTGATGATGTTGGAATTGTTCGCTACCCGATACAAAGTTATCTTGATGGAAACCACCTTCGGGTCAATACTCGCCTCCCGCAAAAGTTCGATAGTATGCAGAAAAGAATGGTACGGATAAATCAATAATACATCCTTCACTTTAAGCACTTTCATCAGGCTGCGTTGCCCTACAAAATCTTTGTGATCAATAGGCGGCATGGGATGAAAACGCAGGTCGCTTCTGCCGATTCTGGGGAAGTCTATAAAGTCTTTGAAGTTATGATAACGCCCACCAGGCACCCATCTGTCTTGCTTTTGGAGTTTCAGTTTTGTTCTTAAATACTTCAGAATATCTTCCGGCATAGCATCATCGAAAATCATTCGGACGGGCTGCCCTTTCTTGCGTTTCTTCACTCCCTTGGCAATCTTCTCGACCAACGATTTCGATACATCGTTATCCATATCCAGTTCCGCATCGCGAGTTAGTTTGATAGTATAAGATTCGATGGATTTATATTCAAAGATAGAAAACACGACATCGAGATTATACCGAATCACATCATCCAAAAGGATAATATATTTCTTGTCATCGGCACTGGGAAGCACGAGGAAGCGTGGCAATTTATCGGTAGGAATCTCAACCACAGAATAATTCGGACGCTTCTTTTCTCTAATTAATTTAATGATCAGATAGATGGATTTATCCTTCAGATACGGAAACTCCGGCGTACTATCCAGCATAATCGGAACCAATGTTTGGAGGACATAATCATGAAAATAATCCTTCACAAACTTGCCTTGCACTTTATCCAATTCCTTTTCATTGATCATAAAAATATTCTGTGCCGTCAGTTCTTTCAAGATGTTTTGATAGATCGTTTCGAAGTGTTCCTGCTGCTTGATGGTTACCTTTTGAATCTTATCCATTATCTTTTCGGGATGTTCGCCGAGCATCTTTTCGGCAGTTTTCCCGAGCTTCGACATCCGCAATAATGTCGCTACCCGAACCCTGAAAAATTCATCCCTGTTATTAGAAAATATTCCCAGAAACCGAATCCGTTCTACCAAGGGATTGCGCGGGTCTTCGGCTTCTTGAAGCACCCTTCCATTGAACGAAAGCCAACTTACATCGCGGCTGATTACTTGCGACGGGATTGCAAATCCTGACGAGCGTTTTACAAATCCTGATGTACGTTTTGCACTTCTCACGGGGCGTTTTACATGCCTCGAGGAGGGCTTCTTTTTAATCACTTTCTTGGGGGTAATTGGCATAAGGAATGAACTATTTGAACGCTGCAAAAGTAACCTTTTAAAGTTTGGGATAGATTAAGAAATTGTTAAGTCGAGATTCATCATCGTCTTATTGTTGCTCCCAAGAGGTCGCAATCATAAAACGAGGATAAAAAAATATTTAATCCGATTCTACAAGCTTGCATCCCTCCTGACGGCTTTTTCTCCCGTCAGGTTTTAAACTTTAGGAATTCCTTTTGATCAAAACCTTTCAGGAGAAAAACCCTTTAGGTTTGCAGCCGCAAATTTTTAGAGGTAATATTAGATGCCATTACTATTTCAGCATATAGCTAAGAAAACTCACAGCCGTGATAACGAATTATCACGGCATTATGAGTTAGT
>CAIMUP010000125.1 GCA_903844645.1 uncultured Bacteroidota bacterium
AGGTGTTTTCATAAAATCCCTTGAAGAAAACCGAAAACTCCTAGTAGAAAACCAAAAACTACTAGGAAAACTCCTCGGACTCCTAGTAGAAAACCAAAAACTACTAGGAAAACTCTTCAAACTCCTAGGAGTTTTGCCAAAACTCCTCCCTTTCCAGATTTCAGACCTCTTTTACCTTTAAGAAAGGATGGAAAAGGAGGGAGAATGGGATTTGCAGCAGGATGTTTCTTAAAGATTTGGTAGTTTTGGCGGCATGAAGAAGGAAAGAAACCCAAGAATGGGATTTGGCAGCAGGTTGTTATTTGGAATATTTGGTAGTTTTGCCGGATGAAATTAAAGAGAAAAATTGAATTATTCCTAATGTCATTATTGTTTATATTTTTCACTCAAATGAAAGGTCAACATCTTGCGCTTTCGTATGATGCTGCCCAAAAAAGTGGGATAAATTGGAAAAGTATTGATAGTATATATAAGGTCATTTATTTTTTGGGTGATACTAAGGCTGTATTTAATAATGATTTAGAGTTGAGGACATTTCAAAATGCTTATCAAAAAATGATGGATGATTTAGGAACTTTCTTAAAACAGAATAATTTCGATTGGGAGAGACCTTATATAATGATGGCAACCCAAGTTTATTTTAACACAGATGGGACTATTGATTATTTTCTTTATTGCTATTTAAAAAATAATCCAAAGACCCGACTTCATTTGCCAAAGGAAAAAGATAAGGAATTTAATCGCCTTTTGAATTTGTTTATTAAAGACTACAGCACTAATGTAAGGACAAATGTAAAGTTTGCCTATCATAAAGTCTTCCAGCTAAATCAGGTAAAATAGAAATTACTTTCTATGAATTATTTTTTCATCCTTTTATGATATTACCTTTTGGGTAATGCAATAAAAGGATGATAATACTAAACCGCACTCCCCAATTCCTCCTCCACAATATCCTTCTCAATCCTCAAATTAGAGATGATAAATTCAGCTCGCTCGGGTGTATTCTTCCCCATATAATAACTCAAAAGCTGCTGTATAGCAACCTCCTTCAAGAGCACCGGTTCAAGGCGAATATGCTTCCCAATAAAAGCTCCGAATTCATCTGGCGAAATCTCTCCCAAGCCCTTGAATCGGGTAATCTCGGGCTTGGAGCCTAATTTATTTACAGCAATTTGCTTCTCGGTTTCGCTGTAACAATAGATGGTTTCTTTCTTATTCCTCACCCTGAATAATGGCGTTTGAAGAATATAAAGATGTCCGTTCTTCACCAAATCAGGAAAGAAATGCAGGAAGAAAGTTATCAGTAAAAGACGAATGTGCATACCATCCACATCGGCATCGGTAGCAAGCACAATGCGGCTATAGCGCAAGTTCTCGAGATCATCCTCAATATCCAAAGCATTTTGCAGAAGATTGAATTCTTCATTTTCATAAACCACCTTCTTCGTCAAGCCATAGCAATTCAAAGGCTTACCCTTCAAACTAAAAACGCCTTGCGTATTCACATCTCTCGCCTTGGTAATAGAGCCACTCGCAGAATCTCCCTCGGTAATAAACAGCGTAGATTCCAAACGCAATTCATGCTTGGAATTCAAATGAACCCTACAATCGCGTAGTTTTTTATTATGAAGATTCGCCTTCTTAGCACGTTCATTTGCGAGCTTCTTGATACCCGCAATTTCCTTACGCTCCCGTTCCGATTGAAGAATCTTCTTCAACCATCTATCAGCGGTTTCAGGGTTCTTGTGAAGATATTTATCCAATTCATTCTTCACAAAATCCACAATCCAAGTCCTCAAAACAGGACCTTCCGGAGCCACCATTGATGACCCCAATTTAGTCTTCGTCTGCGATTCAAAAACAGGCTCCTGAACCCTCACACTTATCGCTGCTACAATCGAAGTCCTGATATCACTCGCCTCAAAATCCTTCTTATAAAACTCCCTCGCCGCCTTCACGATACCTTCCCTGAAAGCCGCCTGGTGCGTGCCTCCCTGCGTAGTATGCTGCCCATTCACAAACGAAAAATATTCCTCCCCATACTGATTCGTATGCGTTATAGCAACTTCAATATCATTCCCCTTCAAATGAATAATCGGATACAACGCCTCATCATTCAAATTCTTCGTCAGTAAATCCAACAAACCATTCTGCGAAAAGTATTTCGTCCCATTAAAATGAATGTTCAAACCGATGTTCAGATAAGCATAATTCCAAATCATCTCCTCGATATATTCATTCTTATAATCATACCCGCCAAAGATCTCCTCATCAGGCAGAAAAGTCATGTCCGTACCATTCCGTTCCTTCGTCGCAGCCTCCCTGTGATCTTTGAGGATAACACCCTTCTGAAACTCCACAACTTTAGTCCGTCCGTCCCTGATAGACTGAACTTTGAAGTAAGAAGAAAGCGCATTCACAGCCTTACTCCCCACCCCATTCAAGCCCACCGACTTCTGAAAAGCCTGCGAGTCATACTTCCCACCGGTATTGATTTTCGACACACAATCCACCACCTTCCCCAGCGGAATCCCCCGACCATAATCCCTCACATTCACCATCTTATCCTTCACCGAAATCTCGATAGATTTCCCATACCCCATCACATACTCATCAATACAATTATCAATGATCTCCTTCAGCAACACATAGATC
>CAIMUP010000126.1 GCA_903844645.1 uncultured Bacteroidota bacterium
GAGTATCGATTTTCTGAAAAGGAGTACCCGTTTTCTGAAAAGGAGTACCCGTT
Organism: uncultured Bacteroidota bacterium; assembly: GCA_903844645.1. GTDB lineage: Bacteria > Bacteroidota > Bacteroidia > AKYH767-A > JABDAW01 > JABDAW01. The sequence continues at coordinate 54 of CAIMUP010000126.1, forward strand.
TTCTGAAAAGGAGTTCCCGTTTTCAAGGTATTTAGGGTCTGTTTTGGCACTTTTATAAGCTAAAACAGGGGTCAATCCCAACGGCTGCGTGGGTTTCTATTAGTAATTTCAGTTTTCGAGGAGTTTTCACAGGAGCTTATCGGGGATAAAAACCTCCGCCCCCGAGGTCGGGGAATTCGTTCGCAACTTTCGGCAGGAGGGAGGCGTTTTTATTTGATTAATTTTGTATAAATTTGCGCCCTTAATAACTAACCAAATAATTTATAAAATGAAAAGAATACTTATTATCTGTTTCGCGACATTGATCGGCTTCAATGCTAACGCAACCCTGTTACATTACGGACTGATTGGCGGTCCTAGCTCCACCTGGCTCCTGAATTCGAATGTATCGAACATCGGCGAGGAACTGAATTACAAATCTTCGATGGGCGGCGGCTTCGGGCTGTCGGTCACGCACAACTTTGTGGAGAAAATCGGTGTCCGTTTAGACATTATGTACTCCATGCACAACCAAGGCTACACGGGTACTTTGCAAGAAAGCGGCGTTACCTTAGAGACTTACACCGCTGCCACGCATCTCTCGTATCTCGATTTGCCTTTGATGTTCCATCTTGGTGCATCCAATGGTTTTTATTTTGAAGTAGGTCCCCAATTTGGATTTTTATTAGGAGCAAAAGAAGATTTGACTTGGAGCGATGCAACCTTATTAGATAACCGATCAGGCAGGGATATAAAATCAGATTTAAACAGTATGAACATCGCTGCCGTTTTAGGTTTAGGGTACAATGTTAGCATTGGCGGATTGTTTTCTCTGGATTTAGGAATTCGTTTGGGCTATGGTTTGACAGATGTTACCAAAACATTCACTCAAGCAGATATGGATGCCAATGACCATGGCTTCAACAATACTACTTCTTATCCTAATGATCATGGTTTTTCAAGTATCTATGCCCATTCCAATAGTTTTTATCACGATTTTTCTTCCACCAAAACATCTACTTATAACTACACCTCCACCAGCCGCGTCTTCGGCTCGTTCTTAGTGGGAGTGAATATGAAGCTGCCATAAGGAATCGCTATTACTAAATGAATGGCAAAGGGCAACTATAAAGTTTTTATAGTTGCCCTTTTCCGTTTGGGATTAATGATAAATTATGTATTTTTGTCCGATTAAATAATTTAAACTCTTTACAGCAATGAATAAAATATACCAAGCAATACTCGTTTTTACGGGATTAGTTCTTTCCGTCCTCTCCGCCACCGCCCAGCTTACGGTGAATAACCTCTTAACCCCGAATCAACTGGTTCAACAAGTGCTTTTAGGCAGCGGCGTCCAAGCATTTAATGTAACCTATACGGGATACGATTCCGCGATTGGGTCGTTCAATGGCACAGCCTCTAATATAGGAATGGCAGGAGGAGTTATACTTTGTACAGGCAAGACTTCTCTTGCTCCAGGTCCCAACAATGCACCGAATGCTGGGTATAATAATCTGTTCGCCGGGGATGCACAATTAGATACTATTTCAAATGGCATCACGCATAATGCTGCTATCTTGGAATTTGATTTTATCCCCATTGGCGATACCGTAAAATTCAGATATGTCTTTGCTTCCGAAGAATATCCTGAATATGTAAACTTAGGGGTTAATGATGCTTTTGCCTTTTTTATTAGCGGTCCTTCAATTGTCGGCAGCCATAATATCGCAACATTGCCCAATGCCTGGAATACTCCGGTTTCTATTGATAGTGTCAATGCCTCAACGAACTCATCTTATTATATTGATAACGCGGGCGGGCTAACAGTTCAATACGATGGTTTTACAATTCCCATGATTGCAATATCTCATGTTATTCCTTGTGATACTTTTCATATTAAAATAGCAATTGCTGATGGCGGCGATGGAATATTTGATTCAGGTGTTTTTCTGGAACAAGGCAGCTTTTCAGGAGGAAACGCATTCGTAAGCACCTACACCAATGTCTTGGATACTGCCTTAGGCGATACCTTAGTAAGAGGTTGCAATAATGGATATGTCATTATCTCCATCCCTCAAATCCTCGCGAATGATACTACGATACATTTCCTTATCGGCGGTAGTGCCGTCAACGGGCATGACTATACTTGGATACCGGATAGCGTTACCATTCCTGCGGGTCAGCTACATGATACTTTAGTCATCAGCCCCACGAACGATACTATAGACTATACCACCAAGTTTATCATCATCGGTATCACCTTCGCGACGGGCTGCAATACCTATGCCCTCGACAGTGTTATACTTCCTATTAAGAATGTCGGGAGACTGACAGCCTTTGTCGGGAATGATACCACCATTTGCTGGGGTCAGCAAGCAATGATTACCACTCGCGATACCGGAGGCTTCGGTACTTACACCTTCACTTGGGATAACAATGCTGGCAATAACGATACGGCAATTGTTTCCCCCACCTCGAGTACCGTTTATCATATTACCACTACCGATGCTTGCGGACATTCATCCTATGATTCTGTCAAGGTGAACTTGGTCTTTGCTCCCCATGCCCTCGCTCCGGATAGCGTTACGATAGAAGGATGCAGCACGGGTTATGTCTTGTTTTCCATCCCGAATACCCGAAGCAATCCTTACGTTATTCACTATACCCTTGGCGGAACAGGAACGAATGGAACAGACTTTAATCACATTCTGGATAGCGTCATTATCCCTGCCGGGCAGCTTACAGATACGCTCTGGATTACTGCCATTCAGGATACCTTGAACGAACCTAATGAAACCATCACCATTACGTTCCCATTGCCATTCCCGTGCAGCGGAATAGATTCTACAACGGTTACAATCATTAACGTGAACCCTATTGCCTTAACGGTGAATAACGACACCACCATTTGCTACCCCAATAGTGCCGTGCTGAATGCATCTTCCACAGGCGGGCATGGTAATTACACCTACACTTGGGATCATGGCTTAGGCAGCAATCCCTCACAAATCGTTGCCCCTGATTCCACGACGACCTACACCGTTATCGTGCTGGATTCGTGTGGCAACTCCAAGACCAAAAGCATTACGGTCAATGTTCAAATCCCTGATAGTTTAGCCTTGATAGACTTCCCTGCTGCCGCTACTTGCCACGATGGAAAGATTATCTTTACCCTGCCTTTCGCACAATCGCATAATACCACCATCACCTATACCATTGGTGGTTCGGCAACGAATGGAAATGATTATTCCCATCTTTCAGGCACTATTATTATCCCTGCCGGACAGACGGTGGATACCATCGCCATCAATGCTTTGGTGGACTTGGTGGATACCGCGACTTATAAAACATTAACCATCACCATCCAGCAACCCGCTGCTTGTGGCAATACCATTTCGGTAACCATTCCAATCATCAATGTATTACCGATGACCCTTTCGCTTACTCCCGATTCAGTGCTTTGCCTCGGTCAGGCAATAGATTTGAAAGCCTCGGTCAAGGGTGGTTACATCGGGTATAATTATGTTTGGAATAATGGTTTGGGCAATGCTTCATCCCACAATGTGAATCCTAATGGAACAACTACCTATACCGTCGCGGTGAATGATTCTTGCGGGCATCACATCTTGGATTCTACCAATGTCCGCATCATTCCGCACCCGAAAACAAGCCTCACCATTTCCCCTTTGGATTCGATGTGCACGTACGACAATGCCGTCATTACCTTCCATGATACGTTGGTCGGCAATGGCGTTACCAATATCAATTTCGATGGAGCGACCGCCCAGAGTGGCAGCGGATACGGACCCTACACGGTGCAGTGGGCTAACCCGGGCATTTATACCATTACTTACCTTGCGGTTGCCGAGCGGGGCTGCTTCCGCGATTCGAGCCATTACGATTTATATGTAAAGAATTGCGCGGTAACCATCCCCAATGTATTCACGCCGAATGCCGATGGGAAGAACGATTTCTTCACGATTCTTAATATGGATGAATTCCCTAACTCGCGCCTTGTGGTATTTAATCGCTGGGGCGAGCATGTGTACGACAGTCCGAATTACCACAATGAATGGGACGGAGCGAATGTGCCTGATGGAACATATTTCTACATTCTGTACCTGGTGGATGGGCATATTTATCATGGATATTTGACGGTCATCGGGAAGAAATAAAATCGTTTTATTGTTGCTCCCCGAAGGGGGTCGCAATCATAAAACGATGATAGGAAAAATATACAACATCCAGCTCTTGCAACTCATTTAGGCTTTTTCTGCCGAGAGGTTTTAAACTATGGGAGTTCCTATTATCAATACCTTTCTATAGAAAAAGCCGAAAGGAGGATGAACGGAATACCTTTCAGGAGTTTGCCGCAATCCTACTATTCTTAAATATTCTTTGAGAAGCCTGTTTTTGGAACATTCAATACCAATAATTTATTCTTTAATTCCTAAGATTGATTCTTCAATTCAGAGAAATTATTAATGGAAACGGCTAATTTCTTCCCGTGTACAAATGTAAATTTCTCTTGTACAAATGGTAATTTCTCTTGTACAAAAGGAAATTTCTTTTGCACAAATGTAATTTCCATTTGCACAAATGGAAATTACATTTGCTCAAATGGCTGGACCATTTGCTCAAATGGAATTATACTTAGAGCAAATGGAATTTCTATTTGTACAAAAGAAATTTCCATTTGCACA
>CAIMUP010000127.1 GCA_903844645.1 uncultured Bacteroidota bacterium
AATAATTAAATAATTAAATAATTAAATAATGAAAAATTTAAAAACAATTCTCTGGGCAGTAACTATAATGTTATTTGCCCTTGTAACAATGCCGACAAATTCTTATAGTTTGGGAGCAAACTTTGTCGCAGCCTCGAATACTGACTATTTTAGTACTGGTATCGGTGTTATTAATACTGGTAATGATGTAAAAGGAAATCCGGCAATGCATGTCTGGGTTTGCGATGGGAGTTCCCCCACCTTCGCATGGGATGATTTTAATGGAAATCCTGGATCAGCAGCAATTCATTATACTGATGCTTCCGACCCTGATGTTTCATTAGTTTATGATGGAACTGTTTGGTGGGCAATAATTGTTTATTACACATCTTCTTCGCCTTTCTCTGGTGATTATGTCATGGAAACATGGAAGTGGAATTCCGGTACTTTAACATACAACTATCAAACAACCATATCCCTACAAAATGTTGCACAAGGTTATACTATTAATATAGATGCAGATATTAATAATTATTTTGTGGTTGTTTGGGATGATGGCTCTACGTATATTAATGCTTGGAGAGGTTCTACAAATGCTTCTGGTCCTCACCTAACGGGAGGTTCATACCAAACAATTTATTCAGAAGGGGAAATAATGCCAGACGTAAGTCTTTATGCAGGTGAATATTCAACTTCTTTTCCAGATGTCTATTTTACTTATATAAACACTGGGAATAATACAGTAAGAGTGGATTTCGCACCTTTTAATAATTTGACATCTGCTTCCTCTAACAATAGATTTGCTTCTATTCCTTTAACAAGTCCTATTAACCCCCGTATCGGTTGTCCTCCTTATACCAGTGGTAATACTGATTTTTGGACTGTTGTTTATAATGATGGTAATGCAATCATAGGAAAAACACATAATCATTTTCCAAATACATATACTAATTTGTGTTTTACAGATATTTCATCTGAAGGTAATGTTCTCCCTGCAATTTCTTATTCAAACGATTATGATGCAAGCAATACCCAAGGAGGTATTCTTGTAGGATGGACATTTTATAATCTATCACAAATTACGGCATACCCACCTGGCGCAACAATTATTGCTGTCCAATGTGATTACACTGGTGCTGTGGTTGCAGGCTGTAATTATATGTGGGTGCCTTATACTATTAATCAATATAATTCAGATGTGCAAGATGCGATTTCCCTTTCCGGCAGAGATTATTATACAACTAATATATTCTATACTTGGTATGATGACCCGAATACCACAATTAGTTATAAAGAAGATCTTTATACAAACACTTCTTTAAGATTGATAAATGATAATCAAAATAGCAAACCGATTTGTGGTATCTATCCAAATCCTAATTCTGGCAACTTTCAGATAACTTTTGATTCTGAAAAAGGAGAAGCTATTACTATTGAAATTTATAATTCTATTGGGGAAAAGGTTTATACTTCAATAGAAGTACCATCTTCCACCTCCATAGCTAAGGAAATTTCCTTAACTGATTTTAATTCTGGAATTTACCTAGTTAGAATAATAGAAAAGGAAAATATGGATAATTTAAAATTTGTTTTAACTAAATAAATATTAATAAATTTGCCCCTCTAAGTTTCATTACTTAGAGGGGTAAATTTTAAAAGAAAATATATGAAAAGAATAATCGTTTTATTTTTAGCGATACTGTTTGTTTCGCAGCATTCAATGGCACAATCACCAAACTGGATTTGGGTAAAAGCTCCTCAAGGATCAGGAGTTGGTATTGGAACTTCTATAGCTACTGACGTTTCGGGACATATTTATGTTACAGGTAATTTCAGTGCTCCATACATTATTTTTGGGGTTGATACTCTTTTCAATAATGGTGGTCAAGACATATTTGTTGTAAAATATGATTCGACTGGTCAGGTAATCTGGGCTAAAAGTTTTGGGGGTGATTTAAATAATATTCCAAATTCTATTGCCGCCGATGCATTTGGTAATATCTATGTTGTAGGTAATTTTACAAGCCATACCCTAACTTTTGCATCAACTACTTTAGTCAATGACAGTGCTCATTTTGAAAATATGTTTCTTGCAAAAATAGATGGCGCAAATGGAAATCCTCTTTGGGCAATTAGTGCGGGTGAAAGATGGCAAGATTATGGTAATTCTGTTACTACTGATGCTTTAGGAAATGTTGTTGTTGTTGGTACTTTTAAAGATAGCTCAATTACTTTTGGTTCAACAACATTGTATAATTCTAATTTAAGTAATGGACTATCCACTATATATATAGTGAAATTTAACTCTTCTGGGTCCGTTTTATGGGCAAGAAATTCTGATGGTGCTGGCGGAGCTACTGTAACATCAGTTATCTCTGATGTATGGGGCAATATTTATTTCACTGGTGTTCCTTCTAACCCTTTGATTTTAGATACTGTTATTTTTTCTCCCCTCTATCCTCATCCACATAATATCTATATTGCAAAGTATAATTCCGGAGGGCATGCACTATGGGCAAAATCTTATGGAGGAAATGTTGTAAGACCTATTTCAAATTCTATTTCATGTGATGCCTCTGGTAAAGTTTTTATTACTGGGCATTTTACAGATACGCTAACCTTTGGTAGTCTTTCTTTGATAGATACAAGTCACGTAAAAATAAATATTTTCACAACAAAATTTGATTCAAGTGGTACAGCACAATGGGCAAAAAGCGGCATAGGTATATCTATAGGTAATGACTCACATTCAATAAATTTAGATCCATCTGGTAATAGTTATATAGTAGGGAGTTTTTCGAGCAAAATATATTTTGGAAATGACACATTGATTAGTAATAATGGTGGAATTTTTGCAGTAAAATATGACGCATCAGGTAATATAGTTTTTACTAAAGCGGTTGTAGGGAATGCTATTGCAAATTCAGTTGCATCTGATAATTTTGGAAATGCTTATGTAACGGGTTCTTTTTCTGATACCACAATAATCTTTGGAACAACCATACTAACACAATCATCATTTAGTAATAAAATATATGCTACAAGATTAGGTTCTCATTTTACAGGTATAGAAACAATAGAAATTGTAAAAGGGATAATTGCTTTTCCCAACCCCGCCAACACCATTCTAAATATTCACCTTAATCAATTACAAATTACAGATTGTGAATTACGGATTACCGATGTTTTCGGCAGAGAGATTTATAAAGAAACTATAAGAGGCATTGATACCAAGATAGAGGTCTCAAAATGGAGCGCAGGGGTTTATTTTTATAGCCTCACCCCAGCAACCTCCACGGTAGCGGGAGAAACATACCGAGGGAAGATAATTGTTGAGAAGTAAAACGTACATCCATAATCATAAAACAAAAAGAGCCCTTCAGCCAGATACTGGCTTTTGCAAAAATGGGATGAATCCATTTTTCTTAATGTGTCTTGCATTTATTGCCCATCATTTTTCAATTCTTGGAGATAGGCATCTTCTACTTTAAAGCCCATGTTTTTTGCTTTTATGGCATCTTTTAAGGCGTCCTTATTATTTAATAAATCGTAATAAACTAAAGACCGATTGTAGTATGCCATTGCGTAATCTGGCTTGATATCAATGGCTTTGGAATAATCATTAATCGCTTCTTGGTAATGCTCTATTTTATAAAAGGCGCAGCCCCTGAAATAGTAAAATGAAGCATCCTTCGTACCACCATTAATTAACTTGGTATAGTCTTCAACAGCCTCCATATTTTTACCGACCATGAGATAGGTAAAGCCTCTGTTTTGAAGCAATTGAGCATCCTCTCCATGCAACTTTACGACCATCTCAAAGTATTTAAAAGCACTGTCATATTGATGAATCCCACTAAAGGTCGTACCCATCGCCATGTAAATATTATACTCCTTATATCCCAACGAAAGTACCTTGGAATAATCGCTAAGTGCGGCATCAGGATTGCCTTTCATAGCATAGATCAATCCCCTGTCGAGATAGGCATGAGCATTGTTGTTGCTCAACGCAATGGCAGTATTTAAGTCGTTAAAAGCCTTGTCAATGTCATCATCATGGGGCGCGACATTGTATTTTGCGGTGTTCATAAAATACTCCGCCCTACCCAAATATCCTTGCCAGCAATCGGGGTATTTATTGATAACATCAGACCATAAAGTGTCGCTGTTCTGCCACACCTTGCAGCGGGCATTGGTAAGGAAAGCAAAGGTTATTGAGAAAATAATAATAGTAACAATTGCAAGGGATTTATAAGGAGCTATTTTGGTATTTTCAGATCTATAAACCCAGCTAAAACCCATGCCGATAATGAATAACAAACCGATGTAAGGAACGTAAGTATATCTATCAGCAACAATGGCTCCTCCTACCGGAATGAATTGTAAAACCAACGCGATATTTATAAAAAAAAAGAGAAAACCGAAACTTATAATCCTTGTTGTTTTTATTGTTTTATAAATTAAAATAAACATACCAAGAGCTACGAATGGTGCGAAGTAATAGACTATAGGAAGATTCGTAGAATGCAAGTCTGGCAAGGGGTTCAGTGCACTTAAATTTATTGGGATAACAAATTTAATGATGTAATTCATCATGCTATAAGATGCCAGAAATACCCCTTTAATAATAGAATGGCTTTCCACTTTTGTAATAGATGTTTCCTGTGCATTCAAATTGATGATTCCAAAGATAATAGCTATTGCAAAAAACGGAATCTTCTCTAAAAATGCCTTGATATTTATCTTTCTTAATTTGTAATAATCTAATAAGATTAATACCATCGGAAAAGTAACAGCAGCAGCCTTTGAAAAAAGTGAAAGGAGGAATAAAATCAAAGTCATAAAATAATATAACGACTTACGTTTTCCTTGCAAATAAAAGTAATAAGTTATCAAGCCCCCCAAGAAAAAGAAAGTATAAAGAACATCCTTCAATTCTGCTATCCAAGCTACCGATTCGACATGCAAAGGATGTATTCCAAAGAAGATGGTAACGACGACTGCCACCTCGATTTTCTTATCACTCAATAAGTAAATGAAGATAAAAACCAATATCACATTAAGGAGATGAATGAAAAGATTAATCGCATGATAAAGTTGTGGGTTAAGTTTTGCAAAATGGTATTCAATCATATAAACAATCATCGTTAGTGGATGATAATTCGCAACATAGTAATTGTTTTTAAAGAAATGTTTCACTCCCTGTAAAATTGGTTGATTTAATTGTTGATTATCGAGTACGTAACTCTTCTCATCCCAATTAGTAAAATTGCTATTAAGAACAGAGAAAAATGAAAGAAGAGTAATCGCCAAGATACATCCTAAAAGTAAAAATTTTACACGAAGTGAGGTTGAGATTAAGGGTTTAGCCTTATTTTCAGTCGCGACTTTTTGTTTAAAGGTCATTTTCTTCACAAAGATTCTTTTTTAATTTTCCTTACCAATTCGGTTGAGATTAATGCCAACTCCTTCCATTTATTATGATGCTCATAAGGCACTTGCACCCAACCTTTCATGGGTCTTCCGCCAATAGAGTCCAATAAATGTACATCCTTTAATTTCAATATTTCCTGAAATATGTCACCTCCCAATTTAAACACCATTTCTTCATTTTAAAACATCACTCCGCTCTTACCATTCGGTATTTTAATGCACAATGCACCAAACATTTTACTCTCCTTAACATCAAATAGTTCGCTTGCTATCGTATGAAATAATTCTTCATTTTTTGTCATGATAAATTTGTTTATTTACACCGACAAGTTTACAAAAATAACAGTATATCTTATAAGCATGAAATTTAGAATTACAATCATTTTATTTCTTATGTGCTTTTGTAGTATTATCAAAGCACAAATTATTTTTCATAAAACGTACGGTGGCTTTGCCGATGATAAAGCAAGTTGCGTAAGAACTACTCAAGACGGTGGTTATATTATTGTCGGTTCTACAAAGAGTTTCGGAGCAGGTGGTTCGGATGTTTATGTAATTAAAACAAATCATTTTGGAGATACTATCTGGACAAGGACTTATGGTGGTTCAGTAGATGATATTGGTTCGGCAGTTATCCAAACCGCTACGGGATCTTATGTCATTGTTGGATCTACATTTAGTTTCGGTGCAGGGCAGCAAGATATCTATGTTATAAAGTTAACAGGCAATGGCGATACTATTTGGACAAGAACATACGGTGGTTCCAGTTTTGAAAGCGGTAATGACATTAAACCAACTACAGATGGTGGATATATTATTGTAGGCTCAACAAATAGTTATGGGGCAACGAACAGTGATTTATATTTAGTTAAAATTAACAGTTCCGGTGATACTGTTTGGACCAAGACTTTTGGCGGAATTGGTGATGAGTCGGGCAATTCAATACAAAATTTAGGGAGTGGAGGGTTTGTAATAACTGGAACTACTAATTCTTATGGTGCGGGTTATAATGATGTCTATTTTATTACTACTGATGGTAACGGAAATATAGTTAACACAAATATTACTTATGGGGGCTCGAGTGGAAATGAATATGGTAATTCTGGAATGCAAACATCCGATGGCGGTTATATCTTGGGAGGTTCAACAACAAGCTTTGGTGCTGGTCTTAGTGATGCTTATTTGCTTAAAACTGATGTTAATGGAACCATTCAAAACCAAAAGGCATTCGGAGGCACGAGTTATGATAGGATTAATGAAGTGCAACAAACCAACGATGGTGGCTTCATCGCAGTGGGTACGACGCAAAGTTTTGGCGGTGGAAACTCTTATATTTATTTGTTAAAGACAGATCCTACTTTAGTCCTCAATTGGTCTAAGTATATTGGTGGGACAAGCTTTAATGAAGGAAATTCAGTAACCCAAACCAATGATGGTGGATATATTATAGCTGGCTCAACGCAAAGTTTTGGACAGGGTGGCTACGATATTTATTTAGTAAAGACCGATGTGAATGGGTTCTCTGATTGCAACGGTTACCCTGCGAATACTATTTCTACTACTGCTGTGTCCCAAGTTCAGCATCCTACTCCTACGCTTTCTTTTGGATGTAATCCTAAAAGAGATTCTACTTTTGTAGGGCATGGGGGGGTAGTTACTTCTGTTTGTTTTGAGTGGGAGGGTATTGATGAAATCCATGCCAATAGAGGCGAAGCGATCATCTATCCTAATCCTGTCGCTTACAAAACATATCTTAAAATCAATGAACTTATTAATCTTGATGCTCCCATAAACTTAAAACTTTATGATGTACTTGGCAAGGAAATAAATATCTCATTCAGCAGGGAAACAAGTGGAACCAATTCGCTTCAACTGCTATTAAACATTGAAAATATCCCGCTGGGAAATTATTTCTTGAAGACCGCAATCGGTGATAGATTTTACAGTAATATCCTTATCGTTCAATAGATGAGAGCCGCCTGCTTCATTTTTTGTTTCTTGTTCACTATTTCTTATTTATTTCCACAGGGAATGCCGATAACTCCTTTTGAAATTAGCAAAGGAAAGTACACTGCCACCTACGATGAGTGTATTGCATACTACAAGGTTTTGGATAGTATGTATGATGAAATAAAAATGTTTGAATGCGGACCGACCGACATCGGGAAGCCATTGAATTTAGTTGTTCTTTCGAGTGATAAGGATTTCGATCCGCAGAGCATCCGCAAGAAGAACAAGGAGATCATCTTAATCAACAATGGCATTCATCCCGGAGAGCCTGATGGCATTGATGCTTCCATGTTATTAGCGAGGGATTTGATGCAGAAACCGGAGTTGCATAACCTTCTTGGTAACATCGTGATCATTATTATCCCGATCTATAATATTGATGGTTCACTGAACCGCAATTCTACCAGTAGAGTGAATCAAAATGGTCCCGAGTCGTATGGCTTTCGAGGTAATGCAGAGAACTTGGATTTGAACAGGGATTTTATTAAATGTGATTCAAAAAATGCCCGCAGTTTTGAGGAAATATTTCAGAAGTGGAAGCCAGGTTTGCTGATTGATAACCATGTTTCTGATGGGGCGGATTACAAATACACATTAACCTATTTCCCAACCTACTATAACAACCTTCAAAGACCACTTAACAACTATTTAGTAGGATTATTTTCTCCTAAATTGAAGAGCAAATTGGATGAACAAGGCATAATAAATTGCCCTTATGTTGAAGAATACAAATCAATTCCAGATAGCGGCATTGTTGGTTTCTATGATTCTCCAAGGTATTGCACAGGTTATGCTGCATTGTTCAGTTGTGTTGGCTTTTGCGTGGAGACTCACATGCTGAAGCCATTCAATGAAAGAGTTGATGCGACTTATAAATTTATGTTAACATTTCTGAATGTAATAAATTTAGACTTTACTTTTTTTGAAGAATGTAAAAAGGAAACAAGAGAAATGGGTGTTTATGGAGACGAATTCATATTGAGTCGAAAGCTGGATACTACACGATTTGATGTAATACCTTTTATCGGTTATCATGCTAAATATAAACCAAGTGAGGTTAGTGGCAAACAAAGATTATATTACGACGAATCTGAAACTCAAACCATGCCTATCAGATATTATAATTACTACAATGTTGATAAAAGGACTAAGTACCCAACATACTACATTGTCCCGCAGGCATGGTATAAAGTGATAGATTTATTAAAGCTAAATGGGACCGAAATGAAGCGGCTTAAGAAAGATACGACTATAGAAATAGTTAGTTATTATATCAAGGATTATGAAACAGTGAAGAAGCCTTATGAAGGACATTACATGCACTACAACACCAACATTAATCAAACAATTCAAACGACTCAATATCGCAAGGGAGATTATGTAATTCGGATTAAAGATGGTTATGGAAAATTTACTGGTGATAGTGCCCCAAGAACCAATTTGATTGATTCATATTATGCCATCGCTACCCTCGAGCCCGAAGCACCCGACTCCTACTTCAACTGGAATTTCTTTGATGCAATTTTGATGCAAAAGGAGTGGTATTCGGATTATGTTTTTGAGGATGTGGCGGCGGAATTATTGAAGAACGATAAATCATTACGCGATAGCCTCAATGCCGCAGTGGCAAGGGATCCGAAACTCGCCAATGATGCTCACGGGCAATTGGATTGGGTCTATCATCATTCAAAATATTATGAGAAAACGCACAATCTTTATCCCGTCGGCAAGGTGATGGAATATATTTCTCTGCCGCTCGAGGATTAAGGGTTTCATAGATTCCCATTTCTCAATAGACCTCTTTTATAATTCCATTATGACGCGTCCCCTGCTGCCTCCCACCCAAGTCCCCACCAATAGGCAGCAGCGGTCGGGCTGTCCGGGGGTTCCGTTGCCGCCTCCCACCAAAAGACCCCACCAAATGTCGGCAACCAAGCCCCTACCATCCCTCGCGCAGCAAACGACCCAGTTCCCCAAACCCAAAAATTAAGGCATCTTATTTTTCGTTTTAGTAACACGGACTTGTGTGTTGCGAGAAAGAGGTTCCGTTTTAGCAACACGGACTTGTGTGTTGTGAGAACGAGGTTCCGTTTTAGCAACACGGACTTGTGTGTTGCGAGAACGAGATTCCGTTTTAGCAACACGGACTTGTGTGTTGCGAGAACGAGATTCCGTTTTAGCAACACGGACTTGTGTGTTGCGAGAACGAAAATTGGTTTTTAGTAAATCAACTTTTGGGAAGCTAAAATCAAACGAAGAGGTTATTTTAAGGAGTCAGCGTGAATCGCAAGGTGATGCCGCCATTCAAATTCGAGGTCGGGAAGGTCGTCGAAACATACGGCGTATTGATTACATCGGTGATGAAAAACCGAATATTAAATCGTGGGCTGATCACATAATCAGCCGATGTTTTGATGGACACCACCGTCATCCCCGCGACCGGAAGATTGGTGTCGGTATCCAACTGGCGAATGATGGTTTTATCATGACGAATGCTGACATCGAGCTTCAAATTCAAATCGCTTTTTGTTCTCGATTTGCCGCCGAAATTAATAGGGAATTTCACATTCTTGAATCGGTATCCGGTACCAAAAACCAGTTCATTACTCTTCACTTCCGTAATCTGCGAATTGGCGAAGCTCAACGAAACAGTGCGGCTTCGTTTCATCTCAATTTTGCCTGTCAACGAATTTTTCAGGGTCGCCTCCACGCCAATCAGTGGGCTGAAGGTCTCGACAATCGTAGTCTGCGCAATATCATACTTGGAATAGAAATCGCCAATGGTATTTCGGGCAATCGCGAAGTCTGAATTTTGATCGTAATTGACATTCGTAATGTAAGAATTGATGTTGTACGTACTCTGGTAACCATGCGTAATATTGATGGTCGAGAATATCTTGGCGAGAGCCGGCAACTTGCCCAAACCATCGTAAGTGAACCTCCAATTCGGTAGCGGCATCTTCAAAAACGGATTGCTGATGGAGGTATTCCAAGGGTCTTTTCCACCATATGCCGCAACAAATGCGGGTAGCAGAACCTCTTGAGAAGTACGGCTGTAACCATGCGGAAAACCAACCGAATCGGCAACGTGAGTACCATTAGGATTGGCAGCATCGAGGCGGCTTGCGATGGTCGTGCGATATGCCTTGAACTTCTCGAAAGTAGCACTCGAATAGTCGGCATTATCACTGACAAAAGCCGTCCCGATAGAGATAAACGAAATGCTGAAAGCCCCAGATTCAGAAGGATTGGAGATGTCGAAACTATCCTTCGCCTGATTATAACGGAAGTAGGAAAAATAATTCTTGGAGAAGTTACGGCTCACATTTAATTCGATACGCATATTCTTAATCGGCTCGAAAGTAGCCCGCCCTGTATAATTCTGAATATGAGTCTGCGTAGACGGATTAAATTGGTTGGTATCTGTCGTTATCCAATGGTTGGTAATGGCTCTGTTTCGGATGTCGTTGGGGTCATTGATATCATCGCCCTGCCTTCCAAACACGAACGGCAGTCCGGGAGCATTGGTTGACCAATTATTGCCGAGGATATAAGGCTTTTGATTGAAGCCCGGAAGCCCCGTACCGTTAGTTTCCGTGTAAGTACCCGAAACCGTTTTCAGTGACATCAACAGTTTTCCTATGCCAGATATAACACCAGGAATTTGTTTCTCTACCGGTTTCTTCACCACTGGTTTCTTGGCTTTCGAAGTATCGTTTTTAGGTTTCGGAATTGGTTTTTCAATAGGTTTTTTCGGCGGAGCAGGAGTGTTGAGTTTCTTCAGGAATGGGATTTTATTATAAAGCGTGGTCATGTTCAATTGACCATTCAATTGCTTCGTATTAGAGTTCTGGATAGTATTCGCCAAATCAATCGGTTTGGCAGTATCTATCGAAGATTTAATAGGCAAGGGACCCGCCATCCAATCGTAATCGCCACCATACTTCGCCGTCAAGGTAATCCAATCTAAAATAGGGATTTTACTAAGCGGAACCGCATAGTTAAGATTCGCAATAGAATGGTAATGGACGGTTCGACCAAGGCTGTAAAAATTCTTTTTTACGGAATCAATTTTATCCTTTGTATCAATAGCACCCTGAGGCTCGTCAATCCTGGAATTATTTACTGCATTGAAATCGAATTTAAGAGATTTAGTCAAATCATACTTGAGATCGTAAGTCCGATTCATGATGAAATTTTTATTGTATGTGATCGGTAGCGTATAATCAGAGCCAGCTGTATTCCTAAGTTGATTTTCTTCATAAGACCTATCCACATCTGTCCTGAATGCAAGAGAAGTAGGCATCAGGTAAAAGTTGAAATCCTTCAGAAGTTTCAAATACTTTCCATTGAATGCAGTAACCTTCGAGAAGGGTGTAATGTTCTTCGGATTGTTGGAGAAGTTATATGCAATAGAGCCTTTATGGTCTTCCAAAAGATCATGGTCAAGGATGTAATTAGTATGTAGCATCGAGGTAAAAGAATACGAAAGAGAGAGATTCTCAATGTCATAAATATGTGGCTTCGACTTACCTACTTTTGTCTTTCGGACATTGGTGAAGTTAAGACTCTTTCTTGTTGTCAAATCATCAGAAACCTGTCTAACAGAATCACCTTTTCCAAGAACATCAGCCGCTTGAATAGAATTCTGTAAAAGAATATCAGGGTCGTTAGGGTCATACTTCGGGACATCTGTGATATGTGAATATGCCACATACATTGGAACCTTAATACCGCTCTTGGGAGGAAGGAATTTCCCCATCTCAATAGATGCAGAAGCGTCAAATGTAGTAATATCATCCTTGCTTAATTGATCCATAGTTTGGTCAATACTTCCAAAGCCAAAAGTTTTTTTACTACCTGCTAATGTTACCGTTCCAAGATCAGCCAACTTGGTAATGATACGGGTATTTGCAGCCCAACCACCACTTTCAATAAAGTCCGTAAGACGTAACTCATCAACCCAAACTTCAGCGCATTTTGGCAATGCATCATCATGTGGATTCTTATCACGATCATATTTCGGATTTCGGATACCAATCATTACTGTTTTAACGCCACTCAAGGTTGGATTTCCTGCGACGTAAATTTTATTATTTGCATTATGAGGATCGGCAAATGGGTAGGCTTGGTGAATATTATAACCGACTGCATTCCTTTTTTGTTTTGCAGCCTGAAGGTCATTAATGTAAATATTCAATTTATTTTCTTCGGGCCAAACATCAGTATCAATTTTCGATGTATTTGCTTGTATTTTTAAAGGCATTTCATACTCATAATAGTTTTCAGTGAAATCAGTACCAAACCGAACAAATACACGGAGATCCCCATCATGAATTGTTTGATTATTTAATGCTTCGCCATGTAAGAACATTTGAATATTTCCATAATTCCGAACATCGAAAGATAGATTTTTGTATGCAGCTCGTGAATCACCGTCTGCTAAACCACAAACTTTTAAGTCAAGGGATTTTTCATTCAACTTTTGTAGGTTGGTAGTCGCAATATTGACCTGTTGTTGAATGCCAGGAGGAATCACATAATTAATTGGTGTCCGTGTGCCATTTTCATTCAAACTAACAGTCCCCACATCGAATTGTGTTCCGTTATTATCATTTGGTCTGTACTCGCCCGGATATAA
This sequence comes from uncultured Bacteroidota bacterium, assembly GCA_903844645.1. Lineage (GTDB taxonomy): Bacteria > Bacteroidota > Bacteroidia > AKYH767-A > JABDAW01 > JABDAW01. The sequence continues at coordinate 13,064 of CAIMUP010000127.1, forward strand.
CAAGGAGAAAGTATATTTTCTCCAATCATCACGAACCAATTGAAGATACCCAAATCGTAAAATAATGCTATCGCTAAAACCATGAAGAAACATCCTTATAAAGCGAATGGAATTAAAATCTTCAATTGCTCCTACTGTTAAGTCTGGTGTGTGTAGAGGTATTTTGAATTGATACCAATTTACTTTACTTTTAGTCCCATTAGCAAGCGTCGCATTAGCAGTTACGATATCTGTAACATAATTTTGTCCAACAATCATATTCGGATGCAAGCTAACATGGTACTGATAATAGTTTTCATAAGTACTCATCGTATTATCCCTGTTGATATCTTCACCATCAGGGATATTCGTTTCAGATGTAGGGGTTGTACCAGATGAGATTGCCGAATTACCTTCCAAACCATTATAGCCTCTATACCTATCAAGAATTGGGAGTTGTGCACCATCATAATCGCTGCCCATATAATAATGATAATCATCAGTAGAGGGATCTGTTGATGCTTTTTGATAAGCTCCTGAATTTGTACCGAAAGCAGAGTCTATAATGTGTAAATAATGATTAAAATGAATTTGCTCCCTTGCATCTATCAATCCATCCAATCCGACATCTTGATTCACCCTTGCGCCCTGATCACTCGAAAAAGCATTCACAACGGCTTGCACTGCTGGAACCCATCCCCAAACAGAGGAAGTGGTATCCATATTCAATGAACCAGCATCAGCCGGTAACCCATTCTCATAACTTTTATACCCATCTTTCAAAATATCTTCAGAGATGTCGCCAAGGTTGAAATACAAATCACCTTTGTTTGACGACGCTTCATTATCAACATAAGGATCCATCAGCCAAAACTCAAGGAAGTCAATATTCGCGGATTCGAAATCATTAGTTTCAATCTTTCGCATTATACCTCCCCATCTCGTTGTGGGTTGTTTTAAAGCACCAGAAGATTCAATACCAAAGGTAGTCTTTTGATTCACAGTAGTGTCAAAAGTTACATAGTTATAGGGTCCCCGATCCTTCGGGTAATACCCAATATTCATCACCGAAAGAGTTGTTGGTAATCCATTGGCAGGAGTTTCATTTGGAAAGATTTCAGTTTCTAAAATAGGTCTTACAAAGTGGCTCGATTGTAAATCAGGATTATTCAAAATATAAGAAGGTGTAATGCTATTGTTATTATAAAATAATGGGTCAATAGTGTACCAATTAAATCTTGCTCTGTTATACCCATAAGCCAAGTTGTTCGATAAACTTGCTTCTGGGAACAGGTGTGGTTGTCCATAAGGGACACTGGCAAGATACCAAGTCCCGACATTTTTAATATCAATAGGGGTCGAACTTCCTTCAAAATCGTCAATGTATGCATTCCCTGCCTGCCCAATATCATTAGAGTGACCTGGAATCAATTTTGCAAACTCACCAGTAACTGTAACGTTTGATGGTTCTTTGGTGTGTATGAACGGTAATTTATCCACCAACTTGGTAATAAATCTCGACTCCGTTTTATAAGTCCAGTCAAAACCATAAATTGTATTGCTGATAGGCTCATCTGTAACATTTACTTTTTGTGTCAATGGGCGTTCTCCTAAATGCAACAATGTTCCACCCAATAAAAAGTCATTAGATATTTTATAATCTAATCGTGTTCCCCACAGGGTTTTAGACTGGATATTAAACATCGAATTGCTCTCCACATTTATCTGAATCGGAGTACCTGACGCAAGGATTCCTGAATTAATAATCTTCAATCTTCCCAAAGTATAATCAACGGTGAAATCCTGATTCTCTGTTAACTTTACTCCTCCCGCAGTTACTGAAACAGAACCTTGCGGAATATTCAAGGCATTCAAAGATATTTCTGAATTATTAGAACTTTGATAGCTTCCTTCTATATAAAATTTATCCCGCTCTGGCTGTTGCATAGCGGCGGTACGGGTTGAATCATAAAGTGCTTGAAAAACATAATTGTTCGCATTTAAGAGTCCATGAACTCCTGTAAATTTACTCCTTAAATATTTACCAAATGGTTCTGCTTCTGGAAAGATAACCCGCCCATTCGCAGAGTTTATAGTTACCCCGTCAATAAAGTCAAACAGCCCATCAGGTTGTTGGTCTCGGTTCGTATTTAATCGGTCTAAATTCAAAACCGATAACAACGGAACGCCATTGATAGTATCAGAGGGAATAAAATTAATCTTAGTTCCAGTTCCATCATTCAGGTAAAGAACATTCAATCGGAAATTGGTGGGTGAAACCTGATAAGCTCCCAACGAATAAATATTCTTCATCATCAGTTTCCAGGTAGGGACTTTAGGATTTTCATTCGTAGCTTTCAGCAATTTCACGATCAATCCTTGCGGGGCAGCAATACCATCCGTAGTTAATTCTCCAACCTTGTAAGTCGTGTTGCTTCCTATTGCCTGATATTCAAAAGCCACCGCCAATACCTCTCCCGAACTCAATGCCTGATTCAAAGAAATATATCCAAGCTGGCGGTTAAAGGTGTATTCTGTCGGCAATAATTTCCGCGCCTTCTCAACTTTTTCCCAATCTACCGAACCCGCCATGGAAGGAAAGCCGCCTGTCAATGTATTCTCTACTTTATTGATATTCCGAATACTGTCAAGCGATGTAGTCGTCAGTCGGGCGTAAAGATTATTAGATAATTTATTGTCCGGATACCCCGAACCCAAGGAGGTAATATGCAATGAATCGTAGGGGTGTGTTTCCGCAATATCCATAAAAGCAACGATGTTCCTAGTATTCTCAATAGCTCCCGTTCTGTTCGTCACCCACACTTCAATCTTCGTGATATTAACCGACGAGGTCATGATAGGCGTTGTTGCCAAGGCGTTATCAAAATGATCATGGAAATACTGCGAAATAAAGAAATGTTTATTGGCTTCGTACTGATCTGCTTTGAGGGTAAACGTACTCGTTTGTGCGCCGCCCTGAACATTTATCGTCGAGCTGGTTCCTTTTTGTTGAGAATACAATCCAGTAACGGTCAGCCTCCCGAATTGCAATGCCATCTTCAAACCAAACAGCGTCTGGCTGCCGGTTATCAAAGAATTATTCAAAGGCAGGGTAATATTCCCGGCTTCTATCTTCTTTATAATTTCATCCTCCTTGCCGGTATATTCCAGTTTCATTTTATTCTCAAAATCGAATGTCGCCTCCGTATTATAATTCACACCCATCTTCATTTTATCCCCGATTTGAGCCGTTACATTCATCTGAATTTTTTCTTGAAAATCAAATGTCCCAACCGTCCTCTGCGTCAATGGTAATGCCGGATTATCATTATGAGAACGATTATAAGCAAACGTCAGTTCTGCCGAACCCTGTGGTTTAATATCTATCGTATTGCCACCGAATATCCTATCGAAAATAGCATTGTTGATATACAGTTTCGGATTCCAGCCGCCCTGCTTGGTCTTTAATTCATCGGCATTCTTTTTCTTCCAATAATTCCGCAACTGTTGCTTCTCGGTATAGTCCATGTATTCATCGAAAGTCATGTAATTCGGATTTCGATAAAACATATTCCCGATGCTTTGATTGATGTCATATTCCCGATATTCAGGGTCGTATTCTATCGTTGTTTTCACGTTTGAGGGGTTATGTAAATACATCCCGCTGGTATCTTTGCCAGACGAAATATCATCACCGTAATTATCTTTGAAAGGATATTTTAATTTAATTTTATGCGTATCGGCAGGGGTAGGATCAGGATTAGAAATTCCAGGCAGCGGATTGCCAAGCCCGACAAACATTGACGGGTCGGTAATCATATTTATCCTCGGCTGAACGCCATACACCATCGAAAGAAAAAGAAAGAAGCCGACAGCCCCGATTGCAAATGCTCCGAGACCTTTCAGCCCCGATTTTTTAGTAATAGTATTCCTTGGAAGAGAAGGTTTCTGCACGTCGTTTTAATTTATTAAATAATGGTGAACAAGATTCCGAAACGAGAATAGGCTTAATTTATTACAAAAACCTCGACAAACAGCGAGCACCATTCCATGCTCCCATTTCAAATCTTGAACTCGGAATTCAGTTCTTGGTCCTTGTTTCTTGAATCTTATTTTACTCATTTTACTCCTTTATATTAGCACCCTGTTTTGTTTCATTTGGGAGGGCGAAAATAGAAAAATTTTATAAAAAGTTATTGCCGCAAGAATTGGGCATAAATAATACCCCTTGCATTGCTGCGGAAGTAAAAATAATGACCCTTTGCTCAAGTATTCTGACAGGTAATCGCCATTTCGCGATTTTCTGTCAGGTTGCTCGGCAGGGCTACAAGTACGATTTTTTTCATGTCTTTAATGATTTATTGAGTGATAAAGTTAGGGAGTTTTTGAGAATAATAAGGGGTAGAGGGGTTAAAATCCTTACTTTGTGTTTCTCGTTTTTCCTTCGTTTTACACTCAAAAACGGACCGACGGAGACATTAACCACCGCGTAGTCTTAACTGGGGAGTCCGAAACCTTAACTGGGGAGTCCGAAACCTTAACTGGGGAGTCTGAAACCTTAACTGAGGAGGCTGAAACCTTAACTGGGGAGGCTGAAACCTTAACTGGGGAGTCCGAAACCTTAACTGGGGAGTCCGTAGTTTTAACTGCAGGGCATTTTATGTGTAAGGAACCATTAGTACGATTTTTATCGTAGCTCTAAAAAAAAGACCCTCGTCTTTCGACAAGGGGCTTTAGGGTTTAAGGTTATTGCCGTATCCCAAACCTTAAACATACTTCGACAACGAAGTCCGGATACCAACATAAATATCGAAAAGGATTTTATCGTAAAGGTTCTGAATAATATTTATCCTGAATAAGGAAATCTCCCAAAGGAATGATGCTATCGAACCACGTTAACATTGCCAAACTTGGCATGTTTCTTCAGTTGGAGGAAATCGTAGAGTAAATAACCTACCCGATAAACATAAATACCTTCAGGCACGTCGCTGCCGAGATAGGTTCCGTCCCAACCCTGCGCAATATCTGCGGATTCATAAACCAATTCTCCCCAACGATTAAAGATATAGATGTGAAAGTCTATACAACTATCGCAATAGGCATAGAATTTATCATTCATCCTATTCCCATTCGGAGTAAAGGTGTTGGGAACGAATAATTCGGAAGGGCAAAATTCGCGAATAAGCACCGAACCCTCGGAATGGCAACCATTAGAGTCCGTAACATTAACAAGATACGAGCCGGGCTGTGTTATAATGATGGAATAAGAACCTTGTCCGCCGGGCAACCAAGAGTATGTAACAAAGTCCTTACCTGCATCCAATTTTATCTCATCGCCAGGGCAAATGAAGGTATCTTTTCGGATAGGAACAGGAGGAGTGTCCAGGATTGTAACAGCAATAGTATCGTAAGAGATACAATTCCCGATGCTAACCCCTACCCAATACATTCCGGTGGATGTAGCAATGATTCTTTGGGATGATTCACCATCCGACCAGAGATAAGAAAGCCCGGGATTGCCTGCATCCAGAGTATCGGTCAGACCAGGACATAGCTTAACATCTGCTCCGAGATCAACGGAGACAGAAGCATTGAAAATAACAGTAACAGTATCACTACCGATGCATGCTCCATTGTGAATAATAACCCAATAAGTGCCCGAAGCAGTAACATTTAAGGTCTGATTCGTACTCCCATCCGACCAAAGATATGCAGAGCCGACATTTCCTGCATTAAGCAGCAGCGATTGCCCTATACAAAGTGTTTTGTCAGGACCTAAATTAATGGCAGGAAGAGGATTAAAAGTGATAAGGATAGTATCATAAGAAATACAAGTACCGATAATAACGATAACACTGTAACTTCCCGTCGCTGTAGGAGATATTGTTTACGTTATCCCCCCATTCGACCATAGATAAGATGCTCCCGGATTGCCAGCATTAATAGTAATGGGCTGCCCACTACAGAATGTGGTATCATTCCCTAAAGCAACCAACGGCGCAGCTACAAAAGTTACAATAATGGTATCAGTTCCGGTGCATCCCCCATTGTTTACATTCACGGAATACGTACCCGATGAATTAACAGAAATCGTTTGGGTGGTTTCAGTAGTTGACCACAGATAAGTAGCACCAGCAATGCCTGCATTCAAGGTTAAGCTTTGCCCGTTACACAGGGTTGTATCGTTGCCTATTGCAACATTAAGATTGGAGGATATGGAAATAACAACAGAGTCTGTATCTGCGCAAGCACCGTAGCTTGCAATGACCCAATAAGTACCAGCGGTATTCACAGAGATAGTTTGCGTGGTTTCAGTGGTTGACCATAGATAAGTCGCCCCTAGATTACCGGCATTAAGAGTAACATTCTGTCCCGTACAAATAGAAGTATCATTTCCAAGATTAACTATAGGTGCAGTAACAATGGTTATAACTTGTTTGATGGTATCAGCACCCAGCCCACTGCTACAAGGACCTGTCCCAGTAATGATTAATGTAACGGTATCCGTACCGGTAGTGAGATAAGTATGTGTAGGATTTGCAACGGTATCAGTACCTCCATCGCCAAAGTCCCAATGATAGGCAGTAGCTCCTGTACTGGTGTTGGTAAAGGTAACTAATAAAGGTGCGCATCCTGCTAAAGGAGAAGCAGTAAAAGCCGCAATAGGATTAAAGGTCGGAGGACATACTCCTGCATTTATCGAGGCGATGAATCCGACACCACAAGCTAATAAATCACCCCCTAATCCAGGGTAAATATCATAGACCGCACCTGATGTCGGGTAAGTTGCAATTTGATTTAATAAGGAATCGTATTTGATCACCTGATTGGATGAACCAACATAGATGTTATCACAAAAATCAACATAAACACCGGAATTATTCTCTACAGTACCGCCCGGAATAGGTATTGAATTAAGAGCAGCTCCCGTTAATAAGTTCCTTCGATAGAGCGTTGCGCCATTACTTGTACAAAAGAAATTGTTGCCGACAGAAATGCCATTCTGACCAGATGTGGTATTGCCTCCATTGGCATAATGAGGACCATTATAAAGAAGAGAATAAACACTCGGAACAAGAAAGATGAAGGCAAATGCAGGTGTCATACCGCGAACTTCAGAGGCATTGCAAGACATGATATAAAGATTGCCATTAGGTGCAACAGATAGTGCTCGCGGCTCTTCTTGTCCATTCGGAAAGGCTAAGGTAGAGTTCGCAATAGTGCCATTTGCGGTATCAATGGTATTGATAGATTCTGCAATAGGATTGCCAGAGGAATATCCATTACAAAGATAGAGTTTACTGTCATCGCAATTGAAGGAAAGCCTCCAGAATTCGTAAGTTCCGTAGTTCACATTCCAGTGGGTGGTGCCTGATGAATCGAGCTTCATCACTCCTCCGCCACAACATCCTTCAACAAGAAATACATTGCCATAGACATCAACGGCGAAGTCGCCATACCACTGTCCATACGTGGTGTTAAAGGTCCAGATAGGAGAGCCGGCAGGGGTAAACTTCTTTACTTTCCAATTCGATTGTCCTCCGAAAACATACACATTGCCGATAGGATCGCGGGTAATATCGAAGGCAACATTTTGCAGCGTGAAATTAGGGTTCACAACCCAAGGATCTATGATGATGGTTTTAGAATGATCATACGCTTGCAGTGAAATGGAATAGGAATTATCGGTAAGGGCATACTTCGACTCGATACAGTTCAATCCCTTTTCATAATATGCTTTCGGAGCGTGGTCAATAGCTTCCGCTCCTGCAATACCGGCATGGATGGCAGCATCTTGGTCGAGATAAATCTTTCCTTTTCCGGCGTAATTCATCGTTATTAATGCTGCATTAGCATAGGGATGGACGATGTATTGATACTTCAATCCATTCGATTCATGCCCATCAAATACTAAATCTATTCCTTCATAAATGCTTTCGTAAACAACCTCTGCATAGCCATTTGCGGTAACGGTTTTATTAATTCCGGAAGCATCGGGGAGATCATATTTAGTCCGTTCATCGGATGGTTTTGCTCCATGAATAACTACGTTATTATTAATAGCACCGAAGGAGAAACGAAGATAAGAATATGTCGCCTTTTGGCGTATTCGCTTTGCCGGATCATCTTCTTTTTCATCCTCTGAATCATTATTCTTTGGAGTGTCTGATTCTTGAATGATAAATTCGTTAGTACAGAGATAGAAATTGGTATTCCCTTGCTCAAAACCGTAACGTATTGTGCAATTGAGTTCTGATTCGAGAGCGGCATATTGTCCTTTGTTTTCGATGAATAGCTTTTCATCGTATGGATTGATAGACCATTTAGGCATCTGATATTGCGATGCACCATCGAGTGCCTGAAGCATGATGAAGCAGAAAAGAATGGATTCGACAGGGAAGGAAAGTTTGGTCATTAGTTATTATTATTGGTTTCGGAGTACAAAATTACATAAAATAAATGGAACGGGGAAATTAATCTTACTCTTTTCTTAAAATGTATCCCTTGATTAGTCTTGTTGTAGGTCGTTCGCAAACTTGCCAGGTGGTTACCCCATTTTATCATATTTAATTCATTTATGATATTATTATTAAT
>CAIMUP010000128.1 GCA_903844645.1 uncultured Bacteroidota bacterium
CAGGTTCAACCATACGACGAGTTTGTTTAACTACTTTTTTAACTCCGATCATCCCACCTTTAACTCCGGTCATCCCACCTTTAACTCCAGTCACCCCACCTTTAACTCCAGTCACCCCACCTTTAACTCTAGTCACCCACGTTGAAACTTTGGTCTCCCCAAGAGCCCTTCTGCTTTCCCCGACCCATATTTTATAAAAGTAGTGGCTATTATTGGCATTGTCCGACCTATATTTTAGGAAAAATAGGGTTTAGAAATGGTATTTAAGAAAAACAAATCCCCACCCCCAGATTCGTTGCCAAAGCAAGTACCAAGGCGAGAAAAAGAAGGATAAAAACGCGTTGGGCTTCCTCGAAACCGGCTTTGAGGGTGGAGAAAAACCCGATTACCATCATGGCAGGGAGGATGTACAGCATCACCGATTCGGTGAAGAACCAGGTATAAATAAGGATCAGGAAGGCGGAAAGGAGGAAGTAAAGTAAGTTGGTTCGGCGTGTAATGTTTTCTTTCGGAGTGCGGAAATATATCGCAGTAATCACGATGAATAAGGCAGGGAAAAAGAGCAAAGACACCCATTCAAAGGTTTCCAAATCGGCTTCGATGAGGTTGTATTTATCGCGGGCGGAGAGGTAGTCTTTTCCGTACTTATAGATGAGGAAATATTTGAGGGTTATGCCGACTAAAGCCTCTTGAATTAATACCGTAAATGCTCCGATGGCGAGGAATAAATATCGCTTAGCGAGGAAAGATTTTAAGGGTGGGAAGAACGGCATGGAATTACTTCACCATCTCGGCATCGCCCAGCAATACGGCAGTATGATGATGCCCCGTTTCAGCGGGAAAGAGCTTGCCTTTGACCTTGATCGTCTTGCCGATATTGTTCTTGAACTTGGATGATTTTTTATCTACTATCAAGGTTATTTTGTCTATCTTATTCTTGGCATCCAAGCCCTTGTCGCTGTCTTTTGCGGGCTTCACATTGATGGGGTTATCGAGGTAAAGAATCCATTGTTTTTCCTTGGCATCTTTATCGGGAGTGGCACCATAACCAGGTGCTCCGAAGAACTCATCTTCCATTAAAGTACCTGTCAAAATGGACATGGATGGTTCGTAATAATAGGTGGAATCAGCTTTCTTTTTAGCGTGTTGTTTCGATGGAGTAGGGGAGGAGTCTTTTTGCTGGATGGAGGAATCAATGGGGATATTGCCTTCGTTGTTTCCATCGGGATTGTTGCAGGAGGCGAGGGCGAGGACCACCGCAAAGAGATAAAACAGGTGCTTCATAAAGTAGAAGGAATCGGAAAGAGGTTGCTGTGCCATGAATCTTTGAAGGCGACCTCCCAATTGGTCGCTAATTCGCTTTTATTAGCTACCAGGTTATTAAAAACGATGGTGTTTTCATTGATCTTCCCTTCTGCAATAAGTTCCTCGAAGGCGGTTCTGTTGCAGGATTTTACGACCTCGTTCTCTTTGTAAGCAAAGTGCATCCTATCAAAAAGTGAGACCTTAAATTCTTGTTCTAAATCCTTAATAAACTTCACCGATTTATCTAAAGAGCAGCCCGAAACGGACTCGAAACTTTCATCAATGCAAATAATTATAAAACGATTGTGGCGGATTTCGATACAAGCATTTAATTCCATATCGTGCGACCGCCAGCCGTTGAGAAATTCATTAGCGAGGTGGTTGAGTTTGGTTAATTCATCTTCATTAAACGCTCTGTTTGCCTGATAAATCAATACCCTGGCGGTATTGGGCATATGTTTAAATTCTGTGATCATATTCTTAATTTATAATTCCATTGCATTCGCGATAAGCTCGGCTACATCGAGCACTTTTACCTCGTCTTCCTTGTTTTTATTCTTGATGCCATCGGTCATCATGGTCATGCAGAAGGGGCAGCCTGTGGCGATGATTTTAGGGTTTAATCCGAGGGCTTCTTCGGTGCGTTCGATGTTAATATCTTTAGTTCCTTTTTCGGGTTCTTTGAACATTTGTCCGCCGCCGGCACCGCAACAAAGCCCTTTGGAGCGGCTCCGTTTCATCTCCATTAATTCGACATCGAGTTTCTGAATCAGCTCTCGGGGGGCTTCGTAAATATCGTTCCCTCTGCCGAGATAGCAGGGGTCGTGGAAGGTAATTTTATTCCCTGTGAAATCGCCACCAGATACTTTTATCTTGCCTTTATCTAATAAATCCTGAATCAATTCGGTATGGTGAACGACTTCGTAATTGCCGCCCAATTCGGGGTATTCATTCTTTAAAGTATTGAAGCAATGGGGGCAGGCGGTAACGATTTTCCTGACATTATATCCATTCAAAATGGAGATATTATTCATCGCCATCATCTGAAAGAGAAACTCGTTGCCGGCACGTTTTGCGGGGTCTCCGGTACAGCTTTCTTCGGTGCCGAGAACGGCAAAAGTGATGCCTGCCTGATGCAAAATCTTGACTACAGCCTTCGTAATTTTCTGTGCCCGTTCGTCGAAACTGCCCATACATCCGACCCAAAAAAGAACATCGGGGGTTTCGTTCTTGGCAAGCATCTCTGCCATGGTCGGGACTTTTATTTGATTCATCATTATGGTCGTTTTATGGCTGCAAAAATAGGAATTTGTTATTAAACGAAAGGGCGACGATATTCAAAAAGACCTTTTACTGTCGTTTATAATTAACGATTGCTCTGCGAGGCACCTTTCAGAGCAATCCATTATAAACAATTGCTCTGCGAGGCACCTTTCAGAGCAATCCATTATAATCTATTGCTCTGACGAGCACCTTTCAGAGCGATCCATTATAATCTATTGCTCTGCGAGGCACCTTTCAGAGCGATCCATTATAATCTATTGCTCTGCGAGGCACCTTTTACCCGACTTGCAATAAACAATTGCTCTGCCGAACCATTTTTTCTACATTTTATGAAGGAGGAAGGCGGCAAATGATGCAATACGGTTCATTATTAATAGCCATTTAATGGGAACTTATGGCGAGCGATTTGCGAGGATTCAAATTATTTATCTAATTTTGCCGGGTGAATTAAAGAATAGAACTATGAAAAGAACAATTACTATCGGTGCTTTGGTCGGCTTTTGTCTGCTTACAGCCCACCTTTCGTTTGCCCAAAATGTGTTTCCTTGCGATGGGAAAATCTATTTCTGGGGCGATTCGGCGAATAATGTGATGCTGTCTTATTTGGATAATTATCCGAATTTCACGGTAGATCACAACGTGTGTGTGATGCCCGTTTTGAGTAATTATAATGCGATGGCGTGCAATCCGGTGGATCATTATATCTATTATCAAAGCAACAGCAACCTCTATAAATTGGATAATCACTGCGCAAACACCCTCGTTTGTACCGCCTTCGGGAGTCCCAATCAAGGATGTTTTGACAATTTAGGACGGTATTGGTATGTCAATGGGAGTACGATTATTCGCCTCGACCTCGCAACGTGTTTGACCACGACGATGGGAACGGTGCCTTCGGGGAATAGTATTTGTATTGATTTCGCATTTAATCCGAACGATTGCAGTTTTTATTGGGCAGGAGCCGATAGTATTTATCAAGTAGATACCTTGGGACAGATAAAAGATGTAAGGGCAGGCGGTTTTGGCACGGTGAATGCAACTTTGGGCGGTGTGGCGATGGGCTACGACAATTATTTTTATGGAATAACAAACGGCACCGCGATATTGTATCAGGTGAATTTAATAACAGGTGTTGTAGATTCTGTTTATCAGATTCCGACTGGGAATAATGGTTACGATGCTGCCTCTTTTCTATGTAATCAAGTTACGGCAATTGCTTTGGCTTTGCCCGATACCGGATGTCCGGGAATCATGGTTCATTTTACCGATACCAGTTCAGGCACGAATAACATTCGGTTGTGGCATTTTGGCGATCCGAATTCAGGAGCTAATGATACCTCTACCTTGAAATATCCTACCCATACTTACGATACCTCCGGGACTTATACCGTGAGCTTGGTAATCAGTACCGGTCCCGGCACTATGTGCATCCCGAGTGGATATGACAGCACCACGATTACGGTATTTGTTTATTCCCTTCCCTCGCCAGATGCTGGTGCAGATCAGGCGATTTGTTTAGGCGATAGCATTACGTTGAATGGAACGGGATCAGGGCATTATCTTTGGAATCCTACCCTTACGTTAAGCTGCGATACCTGCCACAATCCTTGGGCAAAACCGACTATTACGACATCTTACGTTCTCACCTTCACGGACTCTGCAAGTGGCTGCGTGAATACCGATACGACGAAAGTGGTGGTGAATCAACATCCGCCAGTTCCCATTCTGTCAGCAGTACCAAATCATCCTATATGTCCGGGAGATACCATTTATTTATCTGCATCGCAAATAGTAGGAGATAGTTTATTGTGGAGTCCTGGATTGATTTTAAGTTGTGATTCCTGTATCAATCCTTATTCCATGCCAACAGCAACCACCACCTATTATTTAATAGTTTCCGATAGCATCACCGGATGCAAGTCGAGAGATTCGATCATCATCCCCGTGAAGCCAGCCCCGATCATTTCTAACAGTGGAAATACAGCCATTTGCATTGGGGATAGCACCACTATTTCTGGCTTCGGTGTGGGAGCTTTGAATTGGAGTCCGGCGAATACGTTGAACTTTAATAACATCCATAGCCCTATTGCATTCCCTACCACGACTACGAATTATGTATTCACCGTAACGGATACTGTTTCGCATTGTTCGACTTCGGATAATCTGATTGTTACCGTGAATCCTTTGCCTGCAATTACGCTGAATAACCTCGATTCGATTTGCATTGGCGATAGCATTGCATTGAATGGAATAGGTAGTGGAAACATCAGTTGGGCATGGATTCCTTCTACGGGATTGAATTGCCCGACTTGCCCCAGTCCGCAAGCATTCCCAACGAATACTACGCTGTATCATTTGTTGGTTACCGACACTGTTACCGGATGTTTCATTAATGATTCCGCGATGGTGAAAGTTAATTTACTCCCCGTTATTTCCATCGTTTCGGATAGTACCGTTTGTGCCGGAGACAGTATCATCATCAAAGGCATGGGCGGTACTTCTTACCAATGGAGCACGGGTGTTATTGCCGATTCACTGATGCTTTATCTTACCCAAAGCGAAACATTTTCGGTCATCGGAACGAATGGTATTTGCCCTAATTACGATACTGTTTCCATTCATTTATTACCTAATCCTATCCCTTCGATAATGGATACCACGATCTGTGCTGGTAAATCCATAACCCTTACCGCTACTGGTCGCGCTGCTATTGTTTGGTATTATTACGATGATCTTTCTACGCCCTTCCATACCGGATTCGACTTCATTACTCCGCATATTACGAGCACTACAATTTACTATATCGCTTCTGATTCCGGCTTATGCCACAGCAAGCTGTTTCCCTTCACGATTTATGTCGAGCAATGCCCCATATTTGTGCCCAATGTGTTCTCTCCGAATGACGATGGTAAGAATGATAAATTCACCATTGATGCCCGCGGATTACAGGGATTGCATGTCAAGATTTATAACCGATGGGGCATGCAATTATACGAATGGTTTGCCAATGATGGTGGCTGGGACGGCACATTGAGCAACGGAATGAAAGCCCCCGATGGCGTCTATTATTACGTTGCCGATATGGTAGATTTTTATGGCGTAATGAATACCCAAACCGGTCCGATAGAATTAATTACTAACAAAAAATAATATATAAAATGGAAACAACAATTTTTAAATCAATCACGGTGGAAAGCATTGTGAATGCACCGATGGAGAAAGTATGGAAGTATTGGACCGCTCCCGAACACATTACGAAATGGAATTTCGCCTCTGACGATTGGTGTGCCCCGCGTGCCGAAAACGATTTGCGCAAAGGCGGTAAATTCTTATGCCGAATGGAAGCCAAAGATGGTTCTTTCGGGTTTGATTTTGAAGGAATTTATGACGAAGTGAAACTGAATGAACGCATCGCCTATTCTCTCGCAGATGGCAGAAAAGTTCAGATTCAATTCTCCAGCCAAGGCGATTCGACAAAAGTTACCGAGATTTTTGATGCCGAAACCGAGAATCCTATCGAAATGCAACAAGCCGGCTGGCAGATGATTCTCGATAATTTCAAAAGATATACCGAAGGGAATTAATTGCTGCTGTAATATAAAGGAGTAGAAACCCTTTTTCAAGCATAAGATACCTGTTTTTGAAAATTGGTATAGAAAAGAGGTTTTAATCGTGCAAAATGGTTCAGACCTTTTAATAGGCAATTATTCCTTTTGAGGAATCTTAAAAAGACGATTTCACGTCTAAAACAAGGGAAAAAACTTGTGAGATTTTCAAAAACAGAGCTATATTTTTTAAAATATTAGCTATAATTTCAAAAATATTAGCTATAATTTTCATTCCCGCATCAAAGGGAAGCCGTCCCTCTTCAAGGGGAAGCCGTATCTTTGAAGAGGGACGTCGTATCTTTGAAGAGGGACGACTTCCCTTTGAAGAGGGATGACTTCCCCTTGAAGAGGGACGGCTTCCCTTTGAAGAGGGACGGCTTCCCCTTGAAGAGGGACGGCTTCCCCTTGAAGAGGGACGGCTTCCCCTTGAAGAGGGACGACGTTACTTTGAAGAGGGACGACTCATCTTTGAAGAGGGGCGGCTTTGCTTTGATAGGGAATTTGCTTTTTAGGGAATCAGGAATGGAAGGTTGTTTTTCCGATTGATTGTTAGTTTTGCGGCGGAATGGGAAATGGGGATATAAAGATTTAATAATATGTTTAGACAAACTAGGAATCTGTTAGTAATTGCTACTATTATTTGCAGTACTAGTGTTTTGGCTCAAACCTGGACTACTCGGCAACTTAATATCGCAAATACCGCAAGAAATATTAAGTATTTAACCCAAGCCGAGAAAGATGCGATAATGTATATTAACCTTGCTCGGCTGTATCCCTTTTGGTTTAATGTTTATGAATTAAAAAATTATGAAGCGGTAGCGAAGAATTCAACTTATAAAACTTCATTAATGTATGCCCTGTTTTCTTTAAAACCAATGCATGCACTTTATTTTGACAAAGAACTTTATGAGGATGCAAAATGCTACGCCAAAGAATCCGGTGACTTAGGCATTACAGGACATGACAGGAAAATATGTGAAAAGAGTAATTATTCTGAATGCTGTGATTATGGAAATTCAACAGGATTAGGTATTGCAATATCTTGGCTAATTGATCAAGATGTTCCAAGTTTAGGACATAGATTGTGTTGTTTGGATCACAAAAATAAGAAAATAGGACTAAGTGTTCATCCACATAAGACTTATGGAATATGTGCTGTTGCAGAGTTTGATGAATAAATCTTCTTTCCTAATTCGAGTCCATCCGATTCACCGTCAATATCCCGGTAACACTCTTCAGTTTCTTTATGAGTTTTAGGAGGTGGTCGGTGTCGTTTACGAATAACATGATGGTGCCTTCGAAGATGCCGTCGTTGCTTTCGATGGAGATGGAACGCATGTTCACTTTTAGCTCGCTGGAGATGACTTTCGTAATGTTGTTTACTACTCCTACTTCATCAATTCCAGTGATGGCAATGCCCACCAGGAAGGCGATTTCCTTTTGATTCGTCCAGCGTGCTTTCACAATGCGGTAGGCATAATTCGACATCAATTGGATGGCATTCGGGCAGTTGGTTCGATGTATTTTAATGCCTTCATTTATTGTGATAAAACCAAAGACGTCATCACCCGGAATCGGGCTGCAGCAGGGCGAAAGAACATAATCGAACTTGTCCATATCCTCACCAATAACAAGATCCGCAGAACCACGAATATCCTTCACCATCTTTTCAAAAGATTTCGCTTCTGTTTTTGGGTGAGGCACCTTGGCTTTTATGTTATCCTTTTCATGCTCAAAATCCTTCAAGTCTTTAATATCTAATGTGCCTTGCGCAATCTTATAATATAAATCCATCGGGCTTGCAATCCTGTAATGGGCAAGGAGTTCATTGATGTTACTGGTATTGAAAGTAATCTTTAAATGCCGGAACTTCCGTTGTAGAATTGCCTTGCCTTCTTCCGCAATCTTGCGCTTCTCTTCTTTTAATGCATCCCTTATTTTGGACTTCGCTTTTGCTGTTGTAACATAATTCAGCCAATCTTCTTTAGGCGTTTGTTTGGAGGAAGAAATGATCTCAATCTGATCACCGCTTTTCAAGACATAACTCAAGGGAACCAACTTATGATTCACCTTCGCACCGATACATTTATAACCAACTTCGGTATGAATATCAAAAGCAAAATCCAGCGTTGTAGAGTTAGCAGGAAGCTTACGTAACTCACCCTTTGGAGTGAATACGAAGATCTCATCAGCAAACAAATTCAACTTGAATTCATCAATAAAATCAAGTGCATTTGATTCAGGATTTTCCAGCATTTCTCGGATGCGATTGATCCATTCATCCAAAGCATTATCACCCGAAGAATCCTTGTATTTCCAATGTGCGGCATAACCTTTTTCAGCGATCTCATCCATGCGTTCAGAACGTATCTGAACCTCCACCCATTTACCACCGGGACCCATCACTGTTGTGTGCAAAGATTCATAACCATTTGCTTTTGGAATAGATATCCAATCCCGCAGCCTGTCAGGGTTTGGATGATAGGAATCCGTAACAATAGAATACACTCCCCAGCAATTAGCCTTCTCATCTTCGAGGGGAGTATCTATCACAATTCTTATCGCAAACAAATCAAATATCTCTTCAAAAGGGACACCCTGTTTCTTCATCTTTGTCCAGATTGAATTGATGGATTTCGGACGACCTTTTATCTCAAATTTATATCCTTGTTTTGTTAATGCCTCTGCAATCGGTTGTGTAAATTCCTGAATGAACTTATTCCTGTCTCGCTTAGTCTGCTGGAGGTTTTGGGCGATACTTCGATATATTTCAGGCTCTGTATATTTCACAGAAAGATCTTCTAACTCGGTCTTGATTGCATACAAACCAAGGCGATGCGCCAAAGGAGCATAGAGATATTTTGTCTCCGATGAAATCTTCAATTGCTTGTCGCGAGGCATGGAATCAAGCGTTCTCATGTTATGCAATCTATCTGCAAGCTTGATAAGAATAACCCGAACATCATCAGAAAGAGTAAGCAACATCTTACGGAAGTTCTCTGCCTGCAAGGAACTGGTATGGTCAAAGACTCCTTTAATCTTCGTCAAACCATCAACAATCTGCGCCACTTTCTTTCCGAATGTACGCTCAATATCTTCTAATGTAACATCAGTATCTTCAACCACATCATGCAGTAAAGCCGCGACTACAGAGGTAGTAGAAAGACCAATCTCTTCGGCAACGATTTGTGCTGCAGCAATTGGATGATAGATATATGGTTCGCCAGATTTCCTTCGCATCTCTTGATGGGCTTCCATCGCGGTATCGAAGGCAAGGCGTATCAATGCTTTGCCCTCCTTAGTAGGCTTGCAAGCCTTTAATAAATTTCGGTAACGCTTAAGGATTTCTTTTTTCTCGGCTTCGGTATCTATCGTTTGCATAGCTTAATCTTAAACCTTTTTCTTTAATGCAAGAATGGAGAAATCGGTATCTGATTTCTTTATAGTATTTGTTAATTTCCCTAAGCCATCTATTTCCATTTCTAAAACGTCGCCATCTTGCAACCATTGGGGTTTATAATTCGGATCATTCAATAAACCGGTGCCATTTAATTCCAAGAAACATCCTGTACCTACAGTACCCGAACCAATCACATCTCCAGGTATTAAATCTACACCATAAGCACAGCGTTCGATGATCTCTGCAAAGGTCCAATCCATGTCTGCCATGTTACCTTCTGAAACTTTTATTCCATTCACAGTGCAAGTCATTTTTAAGTTATAGGCATTCCCAACATGCCCTGCCTTCGCGGGAACAAGATATGATTCCAATTCATCGGGAGTTACTAAATAAGGTCCTATTACGGTACAGAAATCCTTCCCTTTTGCAGGACCAAGATTCAATTTCATCTCTTCCATTTGCAGCACTCGCGCACTCATATCATTCATGATCATATAACCGGCAATGTATTCATCGGCATCCGCTGCTTTGATGTTTCTTCCAGCCTTCCCGATAACAATTGCAACCTCCAATTCAAAGTCTAATTGCTTAAAATGATCGGGCATACATTCTATGATTCCGGGTCCTTGGATGGCATTATGATTGGTGAAATAGAAGATAGGATATTCATCAAACTCTGGAATCATATCAACCTTTCTGTTCCTTCTTGCAGCAGCTACATGCTGACGAAAGGCATAAGAATCGCGGCAGGAGGTAGGGTTTGGAATGGGAGCAATAAGATGAAATTTTTTATTAACAAGTTTAAATTTTGTTTGATTGTCTTTAATTTCTTTTTCTATAGTATTGGCATCTTCTATTCCATATTCTTCCTTCCAAATATCAATTATATCAAATGCATCTAAAGGTAAATTTGATACTTGTATTGCATCATAAAAGTCATAAATTTTATCATTAACAATAATCCCCATATAATGTTGTTCAGGATCCTTATCTTCTACATACGTTACTAATTTCATATCTTTTATTTATTAATTTATGGCTGCAAAATTAGTCTTTTATCCGGTCGAAAACTAGTAACGATGTTTTTGTTTTAACAATGGATTGATGATAACTTTTAAAACTATAGAATTTCAATTTTCGAAACCTTTCGGGACTTTCAGAAACCCGACAGGAAATAGAATCATCCCCATCATCCTTTTATTGCACCGACCCAAAAAGGTCGGTATCATAAAAGGAATAGGGACGGGATTACAAATCCCTAAAAGCTGGGTTGCTGGCAAAACTCATCCAACTCCTAG
>CAIMUP010000129.1 GCA_903844645.1 uncultured Bacteroidota bacterium
ATAATGCCGTGATAATTCGTTATCACGGCTGTGAGTTTTCTTAGCTATATGCTGAAATAGTAATGGCATCTAATATTACCTCTAAAAATTTGCGGCTGCAAACCTAAAGGGTTTTGATACTTGGAAACACCTTTCGCTTACCTTATACAATAATCTATTTCGATAACAGATTTAAAACTTTTCAGCATAAAAGCCCGAAAGGAACGTGGATAGAGGGGAATGAGGGGGTGGAGGATAAAATAATAAGCCTTATATACCGTTAATCTTTTTCTTAGATATTTAGTCTTAAAGAATAAATTTTCAAAAATTATAAAACTAAACCGAATGAAATTTCCAATCGTAATTTTAACCTTGATGATCTGCTTTCAATGTATTTATGCACAGAAAAACTTTTCTATCAGCGGTACAGTTCGTGATAAAAAAACCGGAGAAGTGATGATTGGTTCAGCCATTACAGTTAAGGAAATTCCTGATGTTGGTGCTGCTACGAATGCTTATGGATTCTTTTCACTTTCGGTTGCTGAAGGGACCTATATATTCGCATTTCATTACACGGGTTACGAGGAAAAGGATACTGTTATTGACCTTCACCAGAATGTAAAATTAGAAATTGAAATCACTGAAAAGATTGTTGACTTGCATACATTTGTATTAAATTCTGAAGCAGCAAATAAGAATGTTACCTCTCCCGAAATGAGCGTCCAGAAGGTGAATGTTAAGGAGATTAGCACCATACCTGTGTTTCTTGGCGAGCGGGATATTCTCAAGACTATTCAATTACTTCCAGGTATCAAGGGAGTTACAGAAGGCAATTCAGGTTTCTATGTACGGGGTGGCGGCATTGATCAAAATTTGATTCTTCTCGACGAAGCCAATGTGTATAATCCAGCGCATTTATTAGGCTTCTTTTCTATCTTTAATTCTGATGCCATCAAAGATGTTACGATTTATAAAGGCGGCATTCCGGCTCAATATGGTGGTCGTATTTCTTCTGTTCTTGACATCAAAATGATTGATGGCGATAATAAAAAATATACTGTAACAGGTGGTGTTGGAATCATTGCATCGCGGCTCACTTTTGAAGGACCGATTAAAAAGGGAAAAGGTTCATTTGTTATTTCAGGAAGAAGGACTTATGCTGATTTATTTTTAAAAGCTTTCGGTCCATCGAATCTTAAGAATACCCAACTTTATTTTTATGATTTCAATGTAAAAGCAAACTATGAATTGGGAGCAAGAGACAGGATTTATATATCAGGTTATTTTGGTAGAGATGCTTTTAATTTTAACAACAACACTAACACCAATCAAAACTTTGGAATCAATTGGGGAAATACGACTGCTACTTTGCGAGAAAATCATTTGTTCAGCGATAAATTATTCCTGAATAGTTCGCTTGTTTATAGTGATTACAGTAATAACATTACGCTTGGTGCAGGTGATGCGCAATTCCAGGTGGTTACAGGTATTCGGGATGTTTCCTGGAAAGAAGGTTTTGAATTATATGCAAATTCCAAGAACACTTTGAAGTTCGGTACAGAAGAAACATTTCATACCTTTCGTCCCGGCGAAGTTACTGTAAATACAGCATCTACTATACTTCCAAGAACATTGCTTAGAAATACTCTCGGGCGTAAATATGGTATCGAGAGTGGTATCTATATTTCTGATGAATGGAAGGTTAGTAAAAGAGTTACTCTTAACTATGGTATGCGATATTCTTTATTTTCAGACTTAGGTCCGGGCACTACTTACACCTATGATTCGAGCCTTAACATTATAGATTCAGCGACTTATAACAACAACCAAGTCATCAAGACTTATGGTGGCTTAGAACCGCGTGCTTCCATCGTTTATGTGCTTAATGAGAAGAGTTCTATCAAGGCTTCTTACAATAGAATTTATCAATACATCCAGCTTCTTTCTAATTCAACTGTACAGACTCCGGTTGATTTGTGGGTTCCTTCCAGCAATAATGTAAAGCCTCAATTAGGCGACCAGGTTGCTTTAGGTTATTTCAGAAATTTTAAAAATAATTCTTACGAAACTTCGGTCGAAGTTTATTATAAAAACATGCAAAACCAAATTGATTATATCCCAGGTTCAAACCTTTTATTTAATAAAAACATAGAATCTCAATTGCTTTATGGACGGGGATATGCTTATGGTGCAGAATTTTTTGTTAAGAAGAAATATGGTGCATTAACAGGATGGATAGGTTATACTTTTTCAAGGACTCTTAGGGTGTTTCAGGATATTGATAATGGCACTCCTTACCCTGCCAAACAAGACATTATTCACGATGTTTCTGTTGTAGGGATGTATGAAATAAATAAGAAGTGGTCGCTTTCTTCAACTTTCGTTTATTACACGGGCTATGCAGTTACTTTTCCGAGTGGCAAGTATCAAATTAACGGTGTTGTTTATAGCGAATATACCGACAGGAATGGCTATCGAATGCCTGCTTACAATCGCCTTGATTTTGGTGCTACCTATACCATTGTCAAGAATGAAAAGAAAGAATGCAGTTGGAACTTTTCTGTCTATAATGTTTATGCCCGAGAGAATGCCTTCTCTATCTATTTCCAGCAAGACCCTACTGATCCTACCAAGACCCAAGCCGTACAATTATCCTTGTTCCGTTTTGTTCCGGCAATCACCTATAACTTTAAATTCTAAGCCATGATGATGAATAAATTCAAGATAGTATTAGCAGCAGGGATTTTGTCATTCGCTGCATGTGAAAAGGTGGTCAATATAGACCTTAATTCTGCCAGCCCAAAGGTTGTTGTCGAAGGAAATATTACCAATGAACCCGGTCCTTATTCTATAAAATTAAGCAGCACTGCAAACTATTATGAAGCTAATGTTTTCCCTCCTGTTACTGGTGCTACTGTTACCATTTCTGATGATGCGGGTAACTCTGAAATCTTGAAAGAAGTTATTCCAGGTACTTATCAAACTGCCCACATTCAGGGCGTTCCAGGTAGAACTTATACCATGAATATTAATTCCAATGGCAATCAATTTACAGCTACTTCCACCATGCCTCCGCCAGTTCCAATTGACTCTGTGAATTTCATTATAAGACCAAGGGACAATACCTTTCGTATAGTTTGCAAGTTCACGGACCCCGCCAATATCGAAAACTATTACAAGCTACAAATCAACTCTAACGATACCCTTGGATTTGATACTACGAGCGTGCGTATTATTAAAGACGGACTTGCCGATGGTCAGGAGTTATCAATATCTTACCGGACTCATCTTCTTTATGGTGACAGTGTTATAGTGAAATTAGAATGTATTGATTATAAAACTTACGAATTTTTTAATACCCTTCCCAGAGTTGGCGGAGGACTTGGCTCCATTCTTGCCGCACCACCTGCCAATCCTGTGAATAATATCAGCAATGGAGGCTTCGGATATTTCGCTGCTTATTCAATTACGAGAGATACTTCATTTGTTCATTAGTTACCCAAATGACCATAACACCCGAATGGTGATCCTATCCCCGCTCCTTTCGGGTTTTTCTCCATTCAGGTTTTGATAATAGGAAATATCCAGCTGGGCTAGATGTTCGGTAGCCTGGTGTTGTATTCGCTGGTCTAGATTTGTAATCTCCTCCCCCGAGTCAGGGATTTGTAATCCCTTCATAATAGTTTTCTCTTCCATCGTTTTGTGATAGTGACCTTTTTGGGAGCTGCAACAAAACGATGAGCACTATTCTTAATAAGAATATGTGAATTATGTAAGTCTTTTCAAGAATTGTATAACACTATCCCTTTCAAACGGTGGTAATTTTGCGGCTCGAAAAATGAACCAAAGTAATAGTAATAATTCACCGGATAAAATGGATACAATAGTAATACAACAAAAACCTTCCACAGATAAAAAATCGTTCTTCCGCAAGAAAAAAGTGCGTGTGCTGCTGATAATTATTGCAGTCTTAATCGTTGCGCGAATCATCTTGCCTTACGTTCTTCTGCATTATGCTAACAAACGCCTTGCCGCCATAGATGGCTACTTTGGGCATGTCGAAGACCTCGATCTTTCGCTCTATCGAGGGGCATATAAGTTGAAGAATCTGTACATTGATAAGGTGGATTCTGTGTCGAATATTCATGCACAGTTTTTTGATGTGCAGTTAATTGATCTTTCGTTGCAATGGCGTGCTTTGCTGCATGGCAGGGTCGTTGGGAAGATGGATTTGGAATATCCCACATTGATATTTACGAAAGATGTTACCGATGTTTCCAAGATTCAAAAGGATACAAATGATTTCAGGATGCTGTTAAAGAGTTTCATGCCCTTGAAGTTGAATCGGTTGGTCGTGAATCATGGAAACATCCACTACCTTGACCCGGGTTCGAAGCCGGTGGTGGATATTTATATGACGGAGACGCATGTGCTGGCAGAGAATCTCGGTAATGTAATTGATTCTTCAAAACTCCCATCCAGCATACATTCTACTGCATTTATGTCTGGCGGAATCATGCACTTTGATATGAACTTAAACCTACTTGCTGCCGATCCTTACTTCGAGATGAAAGCAAAGTTAGAGAACGCTAACCTTGCTACCTTCAATGATTTCTTTTTGGCGTATGGAAAGTTTGATATTAATAGCGGACGATTCGGGTTGTACATGGAATTAGCGGCAATGGATGGCAAGTTTATCGGGTACTTCAAGCCTGTTATCAAGGATTTGATTGTGATGAGCAAGAAGGATCATCACGATAGTTTCTTGCACTTTATGTGGGAAGAAATTGTGGGTGCGGCAGGCGTGATTCTCAAGAATCATCCGAAAGACCAGATAGCAACCAAGATTCCTATTGAAGGGACATTCAAAACGGCTACCACTTTCGATACTTGGGGAGCAATTGCTATCTTACTTCGGAATGCGTTTATCCAAGCTCTGATTCCAGCGATAGATAACGAGATTGATATTAAATCTGTTTATAATCCGCCGCTCGATGAGAAGAAGAAAACCTTCTGGCAGAAGCTCTTCGGAACAAAGAAAAAGACGGTGAAGAAATAATAGTCTCAACCAATGCTGTTCCGCAAGTTATTTATCATTGCAATAATCTTTCTCCTCCCCTTGTATTCACAGGCATTCTCGTTGTTTGCGCACGAGGCGATTATTGATATGGAATGGGAGAAATCTATCGTCCCTTTATTAAAAAACAAGTACCCTGCTGTAACAGATAGCGAGCTGCTGGTTGCGCGTTCTTATGCCTATGGTGGGGCTATTGCGCCCGACATCGGTTATTATTCTATCGGTGGAATTTTCTTTACGCATTTGTTGCATTATGTTTATACCGGCGACTATATAAATGCCTTGATTGATGAGGCGCAAGATGTGAATGAATATGCTTTTGCGCTCGGGATGTTGTGTCATTATTATGCCGATAAATATGGTCATCCGTTGTGTACGAATCGGGTGCTGCCGATGCTTTATCCTAAATTAAGAAAGAAGTTTGGCGATGTGATGACCTACGATCAAGCCAAAGTTCCGCATGTAAGAGTCGAATTTGGTTTCGATATTTTGCAAACTGCATTGGGGAATTACGCACCGAAAGCGTTTCATAATTTTATCGGCTTTCAGGTGAGTCAGCCTGTTATGGAGCGTGCATTTCTGAAGACTTATAAATTGGAGATGAAATCTGTTTTCAATAGTTTGCCATTGGCGATTTCGGTGTTTCGTTTTATGGTTAAGAATATTTTTCCTGAATTAACGAGAGACGCTTGGCGCATCCGTAAGTCGGTGATTACACAATTAAATCCTTTGCAAGACAAGGCGAAGTTCAGGTATAAAATTAATAAGGCAGCTTATGAAAAAGAGTTCGGAAAGATTCCTGTAAAGGCAAATGTTATTTCTTTTATCATCGGATTATTTCCTAAGGTTGGACCATTCGCGGGGTTTAAGTTTAAGGAGCCTACGCCCGAAGCAGAGAAATTATTCAATCAAACAATGGATACGATATTACTGTTATACAGTGCGCATTTGAAACAATTAGCCTACTCGAATCCTCCCCTCGAAAACATTAATTATGACACAGGAAAAAAGTATGCTCCCAACGATTATAAAGAAGCCGATGAAGCTATGGAAGACTTATTGGAGAAGCAAAGAAAAAGTAAAACGGCTACCAATTTTTAAATCAAATCCATGTCTCCGGTGATTTTTTTTGAAAAAATATAACTGAACGACAAAAATCAGGGGGTGAACGACAAAATCCATTAAAGTCATTTGTGAGGGTGGAATTTTTTTTGTATTTTCGCAGCCTTACAAATCAATTTAAGTATTAAAAAAACACATGGTAGAGGTTATTAACGCAATTGTTTTTGCGGAAGATATGCAAAAGGCTGAAGCAATCGCCAAAGAAATCAAGAGTAAATCCAAGGGTATCAGAATCCTTGCGAAATGCAGTACTAAAGAGGAATTACTTCGCGAAATCAAGGACGAAGACGATGCAATTATTTTTATTGACATCTATAAAGTAGTGAAAGATATAGCCACTTATCTTTCATCGTTCGGGCTGAAAAAGAGAAAATTTGTTTGTTTCATACACGAAAACGGCGATGTTCGGGCGACATTGAAAAAGCTGAAGATTCCTTACATCGAGCATCATTTCACTGAAATTAATTTGGATGTTGAGATTAAAAGAAAAAAGTCTGCAAATCTTATTTTAGAGGAGAAGGAAATCGTGGTGACGAACGGAGATTCTGTTAAACACAAACCTGTCAAGATTTCGTTGGGCACGAGTTTAGTGTTCAAAACGAAGGGTGGCGAAAAGCATTTTGAATTAAACAAGATAAAAGGATTTTTTACGGATAAAGAAACCAAAACTGTTATTTTGGTGCTTGCTGTCGGGGAGAAAATCCCGGTGAAAGAGAAGATGAAATCGCTGCATGAATTGCTCAAGGATTATAAATTCTGTCGCGCACATCGTACCTATATCCTGAATTTATTGCATGTCACTTCTCTTAGCGAAGATTTTAAATATGCTGTTTTGCACGATGGACAACTTCCTTTGGGCAGAGCTTATAAACCTGCTTTTATTAAAGAGTGGAGAGATTTTTGGTCCAGTGAGCTAACTCCTTAATCGCCCATTAATAAAGGCTTTCAAGACAATTGAGAGTTGAAAATTGAGAGTTGAGAATTTTGAAATTCTCAATTATCAAGTCTCAACTCTCAATTTTTTTATGAGCCACTCCTAAAAAAATATTTTAATCTCACAAACGACTTTTGGCGGTTTTGTCGTTCGACCCCCGATTTCTGTCGTTCGACCCCTGATTTATGTCGTTCAGTAACATTTTCCCGTTGAAAATAGTTTTTTCGATTTGGTAGTAATATTATCCCGAATTTTGCAGCCGAGAAATATCTCAAAATGTCACGAAGTAAAAACTGAAAAACTAAAAATCGAAACCATGAGCCAGCGCAAAACATATAATACAAAGGAATGGAAAGGGATGTCGGATTACAAATCCTACAGAACAGAAATCTCCACCAGCAATTCCTTCTTATTTCCTGTAAATAGGTCTTTGGACGGTCTTTTTTCCGGTTTTACGTTGAGAATGGCTCAAAACTTTTCATTTTTTTTCGTCATCTCTTCTGACATGGAGTTCATGTCACATGCTTTGAAGTTCATGTCATCAATATTGAAGTTCATTGTTGATGCTTTCAACTTCATTGTCGAAGCTTTCAACTTCATTGTCGAAGCTTTCAACCTCATTGTTGATGCTTTCAACTTCATTGTTGATGCTTTGAAGTGCTATGTTGATGCTTTGAAGTGCTATGTTGATGCTTTCAACTTCAATGTTGATAACTTTGGGAACAAGTATTTCAACATTTTTGTCCAAAAGGAAACAATTAAAAATTTATATAAAACAGTTTAATCAAATTAAATAATAAAATTATGATAATATTAAAAGCACTTTTTTTCGCATTAGCCATGGTAGTGAACAAAGCTCTCCTTCCATTATTTACAACCAGAGGTTTGAATTCCGGTCAAATTTATACGAAGGCAACCACCGTTACTACCAACATTCAAACGAATGTGTCGACATTCGGGGTAATGACTCCCACTACAGCATCGCTGCTGACAAGAATAGCGGCGGGGCAAGCGATGGAATCTCAAATTGACATCTTGAGAGGGCAAATCATCACCCTCGAAGGACAACGCGACGAAAATCAGAGACTCATCATTGATGATATTACCTATAAATATTGCCCTGCCGTAAAGACCAGGGCTGCCGGAGTAAAAAGTATTGTTGATATGGCAGGCATGATATGTAAAGGATTCGGTCCGCCAAAAACGATGGACAGGTTCCACAATACTTATCCTGAACCTTATAAAGTTGACCAGAGTATGGGGATGAGAATCATTCAAGGACTTTATCCCTCCGATGTTCTCTCCAAAGGAAAGCCTTATGGAGCCAAAAGCATCATCTGCTACCGCCAGGTAGGAGGTGTTGCACCGTTGCGAAATAATCACCCCTTGGCAGTGGCTTTACCTCCATTTTCAAAAATGAAATTGACAGATACTACTTTCGTAACCGGAAATGTTGGACAAACCGTTTATTATATTTTCTGTTGGGTGGATAAAGATGGCAACCTCGGACCGGAGAGCTTTGTTTATTTTTATACCGTAACGGCGTAAAGTAAAAACCAAGCATCCTGACAGGCAGGCTTTTTCTGCCTTCCTGTAAGGTTGCATCATAAACAAAGATAAAAATATGAAAAGTAAAAATATAATAAAAACGAACAACCTTACAGGAAATCGCGAAGGGGCGATTACCTGTCAGGATGTTTACACAATAAAGAATCTTGACCCGGGAATTTATCTGGTAAGAGAAATAGGAACAACAACATCTAATAACTGGCAACTGGTAATAACTAAATAAATCTCTACCTTTGTCCCCTTCCAATTCATTGGAAGGGGACTGAAGATGATATAAAAAATAATTACGATGAAAAAAATAATTCTTATAGGAATCGTACTAATCCTATTAATTAATCACATGTATGCCCAAACCCCTCATTTGTGGGGATTGGCTAATTTAGGCGGCTTATATAACAAAGGAGTCCTTTATAAAATTAATGGGGATGGTACTGGTTATACAAATCATTATAATTTTAATGATACGCTCGGGAGATACCCACAGTATAAATTGATGTTTAATTACAACAATAATAAATTTTATGGAGTATGTCCGGCTGGAGGTCAATTGGGCGATAATGGTGTTCTATTCAGCTTTGATACTTTGACGAATACCTATTCAGATATACATGATTTCAACACACTTGATTCATCGGGACGAAACCCTTGTAGTAGCCTTATACAGCTTAACAATGGGTTGCTATATGGGTTAGCTGCTCAAACATCAAGTGGTAGTCAGGCTGGGCTTTTATATAATTTTAATACTACCAATAGTGCTTATACCAAATTAGTGGATTTTGATACTAACTATATTCAATCTCCCTTAGGAGGCGACTTACTCGAATTTGGAACTAATAAATTGTATGGATTACTTGGTAACGACACTATTCATACAGATCATGGTTCTGGAGGAATTTTTAGGTTTGATGTTGCTACTTCCACCTATACAGAATTGTATCATTTTGATTTTTATCACGGTACAGTACCCCAAGGAAATGGTTTAATACACGCTACAAATAATATATTATATGGCATGACTTATGGTGGAGGAGATACCACTAATAATTTTACCCAAGGTTATGGCGTAATATTTAGTTTTGATACCACAACAAATACAGTTACCAATTTAATGAACTTTACTGGTACTAATGGACATCACCCATATAGAAGCTTTATACAAGCCGCTAATGGTTTACTTTACGGAATGACGAGTCAAGGCGGCACGAATAACAAAGGGGTTTTATTTAGTTTTAACATAGCTACAAATGCACAAACAATTTTAGTGAACTTTAGTGGAACAAATGGAGCTGACCCTCGAGGTAGTTTGATGCAAGCGAGCGATGGGAAATTATATGGTACCACCCGTATTGGTGGTTTAAATAATAAAGGACTTATTTTTAGCTACGATATAATTACTAATACTTTTACAGATATTCACGATTTTAATGGTACAGATGGTGCCAGTAGTTATGAACTCGTAGAATTAAATAATGAAACCGTAGGTTTACCAAAAGCATCTATTCAAATTGGAATAAGTATTTACCCCAACCCCGCCTCCACCTTTCTAAACATTCACCACAGCACCTACACCACCCCAGAAACCTTGCTTATCACCGACCTACTGGGTACTGTAGTTTATAAAGAAAACCTCACCGGCATTGATAATACCATCTCTATTTCCACCTGGAGCGCAGGCATTTATTTCTATGAGATAAAAGGTGAGAAAGAAATAGTAAGAGGGAAGTTCGTTATACTATAACCTCGTAACAGGTTTAAAAATTAATTTAGAAAAAGATGAAAACATTGAAACTAATATCACTTACCAGACAGGCAATGACACCATTAATGATTACAATAATGATGCTTGCTTTTATCGGACTGATTATCGTTTTCTTTAATGTATGTGTAGTATCATAAACTGCTTGAATTTATAAAAATTACAGATGAATACAAATAGACTTTCAAAAGAAATAGCAAAGGCTTTGAATGCGCAAATGACGAAGGAAGCGTATGCCGCACAAATTTATTTATCGTATGGGTCATGGGCTGAATCAGAGGGCTTTGGAGGTATCTCTAACTTCCTTTTTCGTCATGCCGCAGAGGAGCGCAATCACATGATGAAGATACTGGAATATATTTTGAAAAGAGGCGGAAGAGTACATGTAACATCCATCCCTGCTCCTCCCGAAAACCCAAAAAATACATTCAATTGTTTTGAAAAAGTTTTTGCTCATGAAGTGGATAACACAAAAGCAATTTATGCAATTATTAAACTAAGTTTTGAAGAGGAAGATTGGGCAACCTGGAACTTCATGCAGTGGTTCGTGAAAGAGCAGATAGAAGAAGAAACGATGGCGATGATCATGCTGGATAAAATGAAAATTGCAGGTGGCGAAAAGGCAAGCGACGAAGCTTTATATACAATAGACAAAGACCTTGAACATGATACAGGTGAAGCGAAATCAGCAGAAGATGTTACTACTGAAAAACCATAAAGAAAATCCGAACAATAATTATCAGTCTAATAAATAATAATATGGCAGCCCTAACGCATATAAGTTTCCGTGTTCACGATTTCGATCAATGGAAATCGGAATATGATAATGAAGTTGACAATCGAATTAAATTCGGAATACATACCGAAAGTGTCTATTGTCATTACAAATATCACCACCAAGTGCTCATTGTTTTCAGTTGGAATGACAGAGCCGAAGCCATGAGTTTTTATCAGTCATCAGAGTTTAATAAATCAATGACTGCCTCCAGCATTGATGGTACAATGTTAGTAGATATTAGTGAAGAATAAAATGAAAAAAGAGTTAATAGAGTTTTTCAGGAGACTGCGAGTCGCCTTGCAATCTCCTGTTTTTTGCCACCCAAAAGAACTGTTTTTAAAATATAATATAAGTAATTTTTTAATGTTTATTGGTAGTTAGAAGGAGGGGGGGGGGCTGTACTACCATGCAGTCCCTCTTTTTTTTGAATGATTCAACAATATTAGCCCCAAATAAAATGAGAAAACAAAAAGCAAAAGTAACCACCAAAGGAGCAGATTCATCGCACCTGATCAAGGTTCGGATTGATGACAAAACAATCGTGATGGTTAAAAGCATGTCAGCCTTTGAACAATGGCAGGCGAGGTTTCCAAATGCTAAGATCATACAATAAATAAATAAAATGAAAAGAATAATAACAACTAACCCGACAAATATTTATGCCTTAATAGCAAGGCTAACTTTAGGAATAGTAGTGTTTCCTCATGGTGCACAAAAACTATTAGGATGGTTTGGTGGCAACGGTTTTGAAGCAACCATGACTTCATTAACCACCAAAATGGAACTGCCTTGGATAATCGCATTTTTAGTAATATTGATAGAGAGCATCGGCTCCTTATTATTAATAATGGGATTGATAACTCGTGTCGCATCCTTGGGAATATTAGTGAACTTCATTGGAGTAGTATTGACAACACAAATGCACAATGGATTCTTTATGAACTGGTCAAAAGTAGCCGACAAAGGCGAAGGATTGGAATACTTTATCTTGCTGTTTGGCTTGGCAATAATAACGCTCATCGCCGGTGGTGGCAAGGGAAGTGCAGATGCGATAATAACAAAAGCTATGATAAAATCAAATCAGGTAAAAGAATTTCAAAACCTACAGAATTCAAATAAGAAATAGAGCGTAAATCAAAATTATTGTAATCAGATTTAACCAACAAGAAATAAAATAAATGCCAATGCCAACTCATAAAGACAACATTCAAAACATTCCTGATGATACCAATCAGAAGGATTTAAAAGAACATAAAGTAAAGGTAATATCAGTAGAAAAGGTTACCCACAACGTGCTTAAAATACTTACTGAAAAACCTAAACAATTTACCTTTACCCCCGGGCAAGCTACCGAAGTTACTATTAATAAAGAAGGTTGGAGGGATGCAAAAAGACCCTTCACATTCACCTGCTTGCCGACAGATAATTATCTTGAATTCACCATCAAAACATATCCCTTAAAGCTTGGCGTTACCAACGAACTGCAGCAGCTTAAAAAGAAAGATGAATTGATTTTGCATGAAGTATTTGGTGCCATCAGCTACCAAGGCGAGGGAATATTTATTGCCGGAGGTGCCGGTATTACGCCGTTTATCTCCATCTTTAGGTCGCTCCGAATGAATAATGAAGTAGGTAATAACATACTTCTGTTCGCGAATAAAACCAAAGCCGATATTATTTATGAACGGGAATTAACAATCTTATTAGGCAAGAACTTTGTGAATATTCTCTCCGATGAAAAGGTAAATGGATACCTTCATGGACAAATTACCCAAGACCTTATCGAGGCTTATGACGGTAAGATAAAAGATAAATTTTATGTATGCGGACCCCCTCCCATGATGGATGCTGTTGATTTGATGTTAGAGAAATTACACGTGCCGTTAAGGTCAATTATCAAAGAATCATTTTAAAGTTACCACCTTCTATACGGTTTTTCACCTTTCCGTAAGGTGGATATTTATACCATTGTATTAATTATTTATCATCATCGTTTTGTGATAGCAACCTCTTGGGAGCTACAACAAAACGATGATCATTATCATGATTCGTAATGTGCGAATTGTGTAACTCTTTTCTATAATTACATAACACTTTCTGGGACAAAGGGTGGTAATTTTGCGGCGTGAAAAATACTTCACAACCGTGCCGCCGGATGCGGGGAATTTAATACATAATATCATGAAAATATTAACCGCAATTTTAATCCTGACAGCAAGCCTTTGCTGCGCACAAACTACCATTCTGGTGCAGCCTTTCGACAGCCTCGGGAATGCCATCAGTAACTTCGATGATCCGATTCTTCAAGCTAAACTTGATGATGCGATTTCTTTGCTAATCCCTCTGATTAATTCTAATGAATTTGAAAAATCATTCTGCAAAATAAGATGCTTGCGGAAACATGGCAAAACGAATTGTCAGATTGTTGATATGATAAGGAATGGCAATGAGTGTAGTGACTTATCTTGTGGCATCATCAGGCTGAATGTTGCTTTTGATTTGATGCCGGGTAAAAAGACCAGCAGGGTGGATAAAAACAAAGTCATTCATGTCAGCAGTCGGTATGTTTATAACAATGGGGTTGAAGTTTTATCTGCTGAACTTCTTAAAGAATATTGCAAGGTGTTAGGCTTCAAAAATTCTCCGCTTCAAGCACGGCTTCGCGTTTATACCGTGCCTTACCGAGTGGAAAAGATTGTGATAATGCAGCTTCATAAACAACAAGCTGATAAGATTGCAACTGCCACTATTGTCAATGAATAAGGTAGCGGTATGAACACTTTAATTGTGGATAGGTTCAGAAGAAGAGGTGTGAATTTTATAACTCTTTTCAATAATTATATAATACATACCCTTTCGATTGAAGGTAATTTTGCGGCGTGAAATATGTTCACATCTGTGCCGCCAGTAGCGGAGATTAATAACAAGTAAATAAATAGTAAAATGAAAAAGAATTTAACAATTATCGCAACAGTCCTCGTACTGTTTTTCTTCCCGAAGGTGATCTTCGGACAGGTTCCTGTCATTACAGTAGAGCCAATCAATCAATCGGTATGTGTAAATAGTGCTGTGAGCTTCACAGTAACGGCAACCGGTGCAGGACTTACCTACCAATGGAGGAAAGGGACTGTGAACATAACCAATGGCGGCAACATTTCAGGTGCTGACTCGCCAACATTAATTGTTGATCCTATCGGGTTTCCTGATGTTTCATCAAACTATAATGTTGTGGTCTCTGGAACCTATTCTCCAAATGCAGTATCAGGGAATGTTACATTAACTGTAAATGCACATCCAAGTGTAACCATTGACAGTGGTCCGACATCCGTTTGTTCCGGTGATTCTACAACATTGGATGCAGGAATTCATTCTACTTATATCTGGAGCACTGGTGCCACAGATGAAACAATTAGTGTTACTGCAAGTGGGTTTTATGTGGTCACTGTTAGTAATGATGCTGGCTGCACGAATAGTGCCCATAAGACAGTTTCAGTACATACTTCTCCTATGCCGAATATCTTTTCAAGCGGTCTTTCTAATCTTTGCACAGGCGGTACAGCTATCCTGAATGTTGGAGCTACTTTCGATGCGTATTCGTGGAGTAACGGGGAAACAAATCAAACCATAATTATCAACAACGGAGGTACTTATGTATGCACAGTAACCAATTCCAATGGCTGTACAGGTACCGCAAGCCAAGTTGCAACCTATACTTTATCTCCTTCAATTACCACCAATGTAGGAGCAACAATTTGTGCAGGACATTCAGTTATTATGGATGTCGGAACATTCACATCCTGCATTTGGAATACCAATGAAACAACGCAAGCTATTACTGTAAGCACAACAGGAACATATTCAGTAACGGTTACAAATAGTTATGGATGTACCGGAACGACAGAACAATTAATCACAGTATATGCCTTGCCTACCCCTACTATAGTTGCGAGTGGTGCAACCACATTTTGCGTGGGCGGATCGGTAACATTGGATGCAGGTACAGGATACTATTATTACACATGGAGCAATCCATCAACCACTCAAACCATCAGTGTTACTGGGACAGGAGACTATTCTGTAACTTGTACAAACGGCTTTGGCTGCACTGGTTCTGCGGCTTCTGCAACACATGTTACGGTAAACCCATTGCCGACAGTGGTCGTAACAGGTAATCTGAACTCATGTCCTGGTGGTAGTACAACGCTTACAGCAACTGGTTGTACAAACTTCTCTTGGTCTCCTGCAACAGGCTTGAATACGACGAGTGGGGCAACTGTAGTTTGTCATCTTCCATCTTCCAGCCCCATAATATACACTGTCGTTGGAACGAATAATTGTGGTAGTTCGCCATTGCAAATTACTGCAACAACGGGATTACCTACATTCACCAATACCTTTACTAACTGTCATTGCAATGGGGATAGTTCTGCAAGCATCGCAATTAGCGGCATCGGCGGTTCTTCACCTTATTCTTATACGCTGACTAACACCCTGAATAATACAGTTACTCAATCATCGAACAGCACTGTACAAGGGTTAATTGCAACACGATATAGGGTTAATGTTGTTGATGTAGGAGGATGCGCGGCTGCTGTTGGATTCGTAACAATTACTCAACCCTCGGCATTAGCTTTTAGCTATTCTAAGACGAATGAAAGTTGCAACGGAACTACCAATGCTTCCATAACATTAAGTGCCAACAGCGGCACGCCGGGTGTATCTCCAAATCCCCGTTACTACTATACTTCTAATGCTAATGCAAGTACTCCGACATTCATTGGGGGAGCATCGAATTCGAGTAGTTATACATTTTCCACAATGCAGATGGGAACTTATTATATTAGAATCAAGGATGCCAATGGTTGCCTGTCTGCCGTTACTAATACTGTTAGTATTACTCAACCTGCCGCCCTTACTTATACTGCCGCGGTCGTGGCTTCGTCATGCAGTAGTAGTACCGGACAGATTATTCTTAATACTACCGGTGGTACGGGCAATTATAATTTCACTAAGAATGGCGGCAGTACATGGCAGTCGGCATATACTTTTACTAATTTATCTCCCGCCACATATCCCGTGAATGCCAAGGATGCCAATGGTTGCATGAGTACACTTCGCAATGTTACCGTTACATGCAGCGGCAATAGAATCAGTGATGGCGAGGCATCTGGTACTACCACATTCAATGTATATCCGAACCCGGCACAGCATAAAGCGGTCATCGAGTTTCAAAACACAGATGCCAATGCCCACGTGGTAATTGAATTTTATAATATCACAGGCGACAAGCTATCCACTTTATTTGATAGCGATGTCGAGCCAGGTGTACAATATCAGGCGGAAGTTAATTTGGAAAGCCTCCCATCTGGGATTTACTTCTATCGCGTTATTAGCGGTGAAAGTACCATTAACAAGAAGCTGATCGTTCTTAAATAATTGCATTGAATGATAGACCTGGCGGGCATTCCGGTATCGTCAGGGCTGTCATTCAATGGCAACGAATTAAAAATAGGAGGCGTGAATTATATAACTCTTTCCGATAATTATGTAACACATAAGGGGGATGGTGGTAGTAATTTTGCACTCTTAAAATTTAGTAAAAACAAGCAATAGAAAGTTCTAAAATAATAATAATAATTTAAAATTTAAAGTAATGGAAAACGTAGTAACAACAATGAAGAAGGAACAGTCAAACGGCTCTTCCGAAGTGAATCCAAAGTGTGTGGACAATCACACAAGGGCAGCGAAGCATCATCAAGAGGCGGCAAAGTATCATCTTGAGGCGGCGAAGTTTCATGCTGCAGGGGAGTGTGAGAAGGCTTGCGAAGCCACCGTGAAGGCGCGGGGACATTCTTGCATCGCTCACGAAGCCGAGCAAGAAGTGGTTAAACAACATGCTTTAATCAGCTAAACTTTGAAGGAAGGACTCTGGAGGTTTTTGGTTCCTTCAGAGTCCGGAATTCATTAAAATTAATGACTATGAGAAAGAGAAGAATTGTCGAGAAGACGAACAAAGAAAAAATGGTTGTATTCGGAAGTATGATACTTGAAATTATAGCTCCTTTCCTTAACAGGGGCGCGGACGTGCTTCACAAAATTAACCATAGCACTAAACGTAGGTTCAGCAGCAACCATCATACCGATATTTCGCAGCATAATTAAAACGACTGCAACAACAATTTTTAATAAATATATCATGAACGAAAACGATACACCAGAAGGGTTCTTGAATCGGATGAGAGTAGATGTGTTAGTCGGCATTCTGCTCACTTTTATGACCGTACTTTACTTCGTCGGGAGGTTATTATTTATAGATTGATCAAGATGATAAGTGTTGATAACATGAATCTGAAAGTTGTAAATTATACAACTCTTTCCGATAATTATGTAACACCTATCGGGGATGATGGTGGTAATTTTGCAGCCTGAAAAGAGAGACATATTTGTCGGACAAGAAAAGGGAAATTGAAAACAATAAAAGAAATAATAAATAATAAAAATAAGTACAATAAAAAAATGAAAAATTTGAATCACATAATAGTTAGTCTATTGTTAGTTGGCGGGTCTTTAGGGATGAATGCACAGACCATTAAGGTCGAAAAGACTGTTATCAGTCATGAAAACAAACTGCGCCCATGCCTCGCAACAAATGTCGAGGTATCGCCAAAGGAACTCAAGAAGGATTGGGTTAATTTCCTTAATAAAAATTATGCCGTTAAGTTGCAAGGTGTAGGTATCTTTACGGACGACGATCTCCTCAAGATAGAAGATGTTACGGCGGTTTCGATCTCTGATAAACGCTTCAATCTTTATACCAATATCACTAAAACTCCAGAGGGTTCTTCGATGAAAGTTTTTGCTTCGCATGGCTACGATGATTACATAGGGGACGAAACGTATCCGAAGGAGTATGACCAACTGAACTCGATAGTGAACAAATTTCTTTTAGAGGAGTTGAATCATTTCTATTCCAATAAAAATGGTAAAATGACGAGCGACCTGAAGGACATGAATAATAAAAGAATTGCCGAACGCAAATCCATAGAGAATAACAAGAGCAAAATATATGATGTGAACAAGGAAATCGCCATCCTTAATGTGCCGCAGGATCAAACGAATGCCAAAGATATTAAGGACAACCAGAAGCTGAATAAATTGAATGCGAAGAAAACTGCGCTGGAGAATGAAAATCTACATTCTGAATTAACCATAAAAAGTTTGGATGACAGTATTGTTACATTACAGGCGAGCCTCGATGACTTGAAGGCGAAACATAAGGATATGCTTAATTAATTCATTGGCAAGGAAAATAAAGATGATGAAAAAAGCAACATCCCAATTAGCATTCAGCGTGATGACCGTAATTTATGTCATTGTCCAAGCCGGCATTTATGTAAAGAAAGAGCTTGCTAAAGCTACAAACTTCGATAGTTACAGAAAAATAGTTATTTCTACCGTTGCCGACTTCGGCTACAGGCTGAATAACATTATTTATAGCGTTGTCGACTTCGGCTACAGGTTAAATAACGTTATTTATAGCGTTGCCGAATTCGACAACGGGATAAATAAGCTTATTTCCACTTTCAGGAAGTTCGACAACGCGATAAATAACCTTATTTCCACTTTCAGGAAGTTGGGGAACGCTCTAAATAATCTTATTTACTGCGTTGTCGAACTTCCTGGGAAATCATTCAAAAATATTTTTATCATAAATAACAACTAATTATCAATACAATGGCTGAAAGATTATGGCACTATCTTATTAATTCAATACTTGTAGCAACGTTAGGCTCTTATCGAGCTATGCGGGTAATTGGAAATTTTACTGTGAATGCATTGAACGTTACGGGGAATACTTTTTTACTTGCGCTTCGTGCCCGCCTGTTGCCCTTTGTAACTGATTATAATTCTAAATACACCATCTGGCTTAATTCTTTGGGCACGGAAGAAAGTTCGGTTAATTCGGTATATGTGTTTTTTCAATTATTGAGAAGTACCTATATAAGGGATTGGGATATTGCGATTCAATCGGTTTATAATATCAAAACTGCAATGTACAAATTGCTAATGCCAGACCGAAGGACTCCATACCAAACGGGAAGCGAGGAAGATAAACTCGGTTTTTTACAGGCATTGAGCCTGGGTCTTGTCGGTGTTGCAGGATTGGCTGCAGTCAAGACTGATGTGGATGCTAAAATTGTTATCATTCAAGGCTTTATGAATGCCCGTACCACTAATAAAGCAGGCTCACGTACTGCCTCTGATAATGTTGAAGAAGCAAGGGTAGCTTTGGCTGAGGAGATGTATGGAATATTAGGTCAATTGATGGATCACAACAGAGCGACACCAGAAGCAACAGGTAATTATTTTGATGTATCGGCTATCCGTAATCTGGAACAAACCCTTTGGAGAAGAGCAATCAAGATCGCGAAAACGATTGCTCTATTTACGCGTACCTTAGTGCCTACCGACCAACTGCGATTAGTGAATTTAGGGCTTACCACCCTGCGGTTTGCCTTTGTAGCAACCAAAGGAGGCGTTATCGGAATCATCTTTGTTGACGTATTACCGTTGCAAGGAGTAACCGTTAACCGGAGCGCACTGGGAGCCATCTCTTCACGATTTTTTGCTGTAGAAAATTTGTCCACCACCGCCCCAGGTAAATTTATGGTGGTGTTGATATAAGGAGATCGGTTTAAAGAACATTAAGTCAATACCATTTCGAATCACTAATGAATAAAATAAGAATAATTTATAAGATTCTGTTTGGAGGAGTCATTACCGGTTTGTCAGATTGGCTAAACGGCATCAGGGACATGGGACTTTCCCAATCTTCTTTCCATGACCAACGAATAGGTACACGAGCCTGTACACCGTTTTTCGGGTTTAAGAATGACTGCCGCCAAACGGAGTTTCAAAATTAGTGGGAACCCTGTTAGGGAATAAGAATCGGTTAGCATAACAATGGAGAAATTAGATAGAGATAATATGAATCATAATAAAATAAATAGTACCATGAAAAGAATAAGAAACATAACGGCTGCTTTGTTTATAACGACACTTGTAGTAAGTATTCAATCCTGCCATATTGGAGTAGGGATAGGTATCGGCTCCGCAAAAGATAAGAAATCAGCCCAGGAAAAGGAAGGGCTTGCCAAGAAAACGAATGACACAGATACCACCCGAACAAGCGGACCATCTATAGTGA
This sequence comes from uncultured Bacteroidota bacterium, assembly GCA_903844645.1. Lineage (GTDB taxonomy): Bacteria > Bacteroidota > Bacteroidia > AKYH767-A > JABDAW01 > JABDAW01. The sequence goes on from CAIMUP010000129.1 coordinate 20,424, forward strand.
AGTAATTGCCCCAACCTCTGACTGGGAGCGGGAAAACTATTGGTGCGATTTGATAAAAGTGGAGTCCAGAACCCACTAAAATAAACGGATAGAGACAGAACCGCTTTAGGAAACATAATTAAACAAATAAATAATTTAAGAAAATGAAAAATTTAATACTAAAAGCTCTAATTTTAACAACAGTCCTTGCACTGTTATTCATCCCGAAGGTCAATTTCGGACAGGCACCAAACCTTGGTACGACTGTAAATTATGCTATGTTCACTTCTATCGGAGCGGTAGGTAACACGGGCAGTTCAATGCTCACCGGCAATGTTGGGACTAATAACGGTTCTTTCACTGGCTTCGGAAATGTGAATGGCAGGATGGAAAACAGTAATGGCTCAACTGCACAAGCATCAGCAGATTTGCTCGCTGCATACAATCAGTTAAATGGGACAGTTCCCAACTTCTTCATCGCACCACTTTTGGGTAATGGGGACACGCTGATTACAGGCGTTTATTCTATTACAGGTGCAACGGTAATGAACTTGAATCTCATTCTGGATGCACAAGGCGATCCGAATGCTATCTTTATATTTCAAATATCAGGACCACTTTCTACCAATGCTAATTCTAAAGTAATTTTACTTAATGGGGCGATGGCGTGTAATGTTTATTGGAAGATAGAAGGCTTAGTAAGCATGGGTCCGAATACGAATATGAAAGGAACTGTTGTCGTCAACAATGCGGCAATTGAGATGAATGCCGGAGATACCCTCGAAGGCAGGGTATTATCTACCACAGGAGCAATTACTATTGATGGCACGATGATCTATACTCCCATTGGCTGCTTCAGTCTGCATTTAACAGGTCCAGCAATTCCGGCACTTAACTCCACAGCATGTTATACTATCTTCTCATCTGACGGACCCGTTACGAATGTAGGAGTAACGCATATCACTGGCGACATAGGAACGAATGTAGGACTTACGACTGGTTACGATTCTCTGGTTGTTATCGGAACTATTCATCCGATTCCAGATGGATCTACCGCAGCAGTCGCAGCCGATCTGCTTAATCTATATAATAATATGAACCTGATACAAGCAGATATAGAGTTGCTGTATCCGGCACAGTTCGGGATGAATTTGGTACTTACACCGCATACTTATATTATGAATACAGGGGTAACATTTACCGATTCAGTGTTTCTTAATGCGCAAGGCGATATGAATGCTGTGTTTGTTATACAGATATTGGGAGCACTCTCTACAAGTACCTTTTCGGAGGTTATCTTAGTTAATGGAACACAAGCAAAGAATGTCTTTTGGGTAATCAATGGTGCTGTTGACATCAACGATTATTCTATCTTCAATGGAACAATTATCTGTAACAACGGAGCTATCAATATCAGGACAGGAGTGGTTCTGAATGGCAGAGCAATGACCACTACAGGTACAATTAATACTGCTGCCATAACTGATATTATGCCTCCGGGATGTATCGTTGCTACACCATGTTCAATTCGTCCTGAAATTATTGCAAGTGGTCCAACAACTTTTTGTAATGGTGGTTCTGTTACTTTAAGCACAGATGTATTTGATGCCTATCAATGGAATACTGGTGCGACGACAGATTCGATACTTGTTACTGCAGGTGGAACATACATCGTTACTGTTGTCTATAATAATGGATGTATCGGCACAGATACTATAGATGTTGTTGTAAATACCAATCCTATTCCTGCGATTACTGGTATAACTACTGCCTGTGCAGGATCTTGTGTAACTTTAACTGCAGGTACTTGGATGACATACTTATGGACTAATAGCGACAGTACTTCAATAACTTCCATCTGCTCGACTGGTAATAATTGCGTAACGGTTACTGATACTAATGGTTGCATAGGTTCTGTTTGTGTTGATGTAACAATTTATGATAACCCAATACCAATTATCACTGGTATTACATCAGCCTGTTCAGGTTCTTGTGTAACATTAGATGCTGGTAGTTGGGCAACTTATATGTGGACAAATGGCGATATGACTCCAATAACTTCTGTTTGTTCAACTGGTAACAATTGTGTTACTGTCACTGATGCTAATGGTTGCATTGGAACGACTTGTATTACTGTTACTATCAATACTAATCCTGCACCAACCATCACTGCAAACGGTCCAACTACTTTCTGTAATGGTGATTCTGTTGGTTTGGATGCAGGTGCATATACTTCTTTCTTATGGAATACCGGTTCAACAGATGAGATAACTACTGCTTATGGTTCACAACCTTATTGCGTTACTGTTACAGATACAAATGGTTGTATAGGGTCTGATTGCATCTTCATTACTGTTGATGCCATACCTACGGCAACTATCAGTGGTCCTTCAACTATCTGTAATGGTAGTTCCGCAACCCTGAATGCGGGAGGTGGGACTTCTTATTTATGGAGTTCGGGAGAAACAACACAAGGTATTTCTACCACAACATCAGGTACATATTGTGTAACCGTTTCGAGCGGCTTTGGATGCACTGCTGCAACTTGTCAATTGCTTACTGTACTTGCACCAGTTGTTCCTGTTATAACTTCTAATAGCTCCACAACCTTTTGCCAAGGGGATTCTGTTACATTGGATGCAGGAGTTTACGCGTCATATTTATGGAGCAATGGTTCTACAATGGAATCAATTGCCGTTATGACAAGCAATACCTATTCCGTAACTGTTACTGATGTAAATGGTTGCATGGGTTCAGCAGTTCAATTGGTAACTGTTAGTGCAAATGCAATCCCTACTATTCTAACTAATGGACCCACGATGTTCTGTCAAGGTGGTTCTGTAACATTAGATGCGGGAGCTTTCGCATCCTATATTTGGAGCAATGGTTCGACGATGGAATCTATTAACGCAATGTCATCTGCCACTTATACCGTAACTGTTACAAATGCCCAAGGTTGTACAGGCACAGCATCACAAATGGTTACTGTCGTACCTCCAATTACAGGTCTCGCAATAACCGGTCCTGCTTCTGCATGTGCTGGAGGAAGTGTGACACTGACAACTGGTGCTTATAGTTCCTACTTATGGAGCAACGGAGCAACTACGCAATCCATTTCTGCAATGACAACAGGCATCTATTATTTGACCGTTTCCAACATTGGTAATTGCACTGCTGTAGCACATCGTTCGGTTACTATTTTATCTGCTCCGGTTCCTAATATCTTTGGATTTGGTCTTGCAACTCTTTGTGGCGGAGGTTCTGCAACACTTACTGTTGGTCAGTCTTTCGCAGCGTATAGTTGGAATACAAGTGCCGTTACTCAAGGTATTACCATCAACAGTGCAGGAACTTATTCTGTAACCGTTACCAGTACGAACGGCTGTACAGGAACTGGAATGATTGTAACAAGTGGATGTAACATCCCTGCCAATGCTGCAACTCCAACCACTGCTATTACTGCTACCACAGCAATGGCAAATTGGATTCAGCCGGTTTGTTATTATAATTACACAATCAGAAGAAGCGTTCACAATACCAATGTTTGGACATCATTTACATTCAGTCCGAACAATCATTATACCTTCTCCGGTTTGACTCATAACACGGCTTACGATTGGCAAATTCAAACCAATTGCAATGCCTCCGCTACTGTGAATTCAGGCTTTAGTGTTATACAAACATTTACCACAGCACCAAGGTTAGAAGGCGGGGATGAGCAATCAATTTCAACATTCACTATCTATCCAAACCCAGCGAATGAATCGGCAACCATCGCCTTCTCATCAGCCAATGAAGGTTCTTATGCAATCATATTATACAACATAATTGGTAGCATCGCAAGAACAGAAACAGGCAATGCAGGCATAGGTGAGAACACCCATGTCATGAATCTTAATGGCATTGCCAAAGGGATTTACATTGCTGAATTGAGAATGGGCGATACTTCATCTAAAGTAAAACTCATAGTTCAATAATCTATAAAGATTCGTTCAAAAGAAAAGCCCCTCGATACTGTATCGAGGGGCTTTCTGGTTAATAATTCGAAATAGATTTATTCTACCGTTACCGACTTCGCCAAGTTCCTCGGCTGATCCACATTCGCCCCACGAAGAACGGCTATATGATACGCCAATAATTGCAACGGAATAACCGCCACCAAGGGCACTAAGGCATCATCGGTTTTGGGTATTTCAATGCTGTAATCAGCAAGGTGCTTCACCACCTCATCACCCTCTGTTACGATGGCAATAATCTTTCCTTTGCGGGCTTTTACCTCCTGAATATTGCTCACCACCTTCTCGTAAGATGAATTTTTATTGGCGATCACCACCACCGGCATCTCAGCATCTATCAACGCTATCGGACCGTGTTTCATTTCGGCAGCCGGGTAGCCTTCGGCATGGATGTACGATATTTCCTTCAACTTCAAAGCCCCCTCCAAAGCCACCGGGAATCCATACCCCCGACCGAGATACAAGAAATTGCGTGAGTCCTTGAATTGTTCGGCAATCTTTTTTACGGCATCATTAGTCATTAAAGTTCGTTCCACTTTAGCCGGAATACTTTCCAATTCGCTAATCATTTCCATGTATCGCGACTGGCTGATGGTTCCTCTTTTATGAGCAATTTGCAAAGCCAATAAAGTAAGTACCGACACCTGCGCCGTGAATGCTTTGGTAGAAGCCACGCCTATTTCAGGACCGGCATGGGTGTAGGCACCGGCATCGGTAGCCCGCGGAATAGAAGACCCTACCACGTTGCAAATACCGAAAATCAAAGCTCCCTTCGACTTCGCCAACCCGATAGCAGCGAGTGTATCGGCAGTCTCCCCCGATTGCGAAATAGCGATGACAATATCATCCTCCGACAACACAGGATTGCGGTAGCGAAACTCGGAAGCATACTCCACCTCGACAGGGATACGGGCAAATTCTTCGATAAGATATTCGGCAACCAAGCCGGCATGCCACGAAGTTCCGCAAGCGATGATCAAAATACGCTTGGCATTCGCAATGCGCGATTCATATTCTGTAATGCCGCCTAATTTAATGATGCTATTATGAGAACTGATTCTTCCGCGCATACTGTCGGCAATAGAACGAGGTTGCTCGTAGATTTCCTTCAGCATAAAATGGTCGTAACCGCCCTTCTCCAGCTCCTCCAATTTTATTTCCAACTCCTGTACATAAGGGGTTTTAATTTTATTCTCGATGGTCTTGACGGTCAGTTTGCCTTTGTTGATAATAGCCAGTTCGCCGTCGTTAAGATAGACGACATTCTTGGTGTATTCCACGATAGGGGTAGCATCCGAAGCCACGAAATATTCATCCTTCCCGATACCGAGCACGATAGGACTTCCCTTGCGGGCAGCTATCAACATATCGGGATCGTTCTTGGAAATAACGACGATAGCATAAGCCCCAATAACCTCTGCCAAAGCCATCCGAACGGCTTCATCAACAGTAACGACACTATTGTTTTGAATATCTTCAATTAGATGAATCAAGACTTCGGTATCGGTATCGCTTTCAAAGGTATGCCCACGCTTAATCAATTCGGCTTTGATGGAAGAATAATTCTCGATAATTCCATTGTGAATAATCGCCATATTCCCCGATTCGGAATAATGAGGATGCGCATTAATATCATTCGGTTCGCCATGAGTAGCCCAACGGGTATGCCCCATTCCGAGGTTTCCATTCACATTCTTATCCTTCGCGAAGTTTTCTAATTCCGAAACCTTACCGGCTTTTTTATAGATATTCAAATTACCATCCAGCAAGGCGACTCCTGCACTGTCATAGCCCCGATATTCGAGCCTGTGCAAGCCTTTGATGATGATGGGATAGGCATCCCTTTTTCCAATGTATGCAACTATTCCGCACATATTTTTTAGTTTATAATTTTGTATAAGTTATCTGCAGCTTCATTGGCGAAGTAGGATTATTTGCTCCCCCGATGATTACCCTGTCTGCCAAAGCAGCACCCTGTGAGCATACCAAATGCAGCCCGTAATCTTTAGTCTTCCCCAGTATTACATTTTGGATATAATCATTCAAGATAAAATGATATTCGCTGCCGTTGGTAATAGGAACTTGGAAAGTAGATAGCGTGTAATCGGGTAAACTAATCTCCGTTCCGACAGAATCCAAAGCATACAATATCATCGTGGCAGGAACGGGGTATAAAGCGTTCGTATTATCGCTGACGGTAACCACTAACTCTGCCTTATTAATTGCCACCTTGCCCGAATCTATCAGATACTTGATATAAGGAAAATCAATAAAGGTTTTTGCACCGCTCATACATTGGGCATAGGTCGTAACCAATCCCATAGAATGGCTGGCGACTTGCTGGGCTATCGCGGTGCCAGTATAATCATGTTCAAAATGATTAAACACTGCCGACCCGCCATCAAAAATCATATTCAAAGACAATTTGGATGCCGTAGAATTATGAAAGTAAATAGTAATTCCTGAATAAGGCGAAAGCCAATTCAGATAAAGTATCGCTCCCTGTCCATTAGTGGTAACTGCCGATGGTTTTACATAAATCCCTTTAAAGAAAGCTGTAAAAGCAGCATTAGAAGCCAGCGTGGCAGTCCCCGAATTAAGAATACTATTTGCAAGGGTCAGGCTTAGGGGAATCCGAATTTGAGCAGGTTGTTTCAAGGTATCCACAGTAACGCTATCCTTGGGTCGGGGAGTGAAACTCATTGCCCCGATAGAGTCCGTAGCATACCCAAAATTCCGTGTAGAATAATAAACAGAGTCTTTCGATAAAACATCCGTCAGTTGATACACCTTAATCGTTTGCTGGGTGGTGGTATCGCCATAATATCCGGCATAAGCCATGGATAAAATCATCGAATCAGCGATGGGGCTGGTGCCGACATCGTTATTAAATTTCAATAAATCGGCTACCGCATAAAAACTCGCCGAAACCTTGCCGAAAACAGGATCCACATAGCTGCCCAAAAGATTTACCGTGGGGTTCGACGACCGTACCGAATCGGTATAGATACAATAGGTAATTAATGAAACGGTATCGGTGTAGCCGACATGAAATTTGTCGGAGCTAGGCTGAACTGCCAGCCCGATAACGCTGGGTTTATTACACGATACGAAGACAATTCCTAACATCATTAGGATACATACAATGGAACTTAACTTGAAGTTTTTCAAATGAAATAAAAATTAAAAGATGAATGGAAAAAGGATTAAAAAAAGGTAACGCCGAAAGCCGGAATTTGTTATTCCGCCACCAATTCTTCTTGCGTCAACAGCTCATCATAAAACTTCGCGTAAGCCTTGATGTATTCATCCACATTATGGTAGCCCAAAGTCGGAACGGGAGCCTTATTAAACGCCGCCATGATGTCCGGATGAATCCGGTCGCTGCCCTGAACGATGGCATCGGAGTATTTCATGGCACTCAAATTAATATTCACAAAATCGGGATGCGCCAACAAATTCAAATCAGCGTTTGTCATGCCTGCCATCTTCACTTTCCTTGCAAAATCGGCATTGAATACTTCCGGAAAATCGTGATTATAGACCGAATACACTATCTTCGAGTTCATAAAAATCGGATCTTCCTTATAAGCCGTCTTCACATACAACGGAACGAGGCTCGTCATCCACCCGTGGCAGTGAATCAAATCAGGCGACCAGCCCAACTTCTTCACAGTTTCCAGCACGCCGCGAGCAAAGAAGATAGCCCTCGAATCGTTATCCGGATAGAACACTTTTTTACTGTCCCGATACGTATTTTTTCTCTGGAAATATTCATCATTATCTATAAAATAAACCTGCATCCTCGCGCTTTGGATGGATGCCACTTTGATGATTAACGGGTGGTCGGTTTCGTCAATAATAAGGTTCATTCCGGAGAGGCGAATGACCTCATGGAGCTGATTTCTCCGCTCATTAATGGAGCCAAAACGAGGCATGAAGGTACGGATTTCTTTTCCCTTGTCCTGCACTCCTGCGGGCAGGTAGCGAGCGATGTGGGCTAACGAAGTTTCTTCTAAATACGGGGTAATCTCTTGGGAGATAAATAAAATTCTGGCTTTTCTCATATCGTATATATTTATTTGATTTCTGTTTAAGACTGCAAAGTTACGAAAATTTTAGTTCATTACCAAAAAAGAATGCAAAAAAGTTTTCCACAAGTCCCTTTTTTCGGGGAATAACAGGGGTTTGGGGGAGCGGTTTTTATTCAATCTTCTGAACCGTTTTCATACCTTCCCTCCTACTCCTTTTTTGGGGATGAAATGGGAATTTAAGGCTCTGGTTTGGGGAGAATGGGATACCGATTTTCAAAATCTGACTCCTAAAAAACGGATGGGAGGGCTGGAAATCTCAAATTTCCTCCCGCGACAGCGGTATAAGGCTATAAATCAGCTATTTAACTCGCATTTTATTCCTAAAAGGAAGGAAAAAATAGGGCTAACTTTTATGCAAATGCCAAAAACTTTTATGTAAATGTCATAAACTTTTATGCAAATGTCATAAACTTCTCCACGATTCCCAAAAACTTTTCCTCGATTCCCAAAAACTTTTCCTTAAATTCGGAAAACTTTTATAAGGCATGTTGTATTCTTTCCGTGGATGGAAGAATTCATCAAGAAATTACAACTTATTAATAAAGGATTATTGGTTAAACTCCGCCTCGTATCCGACCTTCGCCACGGGGTCTATATTTTCGAGCGTAACTGTGCCGTATCCGTACTTAATTTTGAATACCTGGTCCTTAACAATGGTTACAAATGTTCCGGTTGCATGTTTTCCTTTAAAGAGTTTAAAAGAACCGGGACCTTTGCCAATAAAATCGCTACCGGTAACTAATTTATTCAGCGTCTTGACACTTTGATTTTCCACTTCTCCATCGCGAATCACCGATTTTTTTGGCGATTTATCGACGTTGAATCCCCATCCCTCCACGTTCCGTTCGGCACCATGAAAATAGCCCATCAAAAACTGCCCGATTGCCATAATATGATCCACGATTACTTCCATATAATTATCGCATGTTTCGGTAGCCGTTTCGGATGCAACTTTGGCGGCGGCGTATAGAATAATATTCGCCAAAACGCCCGGCAATGCGGCTAATTCGTTAGTGAAATCCATCTCTTGTCCGGTTAAATATGCGGCTGTAAAGGGGCTTGTGCCGGAGGTCATCGCGTTGCTGTGATCTATCAATGCTTTTACGCAAGCGCAACGCATGGCGCGGTCATCGGGGTAAGCGATTACGTCGCCATTGACCGTTACTCCGAAATCAATCAATTTATGTACGCTGGAGCGATAGAATCTTTTGGCGAATTGCACACGTTTTACGTGCTTTTCCCAGATCGGGTCGAGCACTTTGTTGATGCTTTCTAAGATTTTTTCGGCTTCGCCCTCTTTGTCTTTCGAGAGTTTGTGAGCGTTGATTGCATATCCTAAATTTGTTTCATCCGTCGTGAGATTGATGCCTTCTTCGGTATTGAATGGGCGGATAATGCTGGCAGATCCGTCTAACACATCTTTAGCTTTCAGTGCCTTCGAGAGGGTTACCCAGTCTTCAAAGGGTATTGGGTAGTGTAATCTTGACATTTTTAATTTATTTAGTATTTAATTTCTTTTGTATCTGATATAAAAAACAAAAGGACTGGCAGATGACCAGTCCTTTTGTCGGTTATTAATCTTGTTTACTGCTTATTGCAGCACTAATCTTGATTTGCGAGTATCATCTCCGCTTTCGAGGATGATAATGTAAACGCCCTTCGCGAAGTCAGCTACGCGTAATTCCACCTGGTTGCTGCCTATTGCAGTAGTTCCGGCTTGTGTCATCACGATTCTGCCTAACATATCGGTCAATCGGAGGGTATAGTTCGCTTCTCTGTCAGCTCCGAACGATACGGTTACCTGATCGCTTGCCGGGTTCGGATATGCCGTCATATAGCTGCCGATTGCGGCTGGGTCTTCGGCTTGAATATCTCTTACCGAGCATCCTACGTGGACAGAGGTTATGACGCTCAAACATCCGTTAGGATCTTTCACTCGGATTGGATAATCTCCGGTTGCTAACGGTGTGAATGAATTTCCCGACTGCCAGTTGGTTCCGCTATTCTTTGAATAATTGTAGAATCCGGCACCGCCAGCGGCAGTTACTACAATCTTACCGTTGCTTGCTGTACAAGGGCTTGGATTCGTTACCACTGTCGTGAATGTTACTAAGGCTGGTTGCGTAATTGAAGTAGGATATGCGGCACTTACGCAGTTGTTAGCATCTTGTGCCACCACTTGGTAGGTCGCTGCTGCCAATGAACTGAAAGAACCACTTGCGAAATACGGTGCACCACCGGTGATTGAATAATTCTTCGTTCCGGTTCCGCCTCCAGAGGTAACTGTTATCGTACCATTGGTATTTCCGTTGCAAAGAACATTGGTCTTCGTAATATTGAGGGTAATAACCTGTGGTTGTGTTACCGAGATATTAGAAGTAGCGTTTAAGCAATTGTTCACATCCTTAACCTTCACGGTGTATGTCGCAGCAACCAATGAACTGAACACATTGGATGACTGATAACTGGTACCGTTGTCATCGCTGTAGGTGTATGGAGTAATACCTCCCGTAACATTGATGATGGTGATGCTTCCGTTGTTACCGCCATTACACAATTCATTCACCTTAGAAGCACTGTAGTTAATAGGTGAAGGTTGAGTTAAGTTGATATTAGCAGTTCTTGTACAACCATTGTAAACAGTTACGAAATAAGAACCAGAAGCTAAACCAGTAGGGCTTTGAACGGTAGAAGAATAACCATTAGGACCAGACCATGTGAATGTAAATGGACCTGTTCCGTTGGTTAATGTGTTTGTGATACTACCATCGGCTCCACCAAAGCAACTTAAATTGTATCCACCGTTATGAAGTGGGCTGGACAATGCAATTGTTTCCGTTTGAACAGTAACAGTGAAGCTACAAGTAGAAGTATTACCAGAAGCATCGGATGCAGTAGAGTTTACCGTTGTAGCTGCCCCTACTGCAAATGTAGAACCAGAAGGCGGGTTATTAACTATAGTAACATTTGTTTGACAATTGTCAGTAGCCGTTACAGTTAAGTTCACAACCGCAGAGCAATTACCTGCATCGTTATTAACTAAGATGTTTGAAGGGCAGCTAATTACAGGAGCCGTTACATCATGAACAGTAATTGTTTGATTGCAGCTGCTGTGGTTTCCACAAGCGTCTGTCGCCGTCCATGTTCTGGTAATTGCGTAGTTATAATAATTACTATTCGCAGGATTATTTCCTTGTGTACTTACATCGCTATGAGTAATTGTTGGACTCACCGTGCAGTTATCAGTAGCGGTAGCATTTCCTGTGTTAGAAGGATCTTGAGATGCCTGACAGTTAATCGTTATTGCACTAGGGCAAGTAATAACTGGTGCAGTATTATCACTAACGGTAATCGTTTGTGTATAATCTCCGCTTGTATTTCCACAATCATCAGTAAAGTTCCAAATACGAACTCTTGTATAATTGCTTGCACAACTACCTTGCGTAGTAACATCAGAGGTTAAATGTCGAGTTACAGAACTGCAAACATCCGTAGCACTTGGAGTTAAAGCTATAGCAGCAGTAATACCTGCTGAATTACTACATTCCAATGAAGCATTCAAAGCCCCAACATTTGTTGAAATACTTGGAGCCTGAGTATCTTGAATTGTATATACAGCACTTGTTGTGCTAGTATTTCCACATCCATCAGTAGCTGTGAATCGGTATGTCCAAGCACCAGTGAATGTGCTACATCCCGAAGTTGTATTAGTTATAGAACTACTCCAAGATACACTACTACATCCATCAGTTGCAGACGCTCCACCGTGGTTTGCAACCCATGCAGCTCTCGCGGCTGTATTGCCAGAGCCATCACACTCAACAGATGAATTTGAAGCTTGTGTTCCAATGGACGGAGGTGTTGTATCTACAATTGCAAATATCGCACTTGTCGTACTGGTATTTCCACAACCATCCGTTGCAGTAAATCTATAAGTCCAAGCACCTGTAAATGCACTGCATCCAGAAACTGTATTTGTTATTAAGCTACTCCATGTAACACTGCTACACCCATCCGTGGCAGTTGCACCACCTTGGTTAGCTACCCATGCTGCTCTTGCAGTTGTATTTCCAGAACCGTCACATTCAACTGTTGAATTTGAAGCCAATGTGCCGATAGTTGGTGCTGTATGATCCTCAATAGTAAATGTAGCGGTTGTCGAACTAAAATTACCACATTCATCAAAAGCTTTGAATGTATAGAACCAAGAACCTGTATATGTACTGCATCCTACATGCATACTGTCAAGTGAGTAACTCCATGAAGCCACACTACTGCAAACATCAGTCGCTGCAGCCCCACCATGATTTGCAATCCAAGCATTCTTCGCACTTGTATTGCCAGAACCGTCACAACTAACTGTCAGGTCTGAAGCATCAGGGAAAATATCTGGTCCAAAGTTATCCTGAATATAAAATGTAGCTGTCGTAGTACTAGCATTTCCACAACCATCGGTAGCAAAAAACATATATGTCCACTCTCCTGTAAATGCACTACAATATGTAGAATCATGAATTACAACATAATCCCAACTTACCCCACTACAAGCATCAGATGCTGTTGCCCCACCACCATGACTACCTAACCATAAAGCAAATTCAGTAGAATTTCCCGATCCATTACACTCTGCATAATTATCTGACGATGGTGTTGTTATTGTAGGAGGTGTATTATCCTCAATGGTAAATGCAGCACTAGTGGTGCTTGCGTTTCCACATGCATCAGTCGCTGTAAATGTATAATACCTCGAACCTGTGAATGCACTACAACCATTGTGAGTACTATCAAGAGATGAACTCCAAGTGACATTACTACAATTATCCGTTGCTATTGCTCCGCCATAACTATTTAACCATAACCCAAATTGCACAGAATTTCCAGAACCATTACATTCAGCAAAGTAGTCTGAAGCACCTGTACCTATAGTAGGATTCGTTGTATCTACTATCGTGAACGTCGAACTCGTACTGCTCGAATGTCCGCAAGCATCGGTAGCCGTAAAACGGTAAGTCCAGGATCCCGTAAAGGTACTGCATCCAGGTGTGCTGCCAATAATCGCACTG
>CAIMUP010000130.1 GCA_903844645.1 uncultured Bacteroidota bacterium
AAAGAAGGCAAAAATAAAATGTCAATCTTAAACGCTATTAGAAACAAAATCATTCATCGAATCTTTGCTTGTGTCAGAGACAACAGACCGTATCAAAAAATATATTCAAATAAATTTGTTTAATCCATAGAAATCTGAAACGGTGCGTCTTACCTTTTGATTCTTCTCATCCCAATCTTTTGGATGTACACTTTCTTTAGTTGAAAAAAGGACTTTTCTTTTTTGTTTGTTTTCACTGAATCTGAAATAGAATCGGATAGGTGTTTTCCCTTTAGAATCAGGTTCTTTGAGATAAAAATTTGCTGTTGCCATTGTTATAAAATTTGATTATTAATTGAACGGGGGCGAAATTACAAAAAATATTTGATAGGGACACCATCGGGGACACCTTTTTCTTTATTATTAGAACATTTAACTTTACTCAACTTTACTAAAACACTTGTATAATAAGGGAATTATAAACAAGTACGATAAACTAAATATTTCTTTGTTGTATTAAGTTCGTTAACTAGTCGGACAACTAACGAAACCCCCTTGCAATTGTGAGAGGGTTCTTCATTTTATAGCTCTATTCATTTCCATAGTTTATATTTGTGTAGTTTTGTACCGTTAAAATAATTCAATCACATGGATGAAAATATGGAAGATAAAGAACCAGAAAAACTGACTATCGAGGAGCAAAAGATTATTCATATTCTGCTAAAGCATTTGATGGCATTAAAGAATGAATTGGCATACCAGAACAATAAGAATGCCTTAAATTCATCTGATAATGACATGCAGGAAACAAAGGTTGGTACAAAATACTTGTCGGATGGCTCAAAAAAAATAGACATTGGTACAAATGATTCCGTTTTAGGCATTAAGGAAAAGGACATTGGTACAAAAGATTCCGTTTTAGGCATTAAGGAAAAGAACATTGGTACGAATGATTCCGTTTTAGGCATTAAGGAAAAGAATATTGGTACGAATGATTCCATTTTAGGCATTACCCAAAAGGACATTGGTACAAATAATGTTATGGATGGCATTAAGGAAAAAGTCATTGGTACAAATAATGTTACGGGAAGCCTTTCGGAAATTAAGATTGGTACTAAATCTGTCATGGAAGCCTTTCCAATATTAAAGGCTGATGGAAATGGTGGTGCTTTGCTGTATTCGGTTTTCGAGAAAGAACTGATTAAGGCTTTGGAGGATTATATTAAAAATGGAGATGGGCAGAACTCGTTATATAAGTTCTATACCGATTTTGAGGAGGCTGTTGAAGAACAAAATTCGGATGCCACAAAAATAAAAGATGCCGAAAGCAATGTACGATTGGAGGATACCCATGTACTCCCTGTCGAAATACCTGTTGATGCCACCTCCATCAACAAATTTAGTGGTTTAGTGAGGAGGTATTTACCACACAAAGCAGGGAAAGGTGTGAATAAAACAATCGGCAAGGAATTGTTGCTTTTGCATAATGCCGGAAAGGCTAATGGAGCAACATTGCGGGGTTTTAGCGGACTTTCGGAGGCTGGATTTAAGAAGCACTTGCCTAATTTGAAGCGATATGGTTTTATAAAAAAGCAGCCACCATCGAACTACGTCCTTACAGACCAAACGAATCACATCTTGCTGAAATTATTCGGGGTAGCAAAGGCTGATTAGAACTATTAATAATAAACCAATACTATGCACTCAAACGAAAAATTAGTTAGAAACTGGGATAAGGAACTCAAACTGATGTTTAAAGTAATTGCCAAGAAAAAAGCGGATTGGAAAGAAATCACGGATGAGATTGATGAGTTTCAGTTGAAAGCTTTGAAGATGGGAGATAACATCATCCTTATGATCAACAGCCCCGATGCCGATCAATTCGCGCCATTAATAATGAAAGGCAGTAAACTGATAGATCAAAACAAAGCACTCACCGAAAATATGGTAGCCTTTTATGAACGCCTGAAAGAGCACTATTTGATTTCAATGAAGATGACAGATGATATGAACGAGGAAATGAAGACTTTTGATCCGGCAAATCCAACAGAATTAATCAAGAGATGTCGGGTAATGCTTAATGAAGGGAAGAGACTGATGACCCCGATAGAAGAAGAATTGGAAGACCGGATAGATGATTTACTGGATGAACGGGATGCGCTGGAAGAGACGTTGAATTCGATGATGGAATAAATAAACCCTTTCTATTTCTTCTGATTAATTTGCATCATCCACCCCGTGAATAAGCGTATCCTTGTTCTTGGTGTAAGAATAGATTTCGGCAATAGTTGCAGCTTTAGTGAAGGTATGTTTGACACCGAGGCGAGATGCTAAAATATTTGCTTCTAATTGTGGGAGAGCTTTGAATTCTTTACGGGCAAGCAACCTTCCGGGACGTAGAAGGGCTTTATCCAACTTCTTGAGATTGACATTGAAGGTACAGATGATCTGGAGTTTCAGCATGTCATTCAACAAGCCATCAGTCATGTTGAGGAGGTTGGTAACGCCTTGAATCCTGGTATCCGATGAGCGCGATGCAAGCAACGGTTCCGCATCTTCAATTAATAAAACACAGAACTGTCCACTTCGTGTATAACTATCTACTGTTTGAGAAATGAAAGTCATGAAGCCGGGTTCCACCATGTGATCCACCATATTCGGAGGCATGTAAATAACAATCTTTTTATTCGCAACCATAGACCGAAGTAGGTGGCGAATGTAATAAGTCTTGCCTGTTCCTGGCTCACCATGAAAAAGTACCAAGCCTTTAGTTTCTGTCCTGAATCGTTGCATTAATTCATCATTAAACTTCGAGAAACCTTCACCATAATTCAAGTCCAAATCTTTTATTTCAAAAGAATCATCAACGGCATGATGACGAAGATACCAGTTAGGTCCCGACATCTGAATCATGTATATCATGGGCTTCTGGGGCAAGTTTTCCAATTGACAAAAGTTAATCAGGTTCTCTATTTCATCTTCAAAATCTTGATCGCGCTCGCCAGATAAATCACTGGGATGAAGCACCATCACAGTACCTGTATGAACCCTTCCATAGTCATCGGTTTCGATATGACTTGGGACATCATAGTTATCTTCATCATCTTCATTAATATCCGAAACCTGCAACAAATACCCTTCATTATTCGGGAAGCTCACGGTATAGCTTTCCATCTTCAATCCATTGCCCCAATCGGTATCATAAGCTGCATGTACAACTTCTGCATCCATATCATTCTTCAATTCCTCGAGCAAGGAAACCACTTCGATATTATCTTCAGAATGTGTCGTTACGGAAGGATAAGCATTATTCATCAAAACATAATATCTCAATGCAGAGAAATCAGTCATGTCAGCACTGCCATCAGCCAGCCACATGAGTTGTTTGCCATCAAGGGAAGGGATTCCCTTTTGAGTTGATTGAGGAATTTCTGCAACTTCTTCTTTCACTTCCGGTGCTGGTGTTTCATCTTTTTTATCAATCATTATCGTATCAATTATTGTTGCTTCTTCACCATAGTAATCTATTTCACGAGTAAGGATATTAACGGCAATACCCTTACAAATTACAATTTTCTTAATCCAATTCCCTCTTTCATCATACTCATATTCAAAGGTATTACCTGTTGATGGTGTCGGAAGAAAACCTCTTGTACTATGTCCATTTAAACTTATTATTGTGCCTTCATTGTCATATCCCCAAATTCGGTTTTCAACATTAATTACACTTCCATCTTCATTCAATCGAATATCCTTAATTGCATGCCCTCGATCATTGTTTTCATGCTGAACCCAAAGGATAAATGTTCCATCCGCCTTAAATCCTTTTTGCTCAATTTCAAATCCTCTTTCATCAAATTTAAAATGCCTGTATTCTATTAATACTCCAGGTGGATCGTAGGAATTGACCTCAATTGGATTATTCTTGTCATCATAATTCCAAATGGTCTGTGCAAGGATAATATCATTTGCTCCAATTGTACTTACCGAATGAACTTTACAATTCTCATTGTATTCCTTTCTTGACCTATGTGTAATTCTCCCCTCCTTTGAATAACCCAACATTTCATATTCCAAACCATCTTTATAGGTTCGGGAAAAAGAGCTTCCATCATGTAAAAAGTAGCATCTGTCTTCTTGAATACTACCATTTTCGTAAAAGGTTTTTAAACAATTTACATTTTCATGATCCTCATCAACAAGAGCACCTTTAATAATCTCCCCCTTCACTCTCGTAACAGAATAATTAAGCTGCTTGACGCGATGCACGGGACCCAATAATTCCAATGCTTCCAGATCCGTCTGACCCGCCTCTTTTTTCTTTTTCATTGACTAATAATATTTGAATTATTCAATATCATGAATCAAGGTATTCTTATCCTTCATCTTGGCATAGATTTCTGACAATGAAGTTGCCTTTGTGAACCGATATTTAATGCCCAATCTTGAGCCTAATAAATTGGCTTCAAACTCTGGCAATGCCACAAATTCTTTTCTTGCAATCAACCTCCCGGGGCGCAATAATGCTTTGTCTAATTTCTCAACATTCACATTGAATGTGCAAATGATTTGGAGATTCAACATATCATTTAATAAGCCATCCGTCATGTTTAATAAATTAGTAATTCCCTGTATCCGAGTATCCGAATGCCGCGCCGCCAGCAGCGGTTCGGCATCTTCGATTAATAAAACGCAGAAGTTTCCTTGCTTGGAATACATCTCTACGGTATTAGAAATAAAAGTCATAAAATCAGGCTCCACCAGATGATCCACCATGTTCGGCGGCATGTATATAACGATCTTTTTCTTGGAAGCCATCACTCTTAATAAATGACGAATGTAATAAGTCTTGCCAGTGCCAGGTTGCCCGTGGAATAAGACTAATCCCTTGCTCTCATCCTTAAAACGCTTCATTAATTCTTTATGGAATTTCTCAAAACCGGCTCCATAATTCAAGTCCAGATCAGTAATTTCAAAGTTGTCATCGACCGAATGCACCTTCAAACTATAAGCATTACCCTGCGTCTGAACCATGTATATCACGGGCTTATCAGGCTGTTTCTCCAACACGCAAACTTCTAAAAAATCTTTGAACTTCTCTTCAAATTCCTGGTGCCTTTTCCACGATTCATCCGAACTCCACGATTCATCCTTCGGCTTGAACAACATCACAGGGCTGATATAAACATAACCGCTATTGCCCAACATGCTACCTTCGATGAATTGCGGCACCACATATTTATTCGCCTTATCGTGCACAATCGCAGTCGCCTGAATCATATATTCATTGCCCGGAAAGGTCATTGTATAACGCAATAAAGTCGGCTCGCTCTGCTCTGTTTTATTGGAATAAGTATGAATAACTTCGGCACCCAAATTCTCTTTCAAGAGCTGCATCAAAGCCATCACCTCGAAGCTCTTTCCGGTATAATTAATCTCCGAAGGCATCACATTATTCTTCAAAACATAATACCTCATAGCGTTGAAAATATCGGGAGTAGGGCTGCCAGCCGCCAGCCACTTTGTTTCTTCCTCACCCATCTTCAAAAATATTTTTTCTTGTTTAATTTCAGGAATGATTTCTTTCTTTTCTTCAATAACATTTGAGGAAGCATCTTCCTTTTTATCCATCAGTAATGACTCCATTTCTGATTGTTCATTCTTGGATAATTCCTCACCGAAATAATTAATCTCGCGCTCCACAATATTGATTGCAACCTTCTTGAAGAAGACCGTTTTCTTTATCCAATTACCATGACTGTCGTTCTCGTATTCGTAAGTTTCACCAAAGCCTTGTGGTACATGAACTACCCCATTATAGCTAATGACTTGGTCTTTATCATTAAAAATAAAAACATGCGGATAAACTTTTTCAACACTCCCATCTTCCTTATAAACTGTGTTTTCAATCATCCTTCCCTTTTCATCGTTTTTATATTTATGACTATGGCTAAAAGTTCCATCACCTTTAGTACTTGTTGATGCTATTCTAAAACCTTTTTCATCATAAATATTTATGTATTTTGAAGTTAATTCACCCGCTGCATTATATGTATTCATTTCAATAACATTGTCCCTGTCATCATAGTTAAAAATACTCTTTGAACACAAATCGGGATTAATATTTCCACAATCAACTGCTATTACTTTTCCTTGTTCATTATGTTCATTAGTTGACCATGATTCAAGAATACCACCTTCTTTATAATGTTTAGCTCCAATCAGTAAACCTTCATCATTATAATTATGAATGAATGATGTACCATTAAGAAAGAGGTGTTCATATACAATTCTTCCACCTTTCTCATTATATGTAATTTTAGGAATTACTGTATGATAGTTTTCACCATCAATTTTTCCTTTAATAACCTTTCCATTCATCAGAAAGGCTTTATAAGTAGTTTCCGTTGTATGCTTTACAGGTCCTTTCAATCCTTCCTTCTCCGCATCGGTTTGTTTAGCGATGACGGGTGTTTGCGCTACATCGGCAGCGGCTTTAGTTTCTTTTTTCTTTGCCATTATTTATGGTATTTGTAAATATTAATTGGATTTGAATAGAAAATCCAGAGCGGCAAAGATAGACTATTAAGTATTAACAATAAGGATAATGAATTTTCCCTCCCTATTCTTGTATTACCTATGTTCTTTTCAAAATGGATTGATACGAATCCAGGAAATCACTCCCTTAATTCTGCGTTTGGGAGGTGATGAATTCTATTAAATTGGCTCCCATTTGCAGGGCTTGGGCGTGTTTCTCGGGGCTGTCTTTGTGAACTTCGTAACTCTCCCAGCCATCGCCTAAATCGGTCTCGAAGGAGTAGAAACATACCAATCTTCCTTGATATATTAACCCGAAACCTTGGGGTGCGCCACCGTCGTGTTCATGGATTTTGGGGAGACCGTTCGGGAAGTTGTATTTTTGATGGTAGATAGGGTGCGAAAAGGGCAATTCTATGAACTCTAACTCCGGAAAAACCTTCCGCATTTGGGGGCGAACGTACGGATTGAGTCCATAATTATCATCAATATGGAGGAAGCCGCCGCCAACCAAGTAATTACGCAGGTTTAATGCCTCTTCACTGCTCAAAACCCAGTTGCCATGCCCCGTCATGTGTACAAATGGGTAGTTGAAAAGGTCTTGGCTGCCGACTTCTACGATGCCTTGTTCGGGATCAATATTGGTGCTCAAATTATCATTGCAAAATTTTATCAAATTAGGCAAAGAAGTGGCGAGATTAGCGTACCAATCGCCGCCGCCGTGGTATTTCAGCAACCCTATTTTAAAGGAATACCCCGAAGGGGCGAAGGCGGTTAGCGAGAGCAGGCAGAGGGTGGCAAGGAATAGCTTTTTGAACATCGTATATTGTTATTAATTATAGTGGCGGCAAAGGTATCAAAACGGAGGGAAGCCGTTGCTATTGCAATACCGGATTTTGCTGGCGAGATGCAACTCTTTTCTGCCCGTCCCGATGCCTTTTCTGGCGGGATGCAAGACTTTACTGGCGGAACCACACATTTTACTGGCGGGATGCAAGACTTTACTGGCGGAACCACACACTTTACTGGCGGGATGTAAGACAAATTCACGCGGATTTGTCTTACATCCCGCCAGTAAAGTGTGTGGTTCCGC
>CAIMUP010000131.1 GCA_903844645.1 uncultured Bacteroidota bacterium
GTGCCTTTATATTGATTCAAATGTTGCTCCAACCAATCAATAGATTCAGCATCCAAATGGTTGGTTGGCTCATCCAATAAAAGTATTTCAGGCTCTTGCAAAAGCAGGCGGCATAAGGCAACCCGACGTCGTTCACCTCCCGATAAATTCTTAATTGGCGTATCGCCTTCCGGGCAACGAAGAGCATCCATTGCCCGCTCCAATTTACTATCCAATTCCCAGGCATTGTGATGCTCTATGAGGTCAGAAACTTTCGACTGGCGATCAAGTAATTTCTCCATCGCCTCATCACTCATTGGCTCGGAAAATTTGTTGTTAATTTCATCGTATTCTTTGAGAATATCCACTACTTCCTGCACACCTTCCTGAACAATTTCTTTTACTGTTTTGTTATCATCCAATTTCGGTTCCTGTTCCAAGAAACCAACTTTATAACCGGGAGAAAAAACCACTTCGCCATTGAACGATTTCTCAACCCCGGCAATAATTTTCATCAACGTAGATTTCCCCGAGCCATTCAGCCCGATAATCCCGATTTTCGCTCCATAATAAAAGGAGAGATACACATCTTTTAACACCTGTTTCTGTGGCGGAAACGTCTTGCTAACGTTCACCATCGAAAAAATCACCTTCTTGTCGTCTGCTGCCATAATCTATTTATTTAAGGGCGCAAAGATAGCAATCCAATTAGGAATTAGGAGGGAGTTTGATGCGCTTGGCTGATTTTATACCTAAATTTTCATCTACAGGTGACGATGAGTCAAGGTTAGGTAACATCGAATCAATGTTAGCTAACATCGGTTCAATGTTAGGTAACATTGATTCAATGTTAGCTAACATCGGTTCAATGTTAGGTGACATCGGTTCAATGTTAGCTAACATCGGATCAATGTTAGGTGACATTGAATCAATGTTAGGTAACATCGAGTCAATGTTAGGTGATTTGGCTAAAATCTGATATTAAATTAAATAATCGTACCCTCATCCCCAAATTAGAATCGCCGTGAAGGCACTTTAAACAAAGAATTAGGAAGATGCCCTAGAATTCCCTCCTGAAATCCCACCTTTTATCAGCCCAAAGCGATATTCATCCTAATAAACAGCCTCTAATTTGCGCTGTGCAATCAAAAAGTGGCTTTTGGCACTATACTATGGCAAATTAGAATTTGATAGAAAAGAAAAAGGAGCAAAAATTGCTTCCCGCTCCTCGCACATGTTCATTGTTGATTCTTTATGGTAGGACGATATCGTAGGTATGCCCATTAATTAAAACCGTGGCATTCAAATCGCAGGTGCCGGGACCGAAGTCAATATGGCGGAGATATTTCGGGCTTGGCGGCTGATAATCCAACGTGCCAGAAATCCAAGGATGACGACCGCCTGCCGAGCAACCGAAATCGCGAACCATCGCAGTAGCTGTTGCAGAGAATGATTCGGCATTATTGCTGGCATCCACGCGAGTTCCGCTGGCAGTTCCATCAATCTGAATGACGGCTTTGTACCATTTAATAGGAGTCGCGGCATCGGTATAGGTGCTGTCGGTATTCACCAAAGTTTTGGTACGGTTACAGATCCAGGTAATGGTGTTTCCATTGGCTTTCACCACGCTGATGTTGGCAGCGATGGTCCACTTTTCTTTGGTTGTTAAAGGATTAAAACCGACAGGGGTAATGTTCGTTACGGTCTTGTTGATAATGTTCACGTGGTTGCCCTCCACGACATAGTTATTCGAGGTAACGGTGAAGGTAAAACCCGGGTCGCGGTAGTGAATAGCACCTGCTGGCGAGAGGTGATAATCGAAGGTGATCGTACCGCTGCGAGTGCGTCCATCGAGGCATGTGCCGCCGTTGAATGAAACGATTATAAACTTGTTAACGGTGTCCCTCATAACGGTTGCGCAAGAAGATAATACGTTCTCGTCATTGGCTTCGCGGAAGGAAGATAAACTCCCTTGGTCAGCGGCTTGTGCACCAATGTTCACGACATCGTTGGAGGTGTTCTCCGCCAAAGTATTGTCGGTAGCTCCTGTAGTATCGGAGTCAGCAGCAGCTGCGGCTTCTTTCTTTTTGCAGCTTGTCATTGTCAGCATCGCTACTGCAATCACGCAGCAGAGGATGGTCATCATTTTTCTTTTCATAACTTTCATTGTTTAATAATTATATAAATTAATTTTGTGTATCGCCTCTATGATGTTTTATGAAATGAATGGTTTAATACCGCCCCCAAATTTAACATTAGGGGTATTGAATAATGGCATTGGATTATGCCTTTCTTCGTTTTCTTTCTTTGATGATAAATTGTAATTCCCTGCCCATTTGTCCGGCTACCGAAGTGTTCTCCTGTGCCCTGCGAATAAGGTATGGCAGCACACTCGCGATAGGACCGTAGGGAACATATTTGGAGACATTGAAACCCGCATCGGCAAGGTTAAAACTGATGTGGTCGCTCATGCCCAGCAGTTGCGAGAAATGGATATGCGGATGGTTGGTCGGGATGTTATTTTTCATCATGTATTGAGCCAGGTTCATGCAGCTATTTTCGTTATGTGTACCTGCGCAAATAGATACCTGCTCAATGTTCTCCACGCAGAAGGAAATGGCAGCATCATAATCCTTATCCGTAGCTTCTTTCGAGGTATGGATAGGAGAAAGGTAGTTCATCTTGGTGGCACGGTCGTTTTCCTTTTCCATGTATGCACCTCTCACTAATTTCAAGCCGACTTTATAGCCATTCTTCTTGGCATCATCTATCAGGAAATGGAGGTATTGGATGCGGTCGTTGCGGTACAGTTGCAGGGTATTATAGATGATGACTTTCTCTTTGTTGTACTTCTTCATCATCTCCAATATCAATTCATCCACCACATCCTGAATCCAGGTTTCTTCGGCATCGACAAACAGTTTAACGCCTTTCTCATGGCATAGATGGCATATCAATTCGACCCTTGCCTTGGCTGTTTTATATTCATTCTGTTCGGCAGTGGTGAGGGTTTGTTTGGCATTCATTTTCTCTAATAACCCAAAGCGCATGACACCGGTCGGCTTGAAGACGCAAAAAGCAATCCTATTATCTAAAGAGGCGCGGTGAACGGTGTTCAGAATCTCCTTTTGGGTCTCTTCAAATGCCTCTTCATCGTCATGCCCTTCGCTGGAGAAATCAAGTATCGTCCCGACCTTGAATTTCGCCAAGAGGTTAATCGTTTCCTGGCATTCATTAATGGTTTCGCCGCCACAAAAATGTTTATACACCGTATTCCTGATGATACCATTCACGGGCAGATAAAAGCGGATGGCAAATTGCGTAAGCGAGGAGCCTATCTTAACAAATGTATTCTTATTGATAAACCAAAAGAGCCAGTAAGCACGGCGCAAATCGGAATTGGTTTTGCTGGCGAAGGCAACCTCGGTGTTGTCGAAGGAAAGTTGTTGTTCGGGATTCATATTATCTTATTTTGAGGCGGCAAAGATAAGGATTCCCTCACAAACAGGTTTGGCGCAAACACAAATAGGTTTGGCTCAAACACAAACAGGTTTGGCTCAAACACAAACAGGTTTGGCTCAAACACAAACAGGTTTGGCTCAAACACAAACAGGTTTGGCGCAAACACAAATAGGTTTGGCTCAAACACAAATAGGTTTGGCTCAAACTCAAATAGGTTTGGCGAAAATACGAATGTGTTTTACCGAAATGATACTCCCTTTTACCAAATCCTGTTCTCACTGCTTTCTTAACTTTGCCGCCGTATCAAATTGTATTATAAGTGATGAAAAAACCTATTATTTTAGTACTCTTTGCCCTACTCGTGGCAGCAATCGGGATGGCGCAAAAGGAAAATGCCGAACAAGAGGTGCTGAATCTCGCGAAAAGGAAGTTTGTTTGGATGATTGCTAAACAAACCGACTCGTTAGCTAACATCCTGGACGATAGTTTGAAGTATATTCACTCGAACGGGTGGGTGCAGACGAAGAAGGATATGGTGGCGGACTTAGTATCCAATAAAATTAGCTATGAACAGGTAACAATTTCCGAAGCCGCTACCCGGAAATACGAAAATACGATCATCGTTATCGCCAAAGGGAAATTTGTCGGGAAGATAAATAACACCCCCTTCGCGTTAGACTTACTTTTTACCGAAGTTTATATCCGCAATCACAAAAATTGGTTGCTCGCCTCGCGCCATGCCTGCAAGATGTAGTGAATTGTTATCACAAAACCGATGCACCGGAAGGACTTCCTCAAAACTTTAGCTTTATTATCCGTTTCTCCCTTACTAAATAATGCAATGAACATAAAAGAATTCAAAAATACGACTGACAATTTCTCAAAAAGTAACCAACTGCCCGTTCTTTTTATAGGGCATGGCAACCCGATGAATGCCTTGTACGATAATCCCTTTACCCGCCGCCTGAATGTACAGGGAAATGCCATCCGAGAGAAGCATAAAATCAATGCCGTCTTAGTAATTTCGGCTCATTGGTTAACGAAAGGATCTTTTGTATGCGTTTCTCCGAAGCCGGAAACCATTCACGACTTTGGGGGATTCCCCGAGGAATTATTCCAGATACAATATCCCGCAAATGGGTCACCGGAGTATGCAAAAGAGGTGGTAAATCTGAACCCTGCAATCCAAACATCGAACGATTGGGGCTTGGATCATGGGGCTTGGACAGTTTTAAAACATTTATTCCCTAAGCACGACATTCCTGTGTTCCAATTAAGCATTGACTACTACCAGCCGATGCAATTTCATTACGATTTAGCCAAAGAACTAAAGGCTTTGCGAGAAAAAGGAGTCCTAATTATCGGCAGCGGAAACATTGTTCACAACCTCCGGATGAGCATGCCGTATTTTACTGACGAAAAACAACATTTCTCCTACGATTGGAACCAAGAGTTCGATGAATACATCAAAAAAAACATTGACAGCCGCGATTTCCATAACCTTATTAACTATGAAAAGGCAGGGCAGGCAGCTTTTTTATCTGTCCCAACGATGGATCATTATGCGCCGCTGATGTATTCCATCGCGATGGCGGAAAAAGATGAGCCGATTGTCCATACTTATGAGGAATTAATGGCAGGCGGCATCAGTATGCGCTGTTTCCAGATAGGGGATTAAAGAAAAAGGGAGTAGGTTACATCTTAATTCATTACCTCCCTGCAAAGCAGCGATGCACTTTCAGGTACTATATCAGTTTGAAAAGAAACGATTAAACTCAATATCCCGAGGAAGCTTTGTAATTCCCTTTTACCAGAAGGAAGTATCCTTTGCGCCAAACGTATTCAAGTTTAAGCCAAACGTATTCAAGTTTGCGCCAAACGTATTCAAGTTTAAGCCAAACGTATTCAAGTTTAAGCCAAACGTATTCAAGTTTGCGCCAAACGTATTCAAGTTTGCGCCAAACGTATTCAAGTTTAAGCCAAACGTATTCAAGTTTGAGCCAAAGGGGGATGATGTAATGAGTATCGGGCTTGCGTTTGACTGATAAAAATTCAAAAAGATACACTCCCGAAGTTTCGATAGCATTAGCATCCTGACAGGTACGTCCCTTTGCATTCCTGTAAGGTTGTATTTTTTATTTTATTCCTTATTTTTTTATGGATGTATCCGCTTTGGCGGTACACCAATAAAAAAATAAGGGAACTGAATCTGATGATTCGGAAGGGGATGGAATTAGCGGAAGGAATCCCTCATCCGATCGAAAAAACCTTTGTCCCTTTTGCCGGGATTAGGCTTAAAGTTGGGTGATTCTTTCAATTTTTCCATCATCGCTTTCTCTTCTTGGGATAACGATTGGGGCGTCCAGATATTTATATGCACCAGGAGGTCTCCCTTTTGGTAACCGTTCACGGGAGGCAACCCTTTTCCTTTGAGGCGTACCACTTTGCCGGATTGTGTACCGGGTTCTATCTTTATTTTAGCCTTACCGTCAATCGTGGGTATCTCTACCGAACATCCGAGTGTGGCATCTGCCATATTTAATGCTAATTCGTACAATAAATTATCCCCATCGCGCTGCAATTGTGGGTCTTCCATCTCTTCTATAGCAATAATCAAATCGCCAGGTATGCCGCCCCGTTCGGCTGCATTCCCTTTGCCAGAAAGACTAAGCTGCATTCCCTCAGCAACACCAGGCGGAATGTTAAAAGTAATCAGTTCCTCGCCTTTTTCTACGCCGCTGCCCGCACATTGTTTGCAACGATTGATAATTGTTTGCCCTTCGCCATTACAAGTAGGGCAAGTGCTCGTAGTTTGCATCTGTCCGAGGATAGTGTTAGTAATTTTCCGGATTTGTCCACTACCCTGGCAGGTTTTACATTTCTGAAAAGACGATCCTTTATCGGCTCCCGATCCAGCACATACCTTGCAGGCAATAAGTTTATTAACTTTTATCTTTTTTTCTACGCCGTTGGCGATTTCTTGGAGGGTTAATTTCACTTTGATACGAAGGTTGGTACCTTTGTTCACATATCTTCGTCCTCCGGTACTCTGTCCGCCGCCAAAGAAGCTCTCGAACGGATGTTGCCCACCAAAAATATCTCCGAAGTTTTGGAAAATGTCATCCATGTTTACATTTCCACCCTCGAAACCTTGGTTGCCCACTCCTGCATGACCAAATTGGTCGTATTTAGCTTTCTTTTGAGGATTACTTAATACGTCATACGCCTCGGCGGCTTCCTTAAATTTATCTTCGGCTTCCTTATTATCAGGATTTTTATCAGGATGGTATTTTAATGCCATCTGCCGGTAAGCTTTCTTAATCTCTTGCTCGGTGGAGCTATTGGTAACTCCTAATATTTCGTAGTAATCGCGCTTCGCCATATCCTTATTTCCCGACAATTACTTTAGCGAAGCGAATAATCTTATCATGCAGCCAATAACCTTTTTCCATTTCCTCCACAACTTTACCTTTTAGATCCTCGGAAGGTACATCCACGCTGGTAATTGCTTCATGATGGTCGGTATTGAATGGTTCTCCCACAGAAATTATTTCCTTTACTCCCTTCGACTCTAATGTTGCTTTGAATTTGGTATAAATAAGATTAATTCCCATCTTCAAAGCCTCCAAATCCGATGCATTATTGATAGATTTCATCGCTCTTTCCATATCATCCAATACCGGCAGGAGGGAAAGATATATCTCTTTGCCGGCAAGCTTATGATCTTCCATCTTTTCCTTCATCGTACGCTTACGGAAGTTATCAAATTCTGCCGTTAGCCTAAGGAATTTATCCTTATACAAGGCAACTTCCGCCTTTATCTCATCCAATTCCTTTCCGGTATCAGCGGAATCCATCTTTTGTTCATCCTTATTAATAGGAACGGTATCCTCCACAGGATTTACGGTCTCCATTGGTTCTTCTTTGTTATCGTTATTCATGATTATTTATTAATAAAACGGTTTAAAAGGATTGATGCCACTAACAAACAGTTTGCCAAACGACACTCGCCTGACAATTTGTCAGTAAATCCTTTTAAACCGTTTAATACTTTATTAATTTAAGAGAAAGCTTTTACTTAATTCGGCTCAGTGCTGAACTAATTTCTCTAATTGTTGAGGCAAACTTTCGCCACGCAATGCCTTCCCGATGATTACCCCATTCGCATCCAACAAAAAGTTAGTAGGGATAGACATTACCCCATAAGGCTTGGATAATTTAGAATCCCAACGCAACAAATCAGACACGTGATACACCCATGTCAAATGGTCAGAAGCAATTGCGCTCATCCATTTCGCTTTGTCGGCATCCAAAGATACGCTGTAGATGGTAAATCCTTTAGCTCCGGCAAACTTCGCACCCTTATACTTCTCATAAGTAGCGACTACATTAGGATTTTCGGCACGGCAAGGACCACACCACGATGCCCAGAAATCAACCAAGACAATGTTGCCTCTTAAGGTGCTTAAAGCGATTTCTTTTCCTTCAGGATTCATGCCCTTAATTTCAGGAGCCATCATCCCGATTTCAGTTCCTTCAGCTAATTTTTGATTGTTCTTTCCGATTGCCACAAAGCCATAAGTAATGACGGCAACTACTACAACTGCGATTACAAAATTTATTCTTTTCATGTTTTTAATTATTTATTATTGTTATTAATATCGTTTCCCTTTACAAAGTTCATGCCGCAAAACTACAAAAAATATCGGTAATTATCATTCCTCCACAAGTTATTCCATGAAAGCGTCAGTATTTAACGGTTGCCGATAAGCATTTAACAGATGTTGACAGGAGAAAGTTGGTTGGGGATGGGAGAATCGCGGTAAGGGATGGGAGAATCGCGGTAAGGGATGGGAGAATCGCGGTAAGGGATGGGAGAATCGCTGTAAGGGATGGGAGAATAGCGGTAAGGGATGAGAGAATCGCGGTAAGGGATGGGAGAATCGCTGTAAGGGATGGGAGAATCGCTGTTTTTAAGTGTAGAATTCTTGGGGAAGTGGGATTTTATCAGGCAAGAAAGGAGAAGCTGGCTTATTCCAAAAGAAAAAATTATACAGGATGCTTGGGGTGTATGA
>CAIMUP010000132.1 GCA_903844645.1 uncultured Bacteroidota bacterium
CAAAACTACACAAACAAAAACAAATGAGATTATCGCTATGATTTAATACCTTACAGAAATGAAAATTATCTGTCAGGAATTGCAACTTTAATTTCCGCCTTGCGTATTAAGCATTGTGCATCCTAAGTATTGGAACCCAGCAGCACCTACTTGTTTGAGGTTAGCCCCT
This sequence comes from uncultured Bacteroidota bacterium, assembly GCA_903844645.1. Lineage (GTDB taxonomy): Bacteria > Bacteroidota > Bacteroidia > AKYH767-A > JABDAW01 > JABDAW01. The sequence goes on from CAIMUP010000132.1 coordinate 170, forward strand.
CCTCCGATTCGGGATAAGATTCAGAGGACCCACTTCAAAGACAGTTAAAAATACTTCCCCTACACATTTTTAATCTCGCATACAGCGGGAAAGTAGTTTAAATATTTATGTTTAATTTAAAATTATTAAAAATGTTAAAAAGTAAAGAATCCTCCGCTCCTAAAAGAGTGAAAAAAATTAGTAACAGAACCGCTAAGAGGGCAAGAAGTAATGGTTCTGCTGTCAACAAAAAGTTGGTAGCAAAAAGAAAGATTGGTATCCGTAAAGCTAACTATAATTCGCGGAATATCAGGAATGCAAATCGGGTGTTTGTAGAACATACTCCGGTTGGGGGAATAAGAGGCGCGCTCTTATCTGCCGCAATAATTTTGTCTGTGCTTTTCACCAAGAAGAGTGCTGCAAAATCCACTAAAGTTGTTTCGCAAACCGATGGTAAAAAATCAACAAGAAAAGTAAGAAAAGAAAATAACAATTCCGTTATGGTCTTGTTGACTTTGCCAAATGGTAATTCATTAATCGTATTGGTAACTTTGCCTAATACGAACAAGGTTATTACTGCCGTGCTCAAGATCCCAAGGAGTTATAAATTAAGAGCAGACTGGGCACGAGCAAGAATAAACGCATGTAGTGGCAACCTTAATATAGTGATAGCTCCGGCAACCATCACTGCTTACTTGGCTCTGGTGGCTGCTTTCGTAACCGCACAAACAAATATGCAGACAGGAACTAAAGGATTGAAACCGATTCGGGATAATAGTTGGAAGGCTGTTGAGAATGCTTTGAAAGCCTTGATGGCTGTGGCTCAAGCAGCCGCAAATACAAGTCCACTCACAGCTATTACTATTATAGAGTCTGGGTTGTTTTTTGTAAAATCTGTAAATACCAGAAAGGCTACAGTTTATAATGTTTCTAATACTAATACTTTAGGAACTATGAAAGTGGTTGCTCCTGGTGCTTCAAGGATAGCTTTTCATATTTGGGAAAAATCTGTTGATGGAGTTGTTTGGACTTCAGTTGGTACATCTCATAAAACAAGGATGTCGTATGGTGGTTTTACTCCGGTTTCTAAAGTCTGGGTAAGGCATCGTGTAGATACCAACGGAGTTTTCACAGCGTGGCAGTATTTTTATGTTACAGTGAACTAAAGGTTCGAAGGACTTTGAAGTTCATAAATTAGGCAGGGTGTTTTTTAATTAAGATGCCCTGCTTTTTTATTAACCCAACTAATTTTTTAAAATTTCAATCAAGGAAGAATTTTTGATCAGAATGATGATGGATGTGAAAACAAAAAAACACACTAACTCAATTCTTAATTCATTCAACTTCCGGCTATCCTTACCTTACATCCGTCCTTAATTAAAAGGATAATGATCTTCTCGCGATAATTTCCCTAATAAGTATTTCACAATCCATCATCGTTCCCCCCGTTCCGCAAGCAACTTTTAATTTCTTGGAAAGGGTGTTTAAATCTTCTTCCTTTTTTAACGGTTATACATATTCAGGAATGCGATTTATTAATGCAAATCTTTTCCCTATTTTTGCCGCAGTGAAAACACCTATAAAATCTGATAGAGGGGTAAAAAAATTGTATTATTATGAAAAAAACAAACTTGCAATTAAAACTTTTTAAACAATTAAATGCCAAAATTCCAGCACATGTTTCGATGGCAGAAGAAGTAGCTGAATTACTGGAAATAAGCACTGATAGTGCCTATCGGCGTATTAATGGAAGCGAACCGCTTTTGCTGGAGGAAGCACTGAAGATTTGTAAAAAACACGGTATTTCGCTGGACAAATTAATGGGCTTCCCCGCTCAATAAAGTTTGAGAAACCGGAGGAAATTTCTTGTTACTACTACCTATTGCCCGATGCCTGCCCGCGAGAGATTATCGAAGATGATTTGAGAATCGGGAGAGATTAAATTATTCAACCAAAACGGCGCACATCCGATGGCGAAAATCGCTAAGATTAAAATTGCAGAAGCTAATTTCTCATTCCACGTTGCATCTTTCAAATGAAGAAAATGTTCATTGGTTATGGGTCCCATTACTGACTTTCCTAATGCTCTTAAAACATAAACTGCCGTCACTACTAAAGACATACATCCCAAGATAGTTGCAATGCGTCGGAAGGTATCAGGGTTCTGCCAGGAGCCAATGAATACGGTCATTTCGGCAACGAATCCACTTAATCCTGGTAAGCCTAACGAACATAATCCAGCAATAAATATCACTGCCGAAATGAAGGGAATCGTTTTTAATAATCCTCCTAAATCGGCAACCATTCTTGTATGCGATCGTTCATAAATCATTCCGATAGCGGCGAAGAAAAGGGCTGTCATTACACCATGAGAAACCATTTGAAGTACCGCTCCATTGATGGAAACTTTGGTTAACATTCCGATGCCTAACAAGACAAATCCGCAATGAGATACCGAAGAATATGCGTTGATATATTTCAAATCTTTCTGCATCATGGTGGCGAATGCTCCATAGATTATTGCGATGGTTGCGAGTACAATTATTATCGAAGAATATTCCTTCGCGGCTTCGGGCATTAAATACGTTGCGACTCTTAAACATCCGTACCCTCCGAGCTTCATTGAGATACCGGCAAGAAACATGGATGCCGCAGTGGGAGCGGAAGAGTGACCATCGGGTGCCCAAGTGTGAAAAGGAAATATGGCTGTGAAAACTCCGAATCCCAAGAAGGCAAGCGGGAAGAAAATCATCTGCATATCCAATGGAATATGTTGCTTTGAGATGCTTAATAAATCGTAAATATGTTTGCCATCAACACTGGGTGTTGAGAAATAAATTCCGAGCAATGCTATTAATACCAATGCCGATCCGCCCATTAACATGAGCACTAATTTCATGGCGCTGTATTCCTTCTTGCCGCTGCCCCAGATGCCTATTAACAAGAACTTTGGGATGACTGCGAGTTCTAAAAAGAAGAACATTAAAAACAAATCTAATGAAAGGAAAAAGCCATAAGCCCCGACGCTCAAAAAGACTAATAAAAAGAAAAACTCCTTTGCATTATCCACGACATTCCACGAAAAAAGTATGCCCGTTAATACC
>CAIMUP010000133.1 GCA_903844645.1 uncultured Bacteroidota bacterium
CCATTTGGGTAAATGGTATGTCCATTTGGGTAAATGGTATGTCCTTTTGGGTAAATGGTATGTCCTTTTGGGTAAATGGTATGTCCTTTTGGGTAAGTGGTATGTCCTTTTGGGTAAAACAACCTTTTTTAAGGGTATTTCAATATAAAAGTTCATCTTTTCCACTCCTATATATAGGGTATCATTCATCACCTTTACACTATTCATCCTATTCAAGCAATTCTCCTCGTTTTTCATGCCGCAAAAGATGCTGAAGCGCAATGGAAAAAATTATACAGGGGACTTGGTGTGAATGAAAGATTTTGTAGTTTTGGCGGCTTATTAAAATCAATTAAAGATGAAATCAATATTTACATTCTTAGTATTAATCATTACTGTCAACATAAATTCCTTTGCCCAAGATTCATTGGGTTCAAAGATTACTGAACCCGATTTTCCTTTTGAGCCGATATATCTTGATAGTAATTTTATTCAAACTCCTTTACCACAAGAGCATTATGAAATTATACAAAAATATGGGGGATCTAAAGGAGCAGAGATTACTTATGAGATAAATACCGCTAATTCCTCATTAATTATTAATAAAAGGAACCCAATAAAGTTAATTCTTAAACAAGGTCTTATTAATGGTACAATGACTAATGTTAAGGATATTTACTATCTTTATAAAACCAAACAAGATGGGCAAAAACGTAAATGTATGGTTGGGCATGTGAAATCAACTGGTTTAATATTTCAAGATGGTTTTGATATTGTATATAAGAAAATAAAAAGCGATATTTTTCTATTAACCATAAATAATCTTGAACCTGGAGAATACATATTGGTCGCAACGGTGACTAAAACCAACCTATTTTCTTTTAGTGTTAAATAAAAGCCCTAATATCTAGAAAGTTTCTTTCATCGTTTTGAGATACCATCCGCTTGGCGGTGGTGCATCAAGACGATGATGATTGGTATCGGTAATGATAGTATCTAAAATCGTTTGACGGAATTGATCTTGATGATGCCGATGAGGAGGTCTATCCGGCTGGCGATGGGGTGGTCGTACACGTAGATGGTGTAGTCGTTTTCGGTTTCGTAATGATTGCCTTCGAGGAAGGTTTCATCGGCGACCGCGGCTTTGTCGTCCATGAATAGATATTGGTAATTGTAGTAGCCTTGTTTGACATACATGGTACCTTCGTAGGCGTGGCGTTGGGGGTTGTAGGTTAGTTTGTTTTCTCCTTTGATGGTCCAATCGGTCAAGCCTCCGAAGATGTATATATTGCCGTTTGTTTGGGGTGAATCGTAGGGTAAAAGGAAATGAATGTATGCGTATTCGCTTTCTAAATCGGGGTTGCTGCCGTCTTGGGTGTGGATGAAATAATTGCCGTTCAAATCGGTGTTTGTGAAGTAACTGTTCTTGGCTCGGTTGCCGTCGCGGAGAAGAAAAACATGGTACATATTGGTCAGGGAATCGGTAAATAGTTTGGCTGTGCGTTCGGTAAGGATTTTTAAGGTGCGGGTGTCGAACCATCGGTATTCGTTGCCGCCATTGAAGGCGATTTCGGATTGGAATTGATAGTCTAATTCATTGTCTTTTAAGAAGACTGGTTTGATGTCGGTGAGTACATTGTCCCATCTGCCGTTTTGTCTTATCACGACATTCAATTCATCGAAGGGATTGAAGATTTGATAGCCTGAATAAAGGATCCTGAAATCTATCTGTTGCCTGCTGAAATGATCTTTGGGGGACATCGAAGGATTCACTTGTGCCTTGATGGAGACGTGGCGATCGACGATCATGAAGCGACGGGTGAGGACTAATTTTTCTTTGTCATTATCGGCATAAACCATGATAATATAATTGCCGGACTTCGTAAGGCGAATGTTTTCATTCGGAAAGGAAAGGTTGTAATGGGTGAACGATTGGATGGTATTGTAGGATGAATGATAGTCGGTAATGCGGTCATCGGTGTATCCTTTGATGTAGCTGAAAATGTCCACATCGCTGGGCTGCCAGTGTGCATCGCAATGAATAAAAGTGTAGGAATAATCGCGAGTGCCACCCTCGAGATCATCGAACGAGAGGAGCAATTTATCGTTAGTATTAAGGCTGATAACTTCATCGGCAAGTTGGTCGTTAGTGGAAAATGGATTGCCTAAATCTTTGTGAAGAAGGACGGTTTTTATGTTCGGATTGTACTCATAATTCTCATATCGAAGATGATTTTCTGCAACGTAAGATTGACTGTATAAATTAAATTGTGATACTGTCGCAAACGCAATTGTACAAAGAAATAAACGGAACATGCTACACCGATTCGAGTTCTATCAAATCATTGAAAGCCTTCTCCCACACCTTTGTTTGTTGGGAAAGGAGCTGTTCCATCTTATGATATTTATCCATCAATTCTTTGCGCTTGTTAACATCAGCATATACTTCAGGCTTGGCAAGTTCATTCTCTACATCATGTTTATCTGCTTCTATCTTCGCAAGCTCTTCTTCGTATTTCTTTACTGTTTTAGACAGTTGCTGAACTTTCTTCTTCTGCTCGGCTTCCTTCTGCTTATCTACTGCGTTATCGGCTTTATTCTTAGGAATTACTATTTCTTTCTTCACATCCGAACCATTCTTTTTACGCTTCTCTTCCCACTCTTCAAATTCATCATAAGTACCGGGATATTCTTTAATCTTTTTATCTTCGATATACCAAATCTTATTAGCAATAGCAGATAAAAAGAATCTATCATGCGACACAACAATAAAGGTTCCTTCGTATTGATTCAGAACCTTTATCAACATGTTTACGGATTGAATATCCAAGTGATTGGTAGGCTCATCAAGCAAGAGGAAATTAGAATCCATCAATAAAGACTTAGCCAATGCAACCCTTGATTTCTCACCTCCTGATAGAACTTTTATCTTCTTAAAAACATCATCGCCATGAAATAGAAAAGAACCCAACAAAGTCCTTAAAGTTGTTTCATTCTGACCGGGAGTAAGATGGATAAGTTCTTCCATCAGATTGTTATTAATATTCAATGCCTCCAACTGATGCTGGGCATAGAAAGTCTTCGTCACATTAAAGCCCAATTCCCTTGTCCCTTGGAACTCTTCGCATCCATCTATCATTCTTAGCAAGGTAGATTTTCCTCTTCCATTAGCACCAATCAAAGCAATCTTATCGCCACGCAGAATCGTAGCTTCGGCATCCTTTAATATCTCTATTCCGGGATAAGATTTGCTGGCATGTTTCAATTCAACAATCGTCTTACCTGGCTGCTTTGTGAACTTAAAAGAGAACTTAATAGTAGCATTATCCGACTCCACATTCTCTATCCGTTCCAGCTTATCCAATTGCTTGATTCGCGACTGCGCCATCTTCGCTTTAGAAGCCTTGGCACGGAAGCGATTAATCAATTGTTCCTGCTCCTTAATGTATATCTGCTGGTTAGCAAACTGACTCTTCTGCAATTCCTCTCGCTCCACTTTTTCTATTCGATATTGAGAATAATTCCCAACGTATTGCGTGAGTTTTTGATTCGCCACTTCCACAATTCTATTACAAATCTTATCCAAGAAATACCTATCATGAGAAACAATTACCACTGCCCCTTCATACTTCACGAGGTAGTCCTCAATCCATTTGATAGAAGGCAAATCCAAGTGATTGGTAGGCTCATCAAGCAGTAACAAATCAGGCTTCTGCAAAAGAATCTTGGCAAGCATCACCCGCATCCGCCATCCTCCCGAAAACTCCTTCAAAGGACGCACCAAATCAACCGTAGTAAAGCCCAATCCCTCCAAAACCTTCTCTGCTTTATGCTTGATATTATAGCCATCCAGCACCTCAAATTCATGCTGCTTGTCATGCAGCTCATGCATGATTTCTTCCGAGTGATCATGCTCCATCCGCACCAATATCGCCTCTATTTCATCATGCAATTGATTCTCCCTTTCAAACGCCTCACACGCCACCGTCAAGATATCATCATCCGATTCATAAGACAATAAATCTTGATTCAGAAAGCCCAGTTTAATATCTTTCCGCATGGTAATCTCGCCACTTTCGATACCATATTCCCCAACGATAATGCGCAAAAGCGTAGATTTACCGGTACCATTCGCCCCTATCAAACCGATTTTCTGCTTGGGTTTAATATGCCAGCTCGCATCCTTATAAAGATACCTCGAGCCAAATTCAAAACTTATATTATTTAATACTAACATTTTCTTTTATAAGCCGCAAAGATAGCAATCCACCGTGAGGATAGCATGAACGCGACAGAGAATTATACTAATCTTCATCGTTTTGATGCACCACCGCCAAGCGGATGGTATCTCAAAACGATGAAAGAAAAAATGTCAAAGCTTTCTCCAAACAGTTTTGTATGAATACAATATTCCTATTAGCATACCAATTGTTATTGTAAAAATACCATTAAACAAAGATGGTTCTACATTATATCCCGTATTAGAAGATATATCATAAAACAAATCAAAGACCTTTCCGGTCGCTTCATCAAAATTTCCTCTATCTGGGATAATGAGTTTTTCAATGATTGCAAAATTAATCACCAAGGCTGTAACAACAAAAATGATACAAATTAATAATGTATAAAAAACGTTTCTTGCTATTAATAATCCCTTCTTCACGCCGCCAAAACTACTAAATCTTCCACAAACATCCCGCTTCCAAATCCCATTCTTGGGTTTCTTTCCCTAAACACTTCCCCCTCAAATGTTAAAATATTAACTCTTTTTAACTAAAAAACAGCGATTCTCCTATTCTCTACAGCGATTCTCCCATATTCTATAGCGATTCTCCTATTCTCTACAGCGAGTTTATTCATTCATCCTTTTATGATTACGACCCCTTGGGAGTAACAATAAAAGGAGGATGAAACGAATCTCCCCACCGAATAAAACATTAACCCTTTTTTTTATAGTTTTGCATCCATGAATGAAGATTATAAAGTATTTACCACGGTAAAAGATGAGGTAACATTTCGCTATCCTGACTATTGGATGCATGAGGTTGAGAACAACATGACCTATGTTTTTTATGAGGAATATCTAGGCAGTTTCCGCCTCACACCGCGAACGATGGACCCTGCATTGTTTGAGATTGAAGAATATCTCGACAAAGAATTTGTGAAAAAAGCAGAGTTCGACGCCATCTGGAAAACCATCAACGGCAGAAAGTTTTTATACTACGAAGGCGATTGGGCAAGCGGGAAAAAAGTGTATCGTATTCACCATTTCGTTACCGGATATAAGAATATTTTACTGAACTGTTCCTTCGCCTATGATACCGCTTTGCTGACGGAAGAAATAGGTTCGATAGAGATTAAAAAAGAACTGGCAGGAGCCGAATCTGCCTTAGCCACCTTGCAGTTTAAAGGTGAACCAAAGAAGAAAGTTGCTGCCAAGAAACCGAAAGAATAGTCTACAATATCCCTTAAATAAAAAATCCGAAATCTATTTTTATAGATTTCGGATTTCTTGTTTAAAGAATCCCTCGGGGAAGTTATTTTGCGACCACCATTTTCTTGGTGATGTCTCTGCCGCCACCAGTAAACTCAACTAAATAAACACCCGGGGCAAGGGTATTTGTTTTCATTTCATTTCTGTTAACACCCCTCACGATGTTGGTCATTTCTTTCTTGAATTGAACCTGCCCCAGCATGTTGAAAATAGCAACTGTCGAAGAAGGAATAGCCTCCTCGAAGTTAGTAACAAGGGATAAGCTGTTGTTTGCCGCATCATAATTAACATTGATATTATTTGATGAAGAAGCGGAAGAAATAGTTTCAGTACCTGTAGTAGAAGTGGTGCTGTAATAAACGGTAATCCCTATCCAATCCACATACACCCTATGCTGTGTATTGCTTTTGTTTTCGGCTTTGAACCATGCCCCAAAGTAGTTACTGTTGATCATTGCCGGAGTCCAGTTATATCCCCATAAATCGGTGCTTCCGCCGTAATGAGAAATCTCATTATTCATCGTCCAAAAGGTGGTAACATCTTCTCTGCTGGCACCTACCAACGTATCGGCATTCATCAGTTGAACAAGTCTATCCACAATCGCATTATCGGATGATGCCTTCTTGCTTACTTGCAATTCTATCCCTGTAATAGTTGCTGTTAATGGGAGATGAAAAAGATATTCGGAAGGGGTGTATTCCCTCGAATAAAAGCAGCTTGCATTGGTGCAAGTGCCGTATGGTTGCAAAGTTGCTACGGCGTACACACTATCCACTTGCTCTCCGTTAACCAGGTTTCCCCAAGTCGCTCCAGGGCATGTCTGGCACATCCAATTCACATTAAGCACCCACACGGGGCTGTTTACTCCTTGCGATTGCGCATCGGATTTATTGGACAACATAAACAACCCGAGCATCAGTGCGAGGGTGCATAAAACACAATTCAAATTCCTTGTATAATTTTTCATAGCTATATAAATTTTGGTTTCGGGGTACAAAATTACAGTTTTCTTTGTTAACTTCCAAATTTTTAGTTAAAATTTTTATTAACACAGGGTAATTCACCCTGTTAATAACCTACTATTATTTTCTTAATAAAATGTTCGCTGACGCCCGTCAATTCAACGAAATAGACACCTGCGGATAGGGCGTTTACGGGGATGGTTTTACTGCTTTTTCCTTTACTGATCGGGGGGATAGTTTCTTTCCATTTTGGTTGCCCTAAAAGGTCATAAATGGTTATTTGGGGGTTATTAAGTTCTTCCCCGAGGTTGGCATTCATGATTAAATTAGTACCATCGTATTGAAAATTGAGGGCATCATTCGATGAAAAATTCAGCCCACTTACCTCGGTTGGGAGGGTATAATAAACCTTTATCCCGATCCAATCTATCAAAGCATTGGTTGGGTTGGCGTTCGTATTCATCACCCTTAATTCCATCCCAAAACTGGAATCATTAACCATTGCCGGCGTCTAGGCGTAGCCCCATAAATCGGTGCTTCCGCCATAAATATACAGCGAATCGTTGCCCGTCCACAGCCCGGCGAGGGGGTTGTTATTCCCTAAAGGAACACCACTAAATGTTAATTGGATGATGGTGTCTTGGATGGCATTGGCTACCAATCCATATTTTTCCATCTGCACTTCAATGCCCGTGAGCGTAGCGGTTAGCGGTATCGAGAAATGATATTTCGTTGCGGTCATTACTCGTGAAAAATAGCAGGTGCTTTGGAAGCAATAACCATGTTGCATAAGGTCGGTTTCGGCAAATTGATGATCGTTCGATTCGGCATTTGCCCAACTCGTCCAATCTTCTCCTGGGCAGCCGAGGCAGGCAAAAGCAGGTTCGGATACGAGTGAAGGATTCAGCGGTCCTTGCGATTGCGCAAAGGTCGTTCGGGTATTCATTAATAAAAGAGCCAAAACGAGTAGGAAGGCGGCACGATTTTTCTTTGTAATAATTGTTTTCATAAGAACTAATTTTTGGTTAGGAGGGCAAATATATATAATTTTATGACCATTAAAACACCCCAATCGAGGCATCATTTTTTTAATATTATTCCATGCCGCGAGGAATTTAAAGGAATGAGAAATTTCTCAAATGGATAATACACGTGTATTATCCCCCTTAGCATTTGCTCAACCCAATAATACACGTGTATTATACCTCTTAGCATTTGCTCAACCCGATAATACACGTGTATTATTCACTTTAGCATTTGCTCAAACCGATAATACACGTGTATTATTCACTTCAGCAAACGCCAAGTGGGATAATACACGTGTATTATCGGTTTGAGCAAATGCCAAGAGGTAAGATGCACTTATCGAAGGCATTTTCGGATTCCATTCCCGTTGAAACACTCCTATTATATAGGCAGCTTTTTGGAATATCTGGATTATCGGTAGTTTTGCAGCTCGAAAACGTATGATTCAATTCAAAACAACCATCCTCAAATTCGGGGAACAAGGCGAGAAAACGGGCTGGACTTATATCGAAATCCCTGCCGATGTCGCCAAAGAAATTAAACCCGGCAATAAGAAATCGTTCCGCGTGAAAGGGAAGTTAGATACTTGGGAATTCAGCGGCATCGCCATCATCCCTATGGGAAATGGAGCTTTTATTATGGCATTAAAAAAGGAGATTCGCAAAGCAATCGGGAAGAAACACGGAGCCATAATCACCGTAGAAATTGAAGAAGATACCAGCCCCATGCTCCTCGATGACGACCTTTTGGAATGCCTTGCCGATGAACCCAAAGCCCTCGAATTCTTTAAAACCCTGCCAAAAGGGCATCAACGATATTTCTCAGTCTGGATACAAAGTGCCAAAACAATTCCCACCAAAACAAAGCGAATTGCACAAACCATCAACGCTCTGAATCGTAAGCAACACTATGGAGAAATGGTTCGCTGGCAGAAGGAAAACAAAGGCTGATTATAGGTTAATGAAAGCCTAAATCAGGATAGAAAAGGAAAGAATATTAAAGAAAAATTTGGTAGTTACATTTCAATTCCCTAATTTTGTCGCTCGAAACAAAGAATAAATCCCCGAAAAGGAACATTAAAAATAAGTTTAACCAAGAAAAGAAAGGAGACATGCTGATCGAATAAACCACTACAATAATTTACAGTTTTAATTTTCAACAACTAATTATTTTAGATCAGCATGAAAGAATCAAATCTTAGTGATCAGGAGTTAATACAGAACTACCTGAACGGCGATAACGCCAGTTTCGAAATCCTTGTTCACAGGCACAAAAGGAAAGTTTATACTTCCATTATTGTTCTTGTAAAAGACCCTCAACTTGCCGATGATATCTTCCAAGACACCTTCATCAAGGTGATAGATAAGCTGCATGAAGGAAGGTATAAGGATGAAGGTAAATTCCTCGGTTGGGTATTGCGGATTGGTCACAATTTAGTGATTGACCATTTCCGTAAAGAGAAACATTATCCCATGTTGCGGGATACGGATGAGTACAATGTTTTCGACCGTATTGACCTCCTCGAAAACAGTGCCCAGGATAATATGGAGACTAAGGAAATGGAGAAACAATTGCAAGACCTTATTGACGAACTTCCGTTTGAACAAAAAGAGGTTCTGATCCTTCGTCATTATTGTAAGATGAGCTTCAAAGACATTGGCGAAATTACCGGTGTAAGTATCAATACTTCGCTTGGAAGAATGCGTTATGCCCTCATTCATCTTCGCGAAATGATCGAAGATAGGAAGATAGATTTCTTCGACCGATAGTCTTTTAAATATCCAGAACAAGTAACTTTAATAAGGCGTTGCAAGTTTTTTGCATTTACTTATAATAATTTTATATGCCCGTCGTTTTTAGGGCATATAAAATCTATTTAATCTTATTAATTCATGTTTAATTTAATACTTGTGTATGGACAGAAACCTTACTTTACAAAACTTAATTGCGTTCGCTTACAACGAAACAGAAATCTTAGAAACAGTTCAAGTTGTTGATGCTATTGACAACGATGATGACACTAAGGAAGACTACCAAACAATTCTTGCCGCAAAGGCTCTTTTTGATAGTGCTACTTTCGAGCCTTCGCAAGGAATCTTGAACAAAATAGTGCTGTATTCTCAACAAAAGAATTTGGTTCATTCCGTGTCTTGACAGGAGAATTGCAAAGATCAATTCAAGGTCTTTCTTTGCCTCCTATTTCTTGTTAGTTGTCTTTTGTTTTTGGATTCAAACTTTCGCCGAATTCAAAGCTAAACAGAGGCATATTGCACACTTGGCAAAGCTCACATTTGGTAAAGTTTATCCAATGGTCGCGTTCGTTATAGGGAAACTTATTTACTTCGTTGCGTAGTATCAGTTTTTGTTTTAAAACCAACTTCGACATCATCGGATGACGGATAAAATAAGTCATTGCTCGCAAAGGGTTTTTAATCATACTCTCTTTGGCGGTGGGATATTTGGTAAGTAGCCGAACACAGACGATATCAAGGTTTTGTTCCAACGCTTGTTCATCGAAAACATCTATATCAATACCATACCCGATGGTCAGGACATCACCTCCCCAATCTTGTTTTATAGAATGGCTCAACAGCTTGGAATCAGTGCGGATAAGCAGCTTCCGATCAGGCTTTAATTCCGAGGAACGGGTGATCTGAAAATGATTATTCGCGTAATCGAAATTAAAATAATCGAGGGTTTTCAAGTCCTTCAACTGAACGGCAAAGACTGCTTCGGATAACACCGTTTTATCAAACAATCTTTTGTTTTTGTTGATGAAAATAGATAGCTTTTCTTGCAGTATTGCGGCATCTCCCTGGCTTATGTACGCTATCTTTTGAGCATCTTTCAATTCTTCGGCATAATCGTTTTCGATAAGATGATTAAGGCTTCCGTTCTTCATTTTACTATAGTAAGATGAAACGGGATGGAAACCGTTTTCATCGAAATAATCTCCGGGATTGGGGATGCAAAAATTAATCTTTGATGCTGCATCGTAATACTTTTTATAATAGGATTCAAGAAGGTCGCGGGGGAACTTAATATCATTAATCCACCGTTTGTCTTCGGCTAAAAGGATGAATCCTGGAGCGAAAGGAATGGCAGTTTCGGGCTGTAAATATTGAATACTCTTACAAAAGTTATTAGCAAAATACTGCTCTCGAATCTTTGCGATTTCCACATCATCTTTTCCTTTGAAATGCACGGTATTGGGGAAGTATCCGGCACCGCTCCATCCTGAAAAAAGATAGTCTATCTTAGGATACCGTTGCTTAATTTCGGAAAGAAACATCTTTACCACATTCTCGTGATGCGAGTTCAGGGCATCGTTGATATTTACAATCACTTTCCCTTTATCTTCGATGATGATGATGCTCTCCAAACCGAATCCTACAAAGGTTATCTTGGTATCTTTTGACAGCGAATAAGATTTGAAACTTACTGCCTCGGTTATGTTATTAAACCCTGTTTCTCGCAAATACTTTTTCACGCCTTTTCGCCATTGATAAGGGAAATAAATGTGAGCTTCTGTGGGTAATTCTGCCAATGATTCAGGATGCAAATGATCTTCATGCCCATGCGAAAACAATATAATCTTTACATCCTTCAACATGCCTGTTTCCAAGGGTTTTGGAAACAATTGCCATTGATTCAGGTAGGCTCCACCCTTATACCAAGGGTCAATTACTAAAGAGGTATCTTCGGTTTCTATATATAAACACGAATGGCACAGGTATTCGATTTTCATTAATCAAGCTAACGCCTATTCATGCAATGTAGTATAGTCATGCCTTTTATTAAGCCTGATTTTCGATCTAATCTATGCTTCAACATTTGCTATTCTCCAGGTAAAATCATTGGAAAAGACGATAAATGTATATTATCTGCAGATATTATACAAAGGTCTGTAGATAATATACAAAGGTCTGCACATATTGTAACAATGTCTTCACATATTGTTACAATGTCTGTACATATTGTAACAATGTCTTCACATACTGTTACAATGTCTGTACATATTGTAACAATGTCTTCACATATTGTTACAAAGTCTGTACATATTGTAACAATCTCTTCACGTATTGTTACAATATCGTCTTTTCCCTGTAAAAAGTCCTTTCTTCAACGTAAAGGATGCTTAGTTAGGAAGAAGAAAAGGGTTTAATAGGAAATGAAAAAAAGGGATTCGTTACTCCAAAACAAGCTTTCCGGTAACATTTTTGCCTTCGGCATTCCATTTATAGAAGTAAATACCCGAAGGTAGAAAGGCTCTGTTTATGCTTAATTCCTTCCCCGAAATACCTGTTTTAGAAAACACTTCTTGTCCTTTAAGATTATAAATCTTCAGTGAAGCATTGTTTAATTCCTTATTAAATGAAAACAAAATCTGCGTGGTAACCGGGTTAGGATAACACTTTATCGTTAATTCTTCGGGGATAAGATTTTGCATAGAAGTTACTAAACTAATATCTAATTTATACATCGAACGACCATAGGTGGCGGCAACCAAAGTATGGGTGGCATTATGCAAACAAAGCTGGGTAATGGGCACATTCGGAAGCCCATTGGCAAGGAGCTGCCAGTGCTGCCCAAGGTCTAAAGTATAATACACTCCGACATCGGTCGCGGCATAAAGAATTGTGCCTACAAGCGGGTCAATAACAAGGTCGTTCACGGGAGCCTGCGGAAGATTGGAAGAAATATCTTGCCAACTTGCACCCCCATTAGAAGTTCGGAAAACATGAGGCAAATATTCGTCATACCGATAGCCGGAAATGGTAACATACGCCACCATAGAATTGATAGGATCGGCAGCCACACAGGTAATCCATCGGACAGGCAGCGTACCCGTAACATTCGTCCACGAAGACCCTCCATTAGTGGTAACTTGTACGTTTCCATCATCCGTCCCTACATAAATAGTGTTGGTATTTGCCTTGGAAACGGCGATCGTTGTAATGGTTCCATACACCAGATTGCCGCTCCCCGGACCATGAGTAAGATCAGGGCTGATAGCAAAGCCGTTTTTGTATAATTTCTCTGCGCCATAGTAAGTAGTTGTCGGGATAAGAGGATCTAAAACGAAGGGTGTTTTCCAATTTTGGCGCGTACCAAATGTCCCAAAGGTAGAAGCTCCATATTGATATTCGAAGAATTGATTGAAACTATTTGTAGGGTCCACTTTTACGCACATTCCATCACCCCCATAGACCCATTGCCAATCATTAGTATTACCGGTAGGCGTGTAATTGGTACCATTGTCTTGAGCTCCTCCATAAAGGTTTGTAGGTTGCAGATTATCTATTTCGCAAGAGTAAAATTGTGTGATGGGAAGGGTAGAAACATCATTCCATGTAATGCCACCATCCGGGGAAATGCTCACCCCTCCATCATTCCCGAGAAGAACAAAATTAGGATTCAGCGGATGCACATAAACAGCATGTTGATCAGGATGAATTCCGGAGGTAAGGTTTGTCCATGTGGAGCCTCCATTCACAGTTTTATAAACATCAAAACCTATTGCATAAACTGTGTTCGGATTCGTAGGATCAATCTTAATTCTTCCGTTCCACCAGCCATAAGTTGCATACATACTCGTAAGCGATGCGCCGTTAACGGCAGTCCATGTATCGCCATTATTAATCGTCTTATAAATCGCTTGAAATGGTCCTGTCTTTTGAGCATAAATAGCATACAGGGTAGCGGGATTTGATTGGGAAATATCTATCCCTATCCGCCCAACAGTAGCAGATGAAGAAGGTAATCCAGTAGTAAGGATAGTCCATGTAACACCTCCATTGTAAGACCGATAAATATTGCAAGTAGCACCCCCATAACTCTCTCTATCCGGTCTCCGAATGCGTTCCCATACCGTAGCAAAGACAGTGTCGGGATGCGTAGGATTAATCACCAAATCAATCCCACCGGTAGAGTCCGAAACAAAGAGGACTTGTGTCCAATTCGCGCCGCCATCAGTAGTTTTATAGATTCCTCTGTTCGCATTATCACCGAATAAATCACCCATTGCAGCCACATATACAATATTCGGATTGGTAGGATGGATGGCTATCCTTCCGGTGTTTCTGGTTGCTGCCAATCCTACACTTGTCCACGAGATTCCAGAGTCAATAGACTTGTAAATACCCATGCCATCGTAAGTCATAGAACCCCCACCACAGTTAGGTTCTCCGGTACCTGCATAAAGGATGGCGGCATTAGAAGGAGCAATGGCAATATCACCCATAGACAGGCTCGGTTGCGCATCAAAAACAGGAAACCAGGTAGTACCTGCATCATTCGATTTGAAGATGCCACCCGTTGCTGAGCTTATATACATTTTTTGTAAGTTTGAGGGGTGCATTGCAACACAAGATACTCTCCCTCCGATGTTACTTGGACCGGCAAACTGCCAAGTCTGTAACAATGATTTCTTCCTCGAAGAATTAGTATTCTTCATCACCATAGCTTGTATGGAAGCCTCCTGAACAGCTTCATATTTTATCTGTCCTGAAGGGAAAGCTCGCTGCCTAAAGAACCAATCATCAGGGGGTGGTTCTTGCTTAGCGATACTTTTGTTCTTGGATACAATAATTGATTTGTTCGTTGGAACAATAAAAAACAAAACCGTCATTGAAGCGGCGATTAGCATGGAGAAAAAGATTGTTTTCATCAGGTTAGTTTTTAGGTTTATATATACTTCTTGCAATTGTTTACCTCATCACCACAATTTTCTTGTTTATTTTTTGACCTCCGTCATTGATATACATGAAATAGGTCCCGTTAGGATAGCTTGAAACATCCATCGTTACAAGGGTTTTACCTTGATTAAGGTTTTCTTTTTTATCACTTATAAGTTTCCCATCCATGTTATAAATAGATAATGAAACCATGCCTGATTGAAGATTAGTTAATGAAATTGTCAATTCATCTTTTACAGGATTCGGATAGATAGAAACAGCAGTAATAAATGATTCATCGGAATGCACATTTACCGGCAATGGCAGGTCTATTTTATAAGCACCATGCCCATGAGTGAAGGCAAGTAGCTTTCTATCTGAAGGAGAAATAACCAAATCGAAAACCATTACTGTTTCCGGAAAGCCGGTATCCAAAGCTGACCACGTTGCTCCATCATCATTAGAAAAAAATACACCGAAGTCGCATCCTGCATAAAGATTATTCGGAATTAAAGGATCAACAGTAATGCAATGAAAAGGAATATCCATTGATGGAACACTAATATCCGTCCAAGTGTGTCCGTCATTGATTGATTTATAAAGATGCCCCGTTCCGAAACCTGAATAAGCTATATAAACTTCATGTGTATTTCTGGGATTCACTGTAATCCTGCGAGGATAGCGGTTTGGAAGCGTACCTGTAACATTGGTAAATGTATTTCCACCATTAAATGTTCTGAAAATATTACAAGTATTCGAAGTGCCATTTGGAACTGTAGTACAGTATAAAGTATCGGTGCTGAAAGATGAAACACTTATACTCAAGATAGCATTGCCATTATCGAAGGGTAAAGGACCTATAGGATTAAAATTCATACCCTGATCGGTAGAAACAAACAACGTATCACTGCCACCATATAGGACTGATGTATTGGAAGGGCTTATAACAAATGGAGCCAAGAATGCCGCAGGATTTCCGCCATTAGGATTAGAAGGAGAGGAAACGATTTGATTGTATGTAAACGCCCATTGATCCATTGTTTGATAGACATTGAGATATTGAAAAGAGGCATATTGTATCTGGTCGTTATTAAAATCAATCGCATTGTATGAACCATCGCCGCCGATAATTCCATACCAATAAACACTCCCCAAATATTCAACGGTATAATTGTCTTGCAAGCCTGCCAAAACATTACTGGAATTGGTAGCGGAAACCGAGCCGATATACATCTGCGAGGTTATATATCCATCGGTGCATTCATAGTAAGTATCTCCGAAATCATTGGAACGAAACAAGCCGCCATCAGTGAGGATATAGACCTTGTTGGGAGCAAGGGGATTGGCAATGATATTATGAATATCGGAGTGTAGATAGTGTGCATATTGCGTGTCGAGATTACTTACCTGATTGATATTATCCCCGAAAGAAACGGATTTGAATAATTGTACTCCGCCGACCAAAACATTGTTATTATTTCCGGGCTGCATCAGTAAGCCGCGGGCATACCAGCCTTGCCAACTGGCTACTTCAGAGAAGGGGGTAACACTGTTCCAGGTAACGCCTTTGTTGGTGGAACGATAGATGCCTACGGTGCTGAAATTATTACAAACCTCGCACATCATGACATCGTTATTGGTGGAATAATTAGAGATAATAATCCTTCCGTTCTGGGTATTTGCGGGCAGTCCGCCACCTACTATTGCCCAGGAGGTGCCGCTGTTGATGGTTTTATAAAGTCCTTTATTGATGGAGTTTAAATTGCCCACGCCGGCATACACGGTGCCTGTATCTACTTTGTGAATCACCATGCTGGTAACCATTTGTTGTGCTAAGACCAATGCCCAAGAAGTGCCGCCGTTAGTGGTTTTAAACACTCCTTCGGTGGTAGCGGCATAAAGGGTGGTGGGTAATAATGGATTATAAATAATGTCCCACACGCATCGGTTTTGTTGGAAGTTCCAGTTCAGCGATTGTGTCCAGGTTACGCCTCCATTTATTGATTTTAGGATGCCGATGCCTGCACAGCCGCGGGTCGTTCTATCTACCAAACCATTCAGCGAGGTGCCGTAAGAATAGGTCTCTCCGGTGCCGATAAATAGTTCGTTATGATTGTTTGGGTTGATGGCGATGCTAGATACTCCAAGCACCTCGAAGCCTGTATGGATATAGGTCCAGGCATTCACGCCGATGCCGCCAGTGGTAGATTTCCATAAGCCGCCAGAGGCTGAACCGAGATAAATAATGGCGGTATCGGTAGGGTCTATGGCGATGGAAATTGTTCTGCCGCCTATGTTGTTCGGACCGAAGTTGGTCCACGAACCAGATTGCATGGATTTGCCTTCAGCGGTTCGAGAATTTTGTTGATGGCAGTAGTTGTTTTTATAATTTTGAAAAGCTTTTCCGTAGGCATCGGCGGGCATTTCGGGGTTGGGGAAGGAGCGGCTGGTGGAGATAAATTGGAGCGCATTGATAGCTTCCAAGTTGCCTTCTTCGCGGTGGCGAGTAGGGGTTTGGTTAGCAGTTTTTTTGATGCCGGAGGGGGTGGAGAACAGGATGCTGGTGAGGGCAATGGCGGCGAGGAAACAGAGGGTTACAAGTTTATTTCTTTTCATAGTTTTTGTTTTTTAATGAATTGCAAAAGTAGGAAAATTATTTATAATATAATGATGGGGATGTTGTTGGAGTATTATAATGGTGGTATGGAGACTGTTGGGTACCACTGGGCAAGTTCAAAAGTAAAACTCGTAGTTCAATAATCTCTAAAGAATTATAAATAAAAAAAGCCCCTCGATACTGTATCGAGGGGCTTTTCTCATTAAACCTCAATCCTTAAACTGTAGGCGTTTGTTGTGGTTGATACAAGACCGTGAAGATTGGCGAGGCATGCCCGATCTGCACATTGTCAATCACTCCATAAACAATCATATCCACGCTTTCAGGCGTATTCGGGGTGGTCGGAACGCGGTGATAATCGTAATGCGCTCCGGAGAATGTCCTGATAAAAATCCACAAATTCGTGCCCGTAACCCGCGCATACAAATTCTTCATAGCGACATTTTTTACTTTGCTATGAATCGCGATATTCCCGATAGAAGCCTCCGCCTCGCCATCGGCATGATAATCGGCAGGAACAAAATTTTCATCCCCCTTGACGAAGGTCAGATACGATAACTGTGCCGGAGTGCAATTAGGAAACAACGCCATCCTCACTGCTCGCACCATCGTCTTG
This sequence comes from uncultured Bacteroidota bacterium, assembly GCA_903844645.1. Taxonomy (GTDB): domain Bacteria; phylum Bacteroidota; class Bacteroidia; order AKYH767-A; family JABDAW01; genus JABDAW01. The sequence goes on from CAIMUP010000133.1 coordinate 17,372, forward strand.
ATGCCGGCAGGGCAAATCGCGGCACCCGTTTCATACACCGGAGCCAGCGGAACGGCTACCATCGAAACCGTTACCGGACCTTCTAACAAAGAGGTTTTGTACTCGATAAGTTCATTCAATGATTGTTCGGCTTTCGTAACATTGTCCATCTCTTGTTTAAGCATGTTGTATGCCTTTACGAGGGCTTGGTATTGAAGGTCTGTCATCCCAATTGCAGTTCGGTAAGCCGGTGTTAAGGTTGATAGAAGCAATAAAAGGGCTAACCAACCTGCTTCTGTTTTGGGTTCCCAGTTAATAGTTTTCATTTTTGTTTTACGTTTAAAATTGTTTAATTAAATTTTAATAGAATCCCCTTTTTCGGGGAATGAGATTTCATTAATAATAGAATTTCCGACCCTCCAAAATAGGTTTGAAGTAGAAAATGAAAACTCCTTTCTGATAGAAAGTAACTCCTTTCTATCAGAAAGTAACTCCTTTCTATCAGAAAGTAACTCCTTTCTATCAGAAAGTAACTCCTTTCTATCAGAACGTAACTCCTTTCTATCAGAACGTAATTCCTTTCTATCAGAACGTAACTCCTTTCTATCAGAACGTAACTCCTTTCTATCAGAAAGTAACTCCTTTCTATCAGAAAGTAACTCCTTTCTATCAGAAAGTAAGCCCTCTTTGAGCCTCGAAACTTGGTTTTCAAGTATAAAACCAGCTATATATATAGGAGTGAAGTTTAACTGCATCGGTTGAGGGTCTTAGCCTGTGGCGAAAGATCAACCCTCAACTTTTGAGAATCAGTCAGCGAAAAAATTTTGGTCTTCATGGATGCAAACATAACATTCTCCTCGGAATTAACCTTCGGCATGCCGTAATTACCGATAATGGGTTTGCCCATAAATATAGCCATAGGCAGTCGATACATAAATCGAGATGCAATCTTGATTACTTTGGCTGCTGAAGCTCGGGATTAATTTCTCGGCAGTCGTTTGCCCCGCCGGTGCGACAACATAATCGTTGTAATTAAACCAAAAGGGTCCACCATTAAACTGGAATTGAAATTCAAAATCGGCTTCCTTCGTAACCATGTTTTGAATGGTATAATATAAGTTGCATCCCTCCGCTCCGCATTCGGTATGGTTGTAGGTATATTTGTATTGGATAAGGGTCAATATCGCCACCACCTGATGGCGAAACGGGCTGGCAGCATTGGTATCGCGGAGCTGTACGGTATCCTTCCCAATCACCGTCGTATTCGTCCCGCAATACATGCAGGAGCCGTCGTCTTTCTCGGCAAGAACATTGTAGTTAATGGCGGTTTTATCGGTGCATCCTCCCTTCTTGGCGCAACCGCTTTGGATGATGGATAAAATCGCGATGGCGAGGAAGGTCAGGAGCGAATTTCGAGAGATATTTTTCATGATTTTTAGTGTTATTTAATAAGATTAAAATCGAACCATCAGGAAGAACGTAACGGGCAATGTGAAGACAATTACGTCAGTATCCGTTTCATGATTCGAGGTGGAGATGGCGGAATTAGAAAGCGTGCGCGTGCTGTTGTTGAAGAAGAATCTATCCTTCGCCGATATGTTTTGTTTCAGCTTCGAGGACTGGTAATAATAGGTCGCTTCCGTCCCGATTAATATCCTTCGATAAACATACACGCCGAGGTATAATTTCGGTCCGATGCCCCAGGTAACCGTCTTATTCGAAACCACGCTACTACTGGAATCTATGAAGCTTTGCCCATTCACATTGACGAACGAAACCGATTGCCCCAAGGTGTTATCCACCTGGTGGTCGCCAATGAAATCCAAGCTGTATCCAGCCTCCACCCTGCGCCCTATGTGTATCGTTTTCGTCAGCCCAAAGCGGTAGAACATGTCGCTCGTTTTGGTTTCGTTGTCAGTCGGAATATCCTTGTTCGTAACGTCGCTGTATTTAATGCCATACCCCACTTCGATGCCCCATCCTTTTTTATTCAGATTCGCGGCATAAGTAATAAGATACGGGTTATCGGTATTTGGGTTGCTGTTACTGAAGTTGAATACCTGTTTGATCAGTTGATTGATCTGTACGCCGATGTACTGATTGATTCTACAAGTGTTCGTACTATCGTTTTGGGCAATGCAAGTCCCGATACTTCCGGCAATGATTATTGCGAAAGCGACACCAAGTTTCTTGATCATAAATCTTAAATAATAAGATTATAATTTAACCTTGAAGGGGTTAGAAAATTTCGGGTCCGAAATCATTTGGTAATCCGTCATCGTACCGAGGAAGGCGATGATAGCAGAGCGTTCTTCAGGCGAAATATTCATCTGGATAGGGTTGCTATTGCTGTCTAATAATTTAGGATCTAAGTTCGGATGATTCTGGATATTATGACTGTAATGATCGAATACTTCATCCAATGTTTTGAACCGACCATCGTGCATATAAGGTGCAGTTAGGACGACATTACGCAGGTTCGGAATCTTAAATTTACCATTGTCAGAACTCTTCTTTGAGAGTTCGCCCAAGCCGTTATCAGTATATTCCGCATCCAACCCGATGTTCACAAACCCACGATCTTTGAATCCTCCGTTGCTGCCGCCACCGCCATAACCTCCACCGCTGCCAAGAGTAATTTCGGTCGTCTGATGGCAACTGTTGCAATTATATTTATTGAAAAATAACTGCCTTCCTTGCTCTTCCAAACCGGTTAACGTAAGCGTGCCTGCCTGAAATTGATCGAAGCGCGTAGTGCCACTGAAAATACTTTGTACAAATGCCGTCAAGGCTTCGTTGATATTATCAATGCTGATAACATCGGAATAGTTACCATAAGCGGCAACGAAAAGTTCCTTGTAATAAGGCATGGAACTTACTTTTTGCACAATAGCATTGACGTCGCTCATGCCCATTTCGATATGGCTCAACACTGGCTTTGTAACCATGTCGGGGAAGTGCGCCCTGCCATCCCAAAACAAACTTATATCATTCGTATTTGCCGTTTGGAGGTTTTGAATAGGAGGTGTATTCCGTCGGGTAATCGCATTTTGATACCCCACACTGGAGGAGGCATTATCCGAAAAAGCAATCCCCTGTTTGTGGCAAGAGGCGCAGGCAATAGCGTTATTCACCGACAGATGCTGATCATAAAACAAGACCCTGCCGAGCGTAGCTTTGGCATTACCCGAACTAAAGTTCAAGGTCGGAATAGAATAATCATAAGCCGTAGTCGGGAGGTCCAGAACAGTAGCCTGGGGGCTGCTTGCCGCATTCGGTTCTTTGTTGCAAGAGATAAAATTACCGGCGATAGCAGCAGTAATCAGGGCGAGGATAAAGACTTTTGTTTTCATTTTAAGAAGTATTTATTATTTTGAAGCCACAAAATTAGGAAATTAATGCATCACCACCAAATTTTGAAAGATATTTTTTTCGATCTTAAAGGAATCTTTTTATCCACCATCCTTTCGTCAAACATCCTTCAAGATGCAAAATTGATGTCTAATCGCCATCGCATTAATCATAAACCAGACGATTAATATTTTGGTAAAATAATATTCACCGGATTCATTAACAGAAAAAAGTCTCATCGCGGTGGGGCTTTTTTTTTGATTAAATACTAAGCTGCCCTTCTCAAGGTATTCACTGCCCTTCTTTAAGATTACACTGCCCTTCTCTAAGATTACACTAACCTTCTCTAAGATTACACTAACCTTCTCTAAGATTACACTAATCTTCTCTAAGATTACACTAATCTTCTTTAAGATTCCATCAATCTTCGATAAGCTCACATCAATCTTCGATAAGCTCACATCAATCTTCGATAAGCTCACATTAATCTTCGATAAGATTACACTAATCTTATCGAAGATTACATCAAACATGTCTCCGACCAAAATTTTTGCCTCCTCCGAAAACGTCATTCTCCGTTATAAAACCGGATTTTCGGGGAATCGGAGGGGGAATTATTTTTCTCCGCAATGAAACAAAGTTAAGCCGGCAATCGGGCTTTCGGTAATTGTCCCGATCCGAATGGCTCTATCCGAAGCTGCCTGCCGAAGGATGTCGGCAAAATAAAATGCTACCGATCCCGTAAAATGAGTGATGACTTCGGTATGGCGTGGATATTTGCAGACCTGATAATTGAAGAATTCGAGGAACGAATCGTACAACAAAGCGACAATAAAAGGATGCTGGATTTGGCGTAATAGGAAAGGAATAAAGGATGCCAGGTAGCGATTCGCAAATGGTTTTCCATAGACATTTTCTAAGAAAATTTCGTTCGTAAGATGGTAGGTATTGAAAAATAATTCGTGAATTTCTGCTGGTAATTCCTTCTCGAAATAATGTTTTAAAAACCTCTTTCCGATGTGTGCACCGCTACCTTCATCGCCAAGAATGTAGCCGAGGGAGGGCACATTTTCGGTAATGATTTCTCCATTATAATAACACGAATTCGAGCCAGTGCCGAGGATGGCAGCGATCCCCGCATCATGCTGGCACAATGACCGGGCAGCTCCCAACAAATCGTGATTGATGACAATTTCGGCATTCGGAAAGTTCATCAGCATCGCTCTGCGAACCACCAGTTTGTTGTCCTCCGAAGAGCATCCGGTACCGTAATAAAATACTTGCGAAACCTCCTTTCCATTAATTTGGGAGGCGATACCCGCTTTGATAAATTCGCTTATTTGTTCGCTGGTCTGGATAAAAGGGTAGAAGCCCTTGCTACGGAATTGGGTTATCTTTTTCTCGGCATCGCAGAGCCTCCAATCAGTTTTCGTAGCGCCACTATCGGCAATAAGAATCATGGTTAAAATTTAATTTTATTCGACAATAAAAGTCTCGCCCTCCACTGCCAATCGGGTTGCAGGGAATTCTTCTTGCGCCTCCAATAACAACGGATTTAAGTCCTTATATCGCGCCGAAAAATGCCCGATAAGCAATGATTTTGCAAGGGCTTTCTTCGCCATCATACCCGCTTGTTTGCTCGTTGTATGGAATGTTTCATTCGCCCTTTCCAACAGGTCATTCATAAAAGTAGATTCGTGGTACAACAGATTGACTCCGGTGATGGATTCCAGAATTCGTTCATCGTAAATAGTGTCCGAACAATAAGCGTAACTCCTTGCTGGCGGGGCAGCGATGGTCAGTTCTTCGTTTTTAATAATTCGCTTTCCATGCACAAAATCTTCCCCCGATTTGATTTTATAAAGCGACTCGATCGGGATAGAATACTTCTCCACCATCTCCTTAATCAGTTTGCGGGGCTTCCTCTTTTCTTTGAATAAAAACCCTGTGCATGGGATACGGTGATTCAGGATAATGGTCTCGATAGTCAGTTGTTCATCGTCAAAAATAACCTCGCTTTGATCATCATTCAAATCGCGATAGGTAATAGGAAACCGAAGCGTGGTTTGAGAATATTTTAGCTGGATATTGATAATCTCTTTCAGTTCTTTTGGAGCATAAATAGTCATTTCTTTTGTTCGTCCCTGTAGGTGCATTGTGGATAAAAGCCCTATCAATCCCAAGTAATGATCACCGTGAAGATGCGTAATGAAAATACGATTGATACGGGCAGCTTTTATTTTATAGCGTTCCATCTGCATCTGTGTTCCTTCGCCACAATCAATCAAAAAAAACCGCTCAAATATGTTGAGTATTTGAGCGGAAGGATGCCTATGATAACTGGGTGAAGCAGAGCTGCAACCCAATATCGTTACTTCAAATGTCATCTATCTGTTGCCGACAACCATTCGTTTGGTGATGGTTTGTGTTCCGTTAGAGATGCTGTACATATACACACCCGCAGCAATATCTCGTGAACTGATATAAATCGAATTCATTCCGGTCTTACCCTCAAAAGTTTTGTTCTGAATCATTGTCCCCAATACATTCACTACCTTGAAGGTAATTTTTGCATTAACAGGAGAAAAATACTGTATCTCCGAAACACCGTTTACAGGGTTTGGAGAGTTTTGATAGACTTCAAAATGAGTAGGCGTAGGAACACTTGCAATACCTGCCCAATTAGCACTATCAATAACTATTTTATAATATTTAATAGTATCAGGCACATCGGTAGCACCCACGATAGGCAGCGTTACATTGCCTGTAATAAATACATTCAAGTTATACGTCCCGATCATCGTGTTCGTAGGGGCTGTTCCGGATACATGAATACATCCTGCCGCATCATGCGGAAACTGGCAAGTGGAAGGATTGCACACATACGTAAACCCTGCTGGCAAGCCAGTAACATTCGTTATCTTATAATAATTAATCGGAACCACGCCCACGATAGGAGCTGTGGTATCATGCGGAACCCAAAGCTGAATATCCGTAGAGTAAGGATAAGTTGCAAAAGCATGGGGTAGGTTCGTCGCGGAATCAGGGATAATATGCCCTACCGGACCGGTTAACGTGGGGGTGCATTGCGCATGGCTGTTATTGCAGGCAACGGCGAGGAGAATAAATAAACTTAGTACTATTTTCTTCATATCTTTTTATTTTTATTGAGCGGCAAATCTACTTAAATTTTCATTAATCAAAACAATTTCATTCAGCGGAGTTCGCATCCAGCAGTTCGCGCTCCAATTCTTCCATGAATACGAGGTCTATCGCTTCCTCTAAAGTGGGGGTTATCAGCAGCACTTTGTCTAACTGGCTTATGGTGATTACCCGTTGCACATTGACCCTTAATCCGCAGATTACAAATGACCCTTTTGCCGCTTTGCAGAGTTTATTCCCTATCAATATAGAGCTTAAACCGGAGGAATCGCAATAGCTTACCAGGCTCAAATCGAGGATGATATTCCGCGCCTCTTCGTGGTTCAGTTCCATCAAATGCGACTTTAATTTGCCAGAAATTAGGTCGTTTAATTTATCTTCCTTCAGCTTCAGGATGATGTACTTTTCGTGTTTTTCGGTGGTGTAGTTCATCGTGTTAAAATTATTGTGAGTGCAATATTACGGATAATTCTCTTATCTTCCAAAAAATCTTTCCCTTTTCCCTACATCTTCACCACCTTCCTCACCACTTTTCTCGCCATCCATAAGTTTCCATGCCTTTAATTCTTTTTATTAATGATTCATTAAATTATTAGAGCAGTAAAAATACCTATATTTTAGAGAATGACAACAAAGCTGTATATATAATAGGAGTGGTTTCTACTATTCTATCCCGTTTCTGTCGGTGGTTTTTATTCGGAATTGGAGCTTCCACTTTCTCTTTTTACCTTGTAAAACCTGAAAATACCCTCATATCCCCCAAAAACCATAAAATAAACCTGAAAACAGGTGTAAAAGCCATCCTTTTCCGTTTGGTGGCCATCCTTTGCCATTTGGTCGCCATCCTTTTCTGTTTGGTCGCCATCCTTTGCCTTATGGTCGCCATCCTTTTGGGTTTGGTGGCCATCCTTTGCCATTTGGTCGCCATCCTTTCCTATTTGGTGGCCATCCTTTGCCATTGGTGGTCATCCTTTGCCATTTGGTCGCCATCCTTTGCCATTTGGTCGCCATCCTTTTGGGTTTGGTGGCCATCCTTTGCCATTTGGTCGCCATCCTTTTGGGTTTGGTGGCCATCCTTTGCCATTTGGTCGCCATCCTTTCCTGTTTGGTGGTCATCATTTGGCAAAGGATGGCTTTTGAAGGTTTTGGCTATAATTAAAAAGTCCATGAAGCTTCAAGGGTTTTATTTCTTTTGCAATCATGGACTTGCTGCAAAGCCTCTGAAATTTAACTTTTAGCTTATTTTGTTTGAGGAAACAACCGGACAGCTGCGTTTCACCTGCTGTATGGTTGCACAAATAATTATTTTAAATTAAACCATGCATCAGCAGCTGTTTGGTTTTATATCATCATCGTTTTATGATACCGACCCCTTGGGAGGTACCATAAAACGATGATGAAGATTATTATTAAGGCTCGAAATGAAACATTCGAGGGCTTTTTATTTTCTAATTCCTAATTTTGCCCCATGCCTCTAATAAATTCTTTCGTGTCCTGGATGATGAAAAAACGAATTCATCAAATGGAATTGTTCATGAAATATCCTCATGAAGTGCAAGATGAATTGCTCAAGAAGTTGGTCTCGTCGGCGCGGGATACGGAGTGGGGAAAGAAGCATCGCTACCATGCTATCAAGAATGTGGATGACTTCAAGGCGCAAGTTTCGGTGAATAATTATGATAGCCTCAAGCCCTACATCGAGCGGGTTCGGAAGGGTGAGCAGAACATACTTTGGAACTCGGATATTAAGTGGTTTGCCAAGTCTTCGGGCACTACGAATGAGAAGAGTAAATTCATTCCCGTCAGCGAGGAAGCCCTTGCCGAATGTCATTACAAAGGTGGCAAAGATTTGCTTTCTATTTACTGCAATAATCATCCTGACACATTGATTTTTGATGGCAAATCACTTGCTCTTGGTGGGAGTCATCAAATCAATTCTTTCAGCAGCGAATCTTACTATGGCGATCTCTCGGCAATACTCTTACAGAACCTTCCCTTCTGGGCTGAATTCATCCGTACGCCGGGACTTTCCATTGCTTTGATGGATAAGTGGGAAGAGAAGATAGATAAGCTCGTTCATGCTACTAAATTTGAAAATGTTACCAACATTTCCGGTGTTCCAACCTGGACAATTGTCCTCGCAAAACGCATCATGGAAGTTACCGGAAAGAAAGATCTTTTGGAAGTATGGCCCAACCTCGAATTGTTTGTGCATGGGGCAGTGAGTTTCGTTCCATATCGCGAACAGATGAAGCAATTGATGCCACCGCATAAGGTAAATTGTTTGGAAACTTATAACGCTTCCGAAGGTTTCTTTGGGATACAAGACAGATCGAATTCCGATGAACTTTTGTTAATGTTGGATTATGGAATTTATTATGAATTTATGCCGATGGAAGAGTATGGCACAGAGCACCCAAAGACGCTTCAGCTAAGCGAAGTGCAGCGTAATGTGAATTATGTTTTAGTCATCACAACCAATGCCGGATTGTGGAGATATATCATTGGGGATACGATCGCGTTTACTTCTTTGAATCCTTATCGTATCAAAATTACCGGCAGAACAAAGCACTTCATCAATGCTTTTGGTGAGGAATTAATCATTGATAATGCAGAGAAATCGATTGCTTATGCATGTAGCAATACAGGGGCGGTTATTAAGGAATATACTGTTGCTCCAATCTATTTCAGTGATAAAAATAACGGCGGACATGAGTGGTTAATTGAATTTGAAAAGGATCCTGATGATATGCTTTATTTTACTGATATGCTGGATAAATCTTTGCAGAATCTAAACTCTGATTACGAAGCAAAACGCCAGGCAGATATAGCTCTCAAAAAGCCTACCATCAAATCACTTCCTGCAAATACATTTTACAATTGGCTGAAAGCAAAAGGTAAGCTGGGCGGGCAACACAAGGTGCCTCGTCTCTCCAATGACAGAAGATATGTTGATGAAATATTGGAGTTCGCAAATGCAAATTAAGAAAATAGTATTAGTTGCGATTTCTATTCTGATTTTATCTTTCAGAATGGGAGATTATACTTTAATAAAATCTATCCCAATCAACGCTACTTTCCTTACTACAGACCACTTTTCTAACTGTTATATCATCACAGAAAACCAACTTAATATATATGACAGTATGGGCAAGTACATTGCCAACTACAGCGACAAAACGCTTGGCGAATTAACCAGCATTGACGCAACAAACCCTATGAAACTCCAACTTTTCTATCGTGATTTCAGAAAGATTATCACATTGGATAATAAACTTGCATACACCACTTCCATAAAACTCAATGACCTCGACATCCAGCAACCAATAGTCATCTGCAACTCCTACAACAACGCTCTTTGGATCTACGATCAGCAAGATTTCCAGTTAAAACGCATCGAATCATCGTTGCAAATCTCACAACAAAGCGGAAATATTTCCCAAACTCTTGGCTATAATATTAAACCAACTTCCATGCTTGAAGACAACAAGTGGCTCTACATGAATAACCCCGAAACCGGCATCCTCGTCTTCGATTATTACGGATCTTATTACAAGACCATCCCGATAAAGAACATCGTTTCCTTCCAAATCATCGAAAACAAATTGGTTTATTACAAGGAAAACTCTTTCATGAGTTACGATATGCACTCCTTCCTCGAACAAGCGATTACAATGCCGAAAGCCGCCACCCCACTGTTGTATCCGCGCATCGAGAAACAGCGATATTATTCATTAGAGAAGTCGCAAGTCGAACTATTTTCTTTCTGATGAAAAAATTCTCATTAAAAATGTAGTTTAGCCGCCTTAATAAATCAAACATGATACACATTGCCATAGCCGGTAACATAGGATCCGGAAAAACAACGCTCACGGGGCTGCTTGCCAAGAGTTTCAAGTGGGAACCGCATTACGAAGATGCTGATGACAACCCGTACCTTGCCGATTTCTACGACGACATGCAACGATGGTCCTTCAATCTTCAAATCTACTTCCTCAACGGTCGCTTCCACGAGGTGATGACTATCCGCGAAGGCAAAAATTCCGTCGTGCAAGACCGAACAATTTACGAAGATGCCTACATTTTCGCACCCAACCTCCACGTAATGGGATTGATGACGACCCGCGATTACAATAATTACCTCTCCCTTTTCGAGATGATGCGTACCTTCATCAAACCACCCGATTTACTGATCTATTTACGCGGCTCCGTCCCCGCTTTGGTTAATCAAATTCAAAAAAGAGGCAGAGAATACGAAAACGCCATCCGAATAGATTACCTAAGCCGCCTCAACGAACGATACGAAGCCTGGATAGAGGGCTACGATCTCGGAAAATTGCTCATTATAGACATAGACGAAATCAACTTCGAGGAAAATCCCGAACACCTCGGCGAAATAATCACGAAAATCAACGGCGAACTGTACGGGTTGTTCTAAAATTATTAAATAGCCCTTAAAATATTCTCTTTATTTAAGGTCAGGCGGTTTCAAAAAGGGAGTAGAAGGAATTACATCATCCCCAAAAGGAATTACATCATCCCCAAAAGGAATCACATTATCCCCAAAAGGAATTACATCATCCCCAAAAGGAATTACATCATCCCCAAAAGGAGATACATCATCCTCAAAAGGAAAACTTTTTTCATCAAAAGGAAAACTTTTTTCATCAAAAGGAAAACTTTTTTCATCAAAAGGAAAACTTTTTTCATCAAAAGGAAAACTTTTTTCGTCAAAAGGAGATTTATAAATGCCTCTGTAAGTGTAATGATCAAATCATAACATTCTATAATTCAGCCATTTAAACACACCCTCTCTTTAAATTCAGAATGCACTGCCTTTTTTGAAGCAATCAACCCCCCAATCCTTAAACATTCCTTAAATTTTATGCCTATTTACACATCTGATACCTAAATCCGTTTTGCATACACCATTATTTTATTACTTTCGCCCCCTTAATAATAAACAATAATTATGAATTACAATAAAGTCAACAACATTACCGGATGGTTCGTTTTCCTAATCGCAGCCTTCGTGTACATTTCAACAATCGAACCTACCGCCAGCTTCTGGGACTGCGGAGAATTCATCGCCACCTCCTATAAATTGGAAGTTGGGCATCAACCCGGAGCACCGCTTTTCCTCATTATGACCAAGGTGTTCTCGTATTTTCTCTCCGGTGGCGATGTCCATAAAGTCGCCCCGTTGGTAAACACCTTTTCCGCCTTGATGAGTGCCTTCACCATCCTTTTTCTCTTCTGGTCCATCACCTATTTTGCAAAGAAAATCGTCGTAAAGAAAGGCGCGGAAATCACCCAGGCAAACATCATCGCCATCATGGGAGCCGGGGCTATCGGAGCCTTAGCCTATACCTTCACCGATTCGTTTTGGTTCTCCGCAGTCGAAGGTGAAGTCTATGCCAGTTCCGCATTCTTTACCGCCATCGTATTCTGGTGCATCCTGAAGTGGGAACAAGTTGCCGATGAGCCACACGGCGTAAGATGGATTATCCTGATTGCCTATTTAATGGGGCTTTCCATCGGAGTCCATTTACTTAATCTTTTGACGATTCCTGCACTTGCCTATGTGTATTATTTCAAGAAATATAAAACCACCAAAATCGGATTATTAATATCCTCCATTGTAGGAGTAATCCTGTTAGCATTTGTTCAATTCGGAATAATTCCTGGCGTAGTAAAAGGTGCCGCCTTCTTCGATTTAATGTTCGTGAACGATTTTCACATGGGCTTTAATTCAGGAGTCATATTTTATGCAATCCTCGTCATAGCCCTCATCGTTTGGGGATTAATTTATACCAAGAAGCATGACAAACCGCTCTGGAATACCGGCATCCTCTGCGTTGTATTTATTATCATTGGATATTCTTCCTTCGCCCAAATCGTAGTTCGTTCCGATGCCGGCACACCGCTGAATGAAGGCGATCCGGAAGATGTATTCTCCTTACAATCGTATCTCGGTCGTGAACAATATGGCGACTTCCCCCTCTTTGAAGGACAATATTATAATGCCAAGTACGTGGACTCGAAAGAGGGTGGAGAGAATTTTATAAAAGATCAAAAAACAAAGAGCTACAAGTCCACCGGCAGAAAACAAATTCCTATTTATGATAAAGAATATTGCACCATCTTCCCTCGTATGTACGACAGCGAACCCAACCATATCCGCGGTTATAAAGAATGGGCAGGAATCAAAGGAGATCGCAAGCCTACCTTCGCCGAAAACCTAACTTACTTTTTCAAATACCAGATTAATTTTATGTACTTCCGCTACTTCTTTTGGAACTATGTAGGCAGGCAGAATGACATCCAAGGTTACGGAGAAATTAATCATGGTAATTGGATCAGTGGTATCCCTTTCATAGACTCTTTTATGGTCGGTCCTCAAGATAAACTCCCCCAAAGCCAACTCTGGAACAAAGGGCGTAATAAGTTTTACTTCCTCCCTTTAATTTTAGGAATAATCGGGATGGTTTATCATTTTAAAAGGAACTGGAAAGACGGCGTAATCGTTACCATGTTCTTCTTCTTCACCGGGCTTGCCATCATCCTTTATCTTAATCAACCTCCCTATCAGCCACGCGAACGAGATTATGCTTATGCAGGCTCTTGTTATGCCTTTGCCATGTTCATCGGGCTTGGTGTTTTATGGCTCATCGAGAAGTTACAAACCAAGATGGATGGCGTTAAAGCTGGCTTCCTCGCTATCCTTATTTGCGCTGTTGTTCCAGGTGTTTTAGCTAAGGATGGATGGGATGATCACGACCGTTCCGGCAGGTATTGTGCCCGCGATTTCGCTTACGATTATCTCAATTCCTGCGCTCCGAATGCCATCTTATTCACTGGTGGCGATAACGATACTTTCCCCCTCTGGTATGAGCAGGAAGTAGAGGGCGTTCGCACTGATGTTCGTGTAATTGTTTCCAGTCTTTTCAATACCGATTGGTACATCAATACCTCCCGACAAAAATTCTATGATTCTGACCCCGCGCCGTATTCTATTTCCCCTGATAAATACGTTTCCGGCACTCGCGATTATCTGCCATTTAATGACAGGCATATCAAAGATCCCGTGCCGTTAAATCAGTTTATTGATTTCATCTCAAGCGACCGCGAGGAAGCCAAAGTAAAGATGCAAAACGGAGTGGCGATGAACTATTTCCCTACCAAAAGATTAAGGCTTAACGTGGATTCTGCAACCGTAGTGAATAACGGCACGGTGGATAGGGATTTGGCTGGACAAATCGTGAAGCAAATTGATTTTGAAATCAAGGATAATTACCTCATGAAAGGACACATGATGGTCCTCGATATGTTGGCGCATAATAATTGGAAACGCCCTATCTATTTCGCGGTTTCTATGGAGAGTTCGGATTATCTTGGGCTGGAAGAATACTTCCAGTTGGAGGGGCTTGCTTACCGCTTGGTTCCTATCAAACATGCTAAAAGCCCTGATGGACAATCGGGTGGCGTGAACACCAGAATCATGTACGATAACCTGATGAATAAATTCAAATGGGGCGGCATGGATTCTGAAACCAAGACTCCTTATCTCGATGATAAAATCCGAAACATGACCATCAATCTTCGCAACAATTTCGAGCGTCTTGCTGATGCCTTATTAGCCGAAGGCAAAAAGGAAACAGCCATAGCCGTTCTCGATAAATGCCAAAAAGTGATCCCTGAACGCGAAGTGCCTTATGATATTTATATGATACGTGCTGCCGAGCAATATTTCAGAGCCGGAGCGGTAGAAAAAGGTACTAAATTAGTGAAGCGTTTGAGCGATATTTACGAAAACGATATGGCTTATTACAACACCCTCAAAGGTGCTGATGAAAAGGCTTATGACCGCGAAAAGAATCAGGCAGGAGCAGTAATTAACGAACTTGCAAGAATGATGAAAGATGTGAAAGGGGAAACTGATTCACCGAAAATGATAAAAGGAAATTAAACAAGATTTCTTCTTAATAAAAGCCGAGTTATTCTTCATGAATGGCTTGGCTTTTTTGTTGGATAAAAATCGTTAAATATACAATGATGAAAAAGCAATTCTTTAATACCGTAGGCATCGTAGCAATCTCGCTGTTACTGCTGAATGCGAAGAGCGATAAACACAAAATGGCAATCACTGCTTCCACAATAGAGCAATCTGTTGCCAAGATTTCGGAAACCTTTTATGCCGGAAAATACGAGGTTTCAAACATCTTGTATCGCGAATTTGTGAATGATTTAATTGCTCGAAAAAGAGATAAAGATTTAAAGATTTCACAGGTAGATTCTGACGGCTGGCATGCAAAAGGGATAGGATATAACGAACCTTATGTTCTGCTTTATCATCGGCATCCGGCATACAATGATTACCCTGTTGTGAATATTTCTTATGAGGATGCCAAACTGTTTTGTAAATGGCTAACGGATACCTATAATTCCTTTCCAAAAAGAAAATTTAACAAAGTTTTATTCCGTTTACCGACCGAACAAGAGTGGATGAATGCCGCACGGGCAGGGCATCCCAATCAAATTTTTTCTTCTGGTGATTCATTAAGAAACAAGAAAGGAGTCGTGATGTATAACTTCAACGCTTCACAATATTTCGCGAAGCATTCCCTAAAATCTGATAGTTCAAAATATGAAAATGCAGATATTACTGCGCCATGCAAATCGTATTGGGCAAACGATTTCGGCATCTATAATATGAGCGGCAATGCTGCCGAAATGCTTGCTGACAAAGGGATTACGAAGGGCGGCAGTTTTAGGGAGTATGAAGAGGCTCTAAAGATTGATGCCAAAGAAACGTATCAGCATTCAGCCTCTAACATAGGCTTCCGGTACTTTATGGAAGTGATTAAAGAATAATTGGGAGTTAGTTCTCTTTACATATTCCTCCGATACTGCCCGCCCACTTCAAATAAGGCAGTCGTCATCTCGCCAAGAGAGCAATATTTGGAGGCTTCCATAAGAGAATTAAAGATGTTTTTATTGGCAATGGCAGTTGTTTGAAGATTGCGAAGAAGTGCATGCGTTTTATCGGCATAATGCTTGTGTAATTCTTTGAGCATTTCAATTTGATATTGCTTTTCTTCTTCTGTTGCACGGATGACTTCCTTAGGAAGAATCGTGGGAGAACCTTTGGAAGAGAGGAAGGTATTTACCCCGATAATAGGGTACTCTCCTGTATGTTTGAGGGTCTCATAATAGAGCGATTCTTCTTGAATAAGTCCGCGCTGATACATAGTTTCCATGGCACCAAGAACGCCGCCCCGCTCGGTTATTCTATCGAACTCTGTAAGCACGGCTTCTTCGACTAAATCGGTGAGTTCTTCAATGATAAAAGAGCCTTGCAGAGGGTTTTCATTCTTTGCCAAACCAAGCTCGCGGTTAATAATTAATTGGATAGCCATTGCACGACGAACACTCTCCTCTGTTGGCGTGGTAATGGCTTCATCATAAGCATTGGTATGAAGAGAATTGCAGTTATCATAGATGGCATAAAGGGCTTGCAATGTAGTGCGAATATCATTGAAGTCAATCTCCTGTGCATGCAACGAACGTCCCGAAGTTTGAATGTGATATTTAAGCATTTGAGAACGTTCGTCAGCATTGTATTTTAGCTTCATTGCCTTTGCCCATATTCTTCTTGCAACACGACCAATTACCGCGTATTCAGGGTCAATTCCATTCGAAAAGAAGAAGGAAAGATTAGGTGCAAACTGGTTAATATCCATGCCTCGAGAAACATAATATTCAACGTAAGTAAAACCATTGGAAAGCGTAAGAGCTAATTGTGTAATTGGATTAGCACCAGCCTCCGAAATATGATAACCGGAGATGGAAACGGAATAGAAATTCCTTATCTTATTCTGTATAAAATACTCCTGCACATCACCCATTAAACGCAGCGCAAATTCAGTTGAAAAAATGCATGTATTCTGTGCCTGATCTTCCTTTAAAATATCTGCCTGGACAGTTCCACGAACGATTGCAATTGTATCCTTTTTTATCTTCTCATAAACATCAATTGGAAGAACCTGATCACCTGTAACTCCCAGCAATAGCAAGCCTAATCCATCATTGCCTTCAGGAATGGGACCTTGATACGAAGGACGTTTAGCACCTGATTTCTTATAGAGATCATCAATCTTTTTATTGACTTCATCTACGAGATTATTTTCTTTAATATAAATCTCACATTGCTGATCAATAGCGGCATTCATAAAGAAACCGGTAAGCATTGCAGCAGGACCATTAATTGTCATACTAACCGATGTTGAAGCATTGGCAAGATTGAATCCGGAGTATAGCTTCTTGGCATCATCCAAACAACAAATTGATACACCTGCATTACCTATTTTACCATAGATATCAGGACGTAAATCAGGATCGTGTCCATAAAGTGTTACAGAGTCAAAAGCAGTAGATAAACGCTTTGCTGGAAGCCCGCGAGATACATAATGAAAGCGCCTGTTAGTACGCTCCGGACCACCTTCTCCTGCAAACATTCTGGTCGGATCTTCACCTTCTCTCTTGAATGGGAAAACGCCCGCAGTATAAGGGAATTCGCCAGGGACATTCTCCTCAAGATTCCATTTTAACAAGTCTCCCCACGCTTCATATTTAGGAAGAGAAATCTTTGGAATCTGTGAATGAGAAAGCGATTCGTAATGCGTCACAATCTTAATATCACGACCACGAACTTTATAGGTATAAAACTTATCTTTATAAGATTGAAACTTATCTCTCCATGTCTCGATTATCCTTTTGTTACGCCCATCTAATGACAATTCCAATTCTGAATAAGTTTCTTCAAGACCCTTAATTAAACGATCTTTATCTTCTAACTTAGAATGTTTTAAAGTATCAATTGACTTGCGGATAGCATAGAGTTGTTGGGCAACTTCTGCCTGCTCATTCACCCAGGAATCATACTTACGATTGTTCTCTGAAATCTCAGATAGATATCGTGTACGATGAGGAGGAATAATGTAAATCTTTTCAGACATTTCATCGGTAATATGGAAGTCTGACTTCAAATCAGCACCAGCTTTCTCCACTAATTTATCCATGATTGCTTTGTAGAGTTTATTCATTCCCGGATCATTAAATTGAGAAGCTATGGTGCCATATACTGGAATCTTTTCATCTGGCATTTCAAACAATTGATGATTGCGTTTATACTGTTTCTTCACATCACGAATTGCATCCAAAGCACCACGTTTATCGAATTTATTAAGAGCAATAATATCAGCAAAATCGAGCATGTCAATCTTCTCTAACTGTGTAGCTGCGCCATATTCGGGAGTCATCACATACAATGAAACATCTGAATGTTCAATGATTTCAGTATCTGATTGACCAATGCCGGAAGTCTCCAGAATAATCAAATCATAACCCGCCGCTTTCACAATGTCAACAGCATCCTTCACATACTTTGACAATGCTAAATTAGATTGGCGAGTAGCAAGAGAACGCATATAAACCCTTGGATTATTAATAGAGTTCATGCGAATTCTATCACCCAATAATGCCCCGCCAGTTTTGCGTTTGGAAGGATCAACAGAGATGATGGCAATGGTTTTATCTTTGAAATCAACCAAGAATCTACGCACTAATTCATCAACTAAAGAAGATTTACCAGAGCCACCAGTGCCAGTAATACCAAGCACTTTGGAAGCTTTAATATTTACTTTTAACTTTAATGTTTCAAACTCCTTATGATTATTTTCAGCGCATGAAATCAATCGGGCTATAGCATGAGAATCTCTTTTGGTAATCTCATCTACCTCTCCATTCATGTTAAATCCAGTAGGGAAATCACACTTCTGCAACATATCATTAATCATGCCTTGCAAGCCCATAGAACGACCATCATCGGGGGTATAAATTCGAGTAATACCATACTTCTCCAAAGCTTCTATTTCCTTTGGAAGAATCACGCCACCACCACCGCCAAATATCTTGATATGTTCACAACCACGCTCTTTCAGAAGGTCATACATGTATTTGAAATATTCATTGTGACCACCCTGATAACTCGTCATGGCTATAGCATTTGCATCCTCTTGAATGGCACAACTCACAACATCGGAAACGCTGCGATCATGCCCAAGATGAATGACTTCGGCACCGCTCGCCTGAATGATTCTTCGCATGATATTGATGGAGGCATCATGCCCATCAAACAGGGATGCTGCGGTAACAATTCTTATCGGATTTATTGGTTTATAGGGTTCTATTTTTTTCAAAATCTTATCGGTCTTATTCTATTATTAATGGCGCAAATTTAAGGAAAATGTTGAAGATTTAAACCAACAACTCTTTCATCTGTTCCACATCCCGCATTGCAACATTTCATTGGTGCTGTTGTCTAATAGTTGGAAATATTCTTTAGTGCCTGTAAGGTAATAGTGAGTTCGATTATTGAAGCCGCAAAAGTAGCTATTGCGCTGCACATCCTGATGAGTGAGATAACCATTAGGAATGCGAACATATCGCGAGCCGGATAGACCTCTTGATAGAGATTGTTAAGAGATTTTAGGTTAAGGGTTTGTTCCTTTAACCAGAATTCATTTTGTTATGAATCAATTATAAGGAAATCTTTTACCCTGTGGATCTGGCCATTCGCCTTCCACCTTATCAGTGTTTGCCACGATAATAAAATTCTCCAATACTCCTGCTGTACCTTTAACAATCTGATCGCAACTGCCTACCTGAAATTTCCATGTTGCAGGATTATATTCCCCTACTCCATGATAAATGGTATAGCTCTTGGCATATTTATTCTTCTTAGTCTTTACTCTTACTTTGGCAGGACCTACGTTTGTTTCAACAACAAAACTCTGTGCAGGCAGTTGTCCTTTGAAATAAACAGGTGCCGATTTCAAACGGTAAGTAGTCAGGTTAAACACAGGCAGGTTGCCATTAACCAAATTCACACAGCTTGCAGCATTTTGATTAATCCCATTTCTTAACTGAATTACATAAGTATCTCTCGTTGCTTTATCGGATGCTGAAATTTTTACACCCGGGATATTAGCTAATGGTGTCAAAGCGTTTGCAATACCTATTAAATAAGCTACCGTTGGCACTACGGCTGACAAGGCAGGGATGGCTGTTATTCTTGGTGCTTTATCAAACCAATAAGAACATAATTCTTTAGGATTCAATTCGCCTAACTTCAATCCTAATTGAATATTCACAAATGGAGGCACTGGCAAGGTTACTAAAAGAGCGTACTGTTTTGCCGTTTCTTTGATGATTCTGGCGATCTCTTGTTCAGAAGGTATCTTTACCAATTCGATTTCTGTCATTTCTTTCTCTTCTTTTTTACCCACTTTCTTCGCTGGTGTTGCTACCTTTGCGAGCGGGGCGTTCTTCTTTGGGGCTGCTTTTGGTGCAGGCTTGGTGACCTTTTTTGGGGTAACGGTATTCGGTTTTTTTGTTGCCATTGTAATATATGTTGGTATATGCTTCTACCCCTATATATCAAGAAAAGTAAGAAGTACGGCAAGAAAATGAAAATATTTTTTTTCAGAGGAATCTTTTCTGCAAGGCTGTGATGATTCTCGAGTATTCCTTGCTCAACGATTTTGCCTTTTCTTTATCCGGAGTCCTTGCTTTAATATTCAGGAAACGGGCTATCACTTCCCAGGGTGCGTTTCTGAATAATTTCAGTGTTATCAGGAGTTGCCACCGTTCAGGAAGCTGCGGTAACAGTTTCTCTATCTTTACTAATATTTCCTGATCAATGATAGCGGCATCGGTTTGTTCATCAGAGCCTTCGCAGAGGGTTTCATCGTTAATCATTTCCATACGGGCTATGATAGGTTTTTGTTTGGCGAAATAACGAAAGGCGGTAACGCGCAGCCAGCCTTTAAAGTTATCTTCGTCAATATAGTTATCTTTTAAGAAGATGGCGAGGACAATGATCCATATTTCCTGACAAGCATCTTTGGCATCATCGGGGTCTTTGCGGTATTTTAGGCAGTAGGTAAAAAGAAAATGAGCATAGCGAGCCTCCAGGAGGGGGAAAGCTTTCAGGTCTCCGGCTTGGTGGCGAAGGATGATGGAGGCAGTGGTTTCTTGTTTTTTCATGGTTTGGTTTGTTTTTTATTCCTTTTGTATCTTGCTGGGGTAGGGGGCTATGGTGGGGTAGGGCATGGTTTGTTTTAATTTGTTTTGATGATGGATATTTTACCATTGCCGATAAGGGTAGTAGAGGAATAAACCTTATACAGATACAGCCCTTGCTCCAACTTGCTTTCATCAATAGTATTATTACCATTCACCAAGTCTTGCTTTTGCTCAATGATGCGACCTGAAATATCTATAATCATTAAACTATATTTCCCATTTCCTTTATCATTTATGTTGATGGTGAGTTGTCCTGTATTTGGGTTAGGGAATAACGAAACACTTGAATTAATCTTAAGATTGATAATTTTACCTTGGGTATTATTATGTGATGTTAATCTTGAATCATGCCCGTTACAATCTATGTCTGTACAGTCTATAACTTTGGCACTGAAAGTTCCGTCGTTATGGTCAACTTTATATCCATCAGTTATATATACTCCCCTTGGTGTAATCCGTATAGAACCATGTTTGCAAACTTCATAACTAACTGTTGTCGAGGCTGGTTTAATATCGACAAAAGTCGGGGGAGAAGAAGAAGGAGTAAAAATAGAATCCCCACTTAAAAGTTTTGACATCATATTTGTAGTTATTTGTTGAATCTTTTGATAATCGCAAGTCATAGAAATTAAAGTTGTACTGCAATTAGCATCTCGCACAGCTGTTGGTGTACCGCACATACTCGTTCGACTGCACCAATAATTTGAACTCACATTAATAATTTTCCCAGATAAACTTGTTTTCTGAAAAGCCATAAAAGGACAATACCCCCATCCAAGTGGTTGATGAGCGAGACTATCTGTTTTATCATATCCTATTAACTCCGCTCTATAAAATCCTAATCCCGAAACATCCAAAATGGGATCGCTTCCTATCAAAGTACCATCAGAATTCCTATTGCTTATTAAAGTACCATCAAATTCATTAGTTTGTATTTTAAGAACATCTCCTTGATTAAGTCCGGTATTTTCCAGTAAAGGCGAATCTGCTAAAAGAATTTTATGCCCGTTAAAGCCATGATAGCACTTAGTATTACTTGCGTCAGCATATCCATTTCCATCACCACCTCCTCCGTTCCCGCCATGCCACCAATCCGCACCAATACTTCCAAGAACAGAATATTTTAAATGTTCTTGATTCACATCTTGGGACCATGCTACAGTGAACAATAGTGAATCGCAAGTGCTGGTATCATTATTCACTCCTGTTTCTTCTGTAATATCCTTGTAACAAATTAATTGAGGATTACCATTAACGGTTGTATAGCGAACCTGCCACCACATTTCATTACCTCCTAAAACCATAGCATCTCTATGGTGTGTATCAGTATTATTATCCACAAATTGATCAAAATTTAGTCTGGCTTGTCGGGTCCAGTATTCGCCATGACCAATTAATATCAAAAGATTTGCATGCCCGATTTCATTATAATCGTCCATATCGTTATCAGAGATAACACTGATATTATAATCGGTATAATAGTTAGTTGCAACAGTTAGCCAATGTAAAAACCCAGAATATGTTCTAAATGCTCCCCCTTTAATTGGTCTTAGAAATGATAAAACATTAGAGGGTATAGTATCAGTTGAAAGACTTTCATAAAAACATTTATTGCCTGCATGATTATAGGCTGCATCAGTATTTGTAGGGACAACGATGACAATATTTGCTTGACTGCTATCACCTTTTATTATAATTGGAATAATAGGTTGGTCAGGATCTGTAGTAATAATCAAATACATTCCACTTTGTAAAGTTGATGGAACTATCCATTTTTTATTGGAAGCCACATATTCAAAACCATCTTTCCAAGGAGTAATAGAACCTGAAGATTGAGGAATTACATCCACTGCAAAAATAGTGTCAACAGAGGTAATACCTTCTATCTCAAAAAGAAGGATATTTATATTACCAGCACTGTTGGCATTAATATAAAAAGTAATTGTGTCACCTGCTCGATATGAGAGTTTATCAGTATAACCATCATGAATAGTAACGGCTAAAACTGAACCAAAAGATAAAATAGAACACAATACGATAATAGTAACAATGATTGTTTTCATAATATTATTTGTTGTTTTTCAATAGTAATTTTTGATATTGCAGGAGATTTTAATTATTGTGTTTGTGCTATCTATCTTTGCATCAATTTCGTTAAATACAACATGCACTTTTGAATTTACATGACCAGTATCAGTATAATTAATTGTCATCATAACTTGTCCAGCAATTGGAAAATAGGAATGATCTTGAGAACCTTGAGGAAGGCAATCATAGCATACTTTTTTCATTAGTATGCAAGCTTTTCCAGTAGTTAATGTATTATAATCAGATTGCAATGTATAAAGTCCTGATATAGCAGATTTTTCCAAACCAGGAAAATATATATTTACTATACCATCATTTAAACCACCATTAACAGTAGCAGCCATTAAATTCCAATAATTTGATCCCACCTGCCACGGATCCCCATAAATATTACTATAAATATAGTTTCCTATTGAAAAGGTATTGTTGGGAACTGCTGTAACAGTAACCGAAAGAGATACAGAATTATTTTTGCTGCCATCTTTTGAAAATGCTTCCAATGTAAATGATAAGGGCTGGTAACCCTGGCTACCGGTGAAAATAAAATCAGCATTGACAGTTGATAAAGTTGTTCCATCAGGCATTGTCCATAAATAAGTACTTGCATTGGATGATGTGTTTGTAAGATGAATAGTATCACCTTTAGCATATTCACTTTTATCTGTGGTAAATGAAGCAACAGGGTTTGTGGTTGGATCTTTCTTACATCCAGCAAAGGTCATAATAATTGACATCATTAGAATTATTCTTTTTATATTTCTCATGACATTACTTATTAATTTGTTTGATTGCTACTTTTAACTCGTCAATCTGCTTTTGCAAATTGATGATATAGAGTGTTTGTTCTTCAACCTTTCGCAATAAGCTATTATTCATTTCACCCAGATTCATTCCATTACTCGAAATTATTTTTGCAGAGGGAATATCTGGAAGATGATGATTTTTCTTTATATAATTATCTAAATCCTTTAAGGAGGTTAGTTTATAATCTTTATCAAAAACATAATCCGGGCAAGTAGTATTATCTACCAATACCTCGCAAGTATGAATTATTCCTGCAACATCAAGTTTATATAGAGTATTAGGATTTGAAATGCCTATTCCAACGGTTCCATCATCCCTAACTAACAATAAAGGATCAGAACTACTATTTCTAATTCTCAATGCTGTAGAATCGGATGTATTTCCATTGGAAATAATATCCAATTTTGATTGTGGATAATTAATTCCAATCCCGACATGTCCATTGGAAGGACAATTTACAAGGTCTTCCGGATGTTCCGCATCAGGCAAATACCATGTTGCTGGGAATATACAAGGACCATCCACAGCAACAGAGCAAGTCGAGCATGGAAAAGCATATACTGTGGGAAGTGGAACAATTCGAGCATCTGGTCCTAATGCCAAAAGTTTATAGGTATTTTGTGCGGTGTCAGAAAAAGCTAAATTATTTAATTTTATTTTTCCATTTGCACCTATCCGCATCCTTTCCGTCCCATTCGTCTTGACCACAAAATCCGCACTATCCAAAGTCCCAATAAAGCCTGTATTGCCGTGGTTTCCGGTGATGGTCCAGTCGTTACTGCCGGCAGGGAGGAGGGTGATGTTTCGCAAGTCTTTACTGCAGCCCGCAGCATCGGTAACTGTTACGCTGTATTGTACCGATGCTCCACTGACGATGGCATATAATCCGGTGATGGTTTGCGGTGTGGCTCCCCCGGGTGCCCATTGGTAGGTGTATGGGGCAGTGCCGCCTACGGGCAAGGCTTTGATAATTCCGTCGTGGCAAGTATCGCAGCTTTCATTGGCATTATTAAGATAAACCGTAGCGGAATCATTCACCGTACTTATTAAAGGAGGCGTAGATACCGAGATACTGTTTTGTTTCGTACAACCATTTTGGTCGGTAATCACTACGGCATACAAGCCTCCTGCCAAAGCAGAAATATTTTGGGTCGTCTGTCCCGAATTCCAAGAAAAGGTATAACCTGTAACGCCGCCAGATACGGTCAGGTTCACGGCTCCATCATGCACATTGCAATTCGTGTTAAAGCCACTGGCAAGGGTAGGGCTCGACAAGGAATTGCTGATGATGGTGGGTTCAGTAAGGGTGATGCTTCCGGTAGCCGTGCAGCCATTCGCATCTGTAACGGTTACGGTATAAGTCCCTGCTATCAGGCTGGATAAATTTTGGGTAGATGCCAACACATTCCAGACATAAGAATAGGAGGGTGTACCGCCATTCACCGTGTTGGTGATTGCTCCGTCATTGCCGAATTTGCAGGAAATATCGTAGCCGTGATTTTTGACATCGCTCAAGGAAGAACTCAAGACGGCTGGTTCGAGCAACGTGGCGGAAACAGTGGCAGTAGCAGCATTGGCATCCGTTACCGTAACGGTGTAAGTACCAGCCGCAATGCCTGTTAAATTGGCAGAAGTGGCACTGTTACTCCATAGGTAAGCGTACGGAGTTGCGCCACCCGTGGTGGTTGTGGTGATGCTACCATCGCTTAATCCATGACAAGAGATTTGATTTCCGCCAGAATAATTGTACATGGCGGCAGTGATGCTTTGCCCGTACATAGCGGCACTGGAGGCTATCATCGTTACGAGAAAGATGAACACGAAATGAAAAATGGGGGGGGTAAATTTGCTCATTTGATTTTTGTTTTTGAAGTTAAAGAATGTTAAAAATATTTGGAGCGGTAAAATTAAACAAAAA
>CAIMUP010000134.1 GCA_903844645.1 uncultured Bacteroidota bacterium
TATTTCAGGTAGATAGGAATCGGTGCTGAAAGAGGTCCTGCTCCAATTCTGTTGAAACCATAAGCTTGAAGAAATAAATCGGTACGACGAGGAATTCCTGTCATATCCGTTTTGCGATGTGTATCACCTTTGAGGACTTTCCAAACATTTAACTAAAATCCTATTGTTAAATGCCCAAAATCCCTTTTTGGAGGAACTAACTCGTTTCTGTCAGGAACTAACTCGTTTCTGCCAGGAACTAACTCGTTTCTGTCAGGAACTAACTCGTTTCTGCCAGGAACTAACTCGTTTCTGTCAGGAACTAACTCAAACGGCTAAAAACGGAACTTTTCCACTCCTTATATATAGGTAGCTTTTTCGGGAAGAAGCTTGGCGATGTCATCCTGAATACTTATTTTTGCATCCAACAAAAATTTTAGTAAACAATAAAAAAGAATGTTATGAAGAGAATTTACATCTTGTTCGCAATATCATTTTTGATGATTGATGGAGCGAATGCGCAAAATGGTTACTTTGACAACAACCCGAAATGGCAGGTTAATTATTCGGATGCAACCAATTATCCTTGCGTTACCCAATGCTGGTTTTTGTATTCGACCAACGGCGATACCGTCATTAATTCGCGGACTTATAAAAAAATTGTCGTCTCCGGCGATTGCTACACTTCTTGGCTAAGTATGAATACTAATTTTAATTGTGTAGTTGGTTTTGGAGGCGGTCCCAATATAAATAATTTGCCCCATTTAAGGGATTCGGCACATATTATTTATGGGCTGACAAATTCAAATATTGATACCGTTTTGTTCGATTATAATTTGCATATCGGCGATACTGTCCGAATAGGTTTTGCAAATAATAACTTTGCAGGATACCCAATCGTGGTTGGCATTGACAGCATTCCTATTTCCAATTTTTATCGCAAGCGTTTTCAATTAAGTTCCAATTATACCATCATGCCCGATACGGCTTATTTAATTGAAGGCATCGGCAGTTCATTTGGTCTTAGCGAATGCCTCTGTCCAATGATTGAAGGCGATTTTCATTTGGCATGTTATAGCTTAAATGATACCACCTATTACCCGCATACAGGTCCTTCATGTAATGTTGCTGTCGGGATAAAAAATGATGAGAAATTGAATACCAAAATAAGTGTTTCACCGAATCCTGCAAATACCACAATAACCATTCACTCCACCTTGTCAATGGGTAATTACCGATTATCAATCGAAGATGTTTTGGGTAATAAAATTTATCAACAAACCATCACTGCGAATGATACCAAAATAGATGCATCAAAATGGAGTGCAGGCGTTTATTTCTATGTAGTGAATGGAATAAGAGGAAAGTTTGTCGTTATAAGGAATTAAGAACGAGTCGGAACTTGGATTTCCTGCTCGATTTTTATCTTTGCCGCCGACAAAAAAAATTATTAATTAAATTAAAAAAATGAACATGAAAAAAATGTTGAGTTATGTCCTCGTTGCCTTGTTGATAACGGGACTGTTTGCCTGCAAAGGCAGCAAAGCAGATATGATGGCTGCTAAATGGAAGATCAGTGATATGAGCGATGGTCGCGAAATCCCTGCGGAACAAAAAGAACAGGTGGATAAGATGATGGCGGAAATGAAAAAAACGGCTTATTTCGACATCAAAAAGGATGGTAAAATGGAGGTCAGCATGATGGGTCATGTAACGAAAATGACTTGGAAGCTGAACGAAGACGGCACCAAATTAATTACCAAAGAAGATGGTAAGGACAAGGAAGAAACGCTTGCCGTGAGCGAACTTTCTGACAAAAAATTGGTGCTCCAAGGCGATGAAGGAACGAATAAAGTGAAGATTACGCTGGAGAAATAAGTGCTACGGAATCTCTGTAAAAGAAAAGCCCCCGAATGAACTGTTCGGGGGCTTTTTGTTTTAAGATTCGGGAGAGTATTTTATTTCTTGATGCTTTCTACAAACATCTTTTTATGAACCAGGTAATTGTCGCAATTCACATTCACCAAATACATACCTGATGCCAGCCCGGGTATATCTATCGGGATGCGGGCATTGGTGAATGGGGTAACGGTTTTGGTCAATTTATAAACTTCTTTGCCGGCTACATCGGTAATGGAAATATCGCAGGTGGCGGAGAAGTTATTGAAGAATTTAATCTCAAACTGTCCTTGGTTTGGGCTTGGGAATACATCAATATCGAATTTACTTTGCAGATACAGATTGTTAGTCGTGAATGCCGATGAATCCAACAACCAGATAGGGCTGGACCATGCCATATCGGTATTGCTTTGAGATACTCTTAGATAATAATAACTGTTGATGGCGGCAGTGCTGTCGGTGTATGAAAAGGTATAATCGTAAGTACCTGGCGTGAACGAAACCAAGGTCTGGTTATTCCTTACTATATCTATTTGGGTAATTGTATCTGTTCCGTGAATAGTACCATGCAACACGGGCAGCCCCATCGCCAATGAATCCCATGTAAAGTAATCGCCCATGACGTGATTGCCGATATTGAATTTCATCAATATCCTGGCACCGGTAGTTGCGTAATTATGCCTGTTTGCTAAGGAAGTAAAGATGTCCGTCCTATTCAAAGCTGGGGCGAATGAGGCACTCAACCCGACATCTTTTGTAATAAGATTTGGATACACATAAGTATAGGCAGAAGTGGCTTCGGGATTTGGGTTTTTGCCTGGTCTTCCTTGGTGATTATCGCTCGCACCGATAAATCCAAACACATGATTCGCAGCCAACCCATCCTGAACACTCGTCCCCGGAGCACACTGTCGGGCAGTGGAAAAAGAATTATCAATGATCTCGAAGCATATCCCTGAATTGCCTGTGATTTCAGAATTTGTTTGTACGGCAGGATCGAAATAACTCCAGTTAACATAAAACGAAGCATACGTACCCCATAACCCCGAAGGATGGGTAATATTAATCAAGCCGCCTTGCGCACGAACGGTGTTGATAAAGTAATTCGGGCTGTTGTAATTCGTAATGATGGCAGGCGGATTATCGTCTTTGAAATAAGCACATTGATGACCATAATTCAAGGTGGACCATTCATAACCATTGAAGGTAACAAAGCTTCCATCTTGATTAAACTGATTGCCTATGGAGATGCCGGCACGGTATTGTGAATCGGGGATGTAGCTATGTTCTGTGAAGGCTAAATAATCGAGGAAGGAAATTTTTTTTCCATAATTAAATACATCTATCGGGTAGCTTAACCCATGATGCGACAATTGAGAATGGGTATGCAAATCTCCCCAAAAAACTTTCAATCCGGAGTTATCAACTATTAAAGGATTACTCATTCCCGTCAATGTTCCATCACTAATTTGTATTCGATGAAGCATCGTATCCGAAATAGAAAGAAAGAACGAGTGAACTCCATTATCTAGAGGAGTGAAGGTGTAGTCATTTGGTAAATTCATCGTCCCGTCGAAGTTAGAGAAATGAATAGTTCCGCCATAATGACAAGGGTTGTTTAATTTATCATAAGCCACTACCTTCAGCTCAAACTGGGAGTTGATGTCAGGATTTGATTTCGCTAAAGCCGTAATTCGATACACGTTTTGCGGCTGCTGAAGTATCGGAAAAGAATCCACGGCACTCGGCAAGGTAGTATGTAAACTATCATGCTTTGTCTGGAAATAAAAATGTTCCAACTTAGCCAAGCGACTGGGTGTGAAACCTCTTCCATTGGTACTATAGCACCCAAAATCAAATTCAACAACATCGCCATTTACCAAACTTGCTGCAGAAGTAATTTGATAATGGATAACATGAACTTCGTTGGTATAAATTCCGATGATGGGATTCATCCAATCATCTGTCACGATACTAAAAACAACTGAACTATTCGTAGTACAACGTGCCGTAATATAATTTGAGGCATTGATACTGCAGGCTGTATCCTGTGGTTTCCCCCAATTCGGGGGCAATTGAATCGTAATAGACCCAGTGCTGGCAATTTCACTCCCGGTAACGACAGTCATATAAACCTTCAAATCAATATCCGTGTAGCATGTTACCGTATCGGGATGGATAGAATACGTGTTTTGTGCTCGGGCAGCGGAGAATTGAAGCAGCATGGCAACAAGGATAACAGCAATTATTTTTGCAAGATTCCTTGTTGAACGAAGTGGTATTAAATTTTTCATCTTTTGATTTACTTAATTAAATTAGACTTTATTTGAGGGTACAAAAGTAGGAATTTTTCGTGATATACAAATGAAATATTTCTATTCAGGCAATCCGGCTCGTATTTTATTTGGTTCAATTTCTAATTTCGTCCCCTCGAAAATGACAACGATTTTAGGTTAATGATGATGAATAACAAGATTAAAATTTCCGCGGTATCGTACCTCAATTCCAAGCCTCTGATTTACGGTTTGGTACATACCGACATTGCCAACGACATAGCGTTAAGCCTCGATATTCCCTCGGTTTGCGCCAACAAATTATTGAATGATGAAGTGGACATCGGCTTAGTGCCTATTGCCATCCTACCCTTGCTGAAGAACGATTATTTTATCCTTTCAGACTACTGCATCGGGGCTGATGGGGCGGTGTTTTCCGTGAATCTTTACAGCGATGTTCCATTGGATATGATAGAAACCATTTTGCTCGATTATCAATCGCGAACATCGGTGATGTTATGCAAAATTCTGGCGAAATATTATTGGAAAATTAACCCTGAATGGAAAAATACGGATGCCGATTTCGAGAGCGATATTCAGGGTGCTACCGCTGGATTAATCATTGGCGACAGGACGTTTGGCATGGGAAAATCGCATCCTCATATCTTCGATTTGGCATCGGAATGGAAGGCTTTTACGGGCTTGCCTTTCGTATTTGCATGCTGGGTGGCGAATAAAAAATTGCCCGATGATTTTATCCTGCGATTCAATCAGAGCATCGCGTTTGGCATCCAAAATAAAGAGGCGGCGATTCAGGAATGGGTGGGCAAAAGCCAGCAACAGGTGGATGTTCGGGAGTATTTGGAGAAGTATATTTCCTATCCGTTGAACCACCAAAAACGGATGGGGATGGAGCTGTTTTTAAATTATTGCTCCTCTTTTTAATCTGCCTTTCCAAGTCGCGATTTTCATCGAATTAAATGGTGGCTATTACCTTCAATTCGATGGCGATGGGAGTAGGCAGGCAGTTGATTTCGACCGTTGTTCGGCAGGGCAGATTATCCTTAAAATAATCGGCATAAATGCGGTTATAAATCGCAAAGTCATCCTTCATATTGGTCAGGAAAACGGTAACATCCACAATCTTATCCCAATCAGAGCCGGCATCCTCCAAAATAGTCCTCACATTCCTGAAAACAGAGTGGCACTGGGCTTCGATATTGTATGAAATAATGGAGCCATCGGCAGCCAATTCCACACCCGGAATTTGCTTTGTTCCATGCTCTCTCGGACCTACGCCGGAGAGGAAAAGGAGGTTGCCAACCTTGCGGGCATGAGGGTATAAACCGACCGGTTCGGGGGCTTTGGAGGAATACACTTTGTCGTTTGAATTAGTCATCTTAAAAAATCTTTTTGGTGAGGCGGTAAAACTATAAAACGGAGGATAAATTTTATTAACCGGAAGCCGAAATTTTTATCCCGATGAAAAAAAATTTGGAGCGGATGGAAAAATTCCCGAACTTTGTTGCGGGAAATTTGGTTTTTTTTCATTTTGTTGGGAAACAGTCCTGCGAAAGTAGGGCTGTTCTTTTTTCATTAAAGACCTTGATTCCAAGAAAAATTCCTGAAATTCCCAGAAACCGTGGTATCGTTTTCGGAAAAGCAGTTGTGGTTTTCGGAAAAGCAGTTGTGGTTTTCCGAAAAGCAGTTGTGGTTTTCGGAAAAGCAGTTGTGGTTTTCCGAAAAGCAGTTGTGGTTTTCCGAAAAGCAGTTGTGGTTTTCCGAAAAGCAGTTGTGGTTTTCAGAAAAGCAGTTGTGGTTTTCAGAAAAGCAGTTGTGGTTTTCTGAAAAGCAGCCCTGCTTTTCAAGGTTTTGGAGGTCGTTTTCAGGGTATTTAACGATAGAAACAGGGGTCAATCCCAACGGCTGCGTGGGTTTCTATTAGTAATTTTGGAATTAGAGGCTTTTCTTTCATTCCGATTGGAGAGATTGGTTTAGGCGGCATTTGGGATTCATTTTCGGGGAATGGGATGAAAAAAATCATCCCGAACAAGAAAAATGTTGTAAGATTTGTAACCCTTTCGACGGGATTTTAGTAAGAAGGGAACTTTAAAAAAGTTAAATCCATAATCGAAAAGCATGACATTAATGAAATTTTTCGTATTCTTGTACCGTTAAAACCAAGAAAATTTATGACTAACCGCCAAAATATGTGTATGAAATTCCCAAATAATTTATAATTTTACGCCCTTAATACTATTACCACTAACATGGATACTAATTTACTTTACCCGAAACGATGGATGAAAATGCAGTTACTTTGTATTGCTGTTTTTTGTTTGATAACTTTGATCATGCCGACTGCTTCGCGCAGCCAGACTGTTGCTTTTAATGGAATGGCGGCTACTTCCGGCAGCCCCGATGCACCAGGCAGTGACAGTAAGAAACAAAAGAACCATTCCAAGTCAGGA
This sequence comes from uncultured Bacteroidota bacterium, assembly GCA_903844645.1. Classification (GTDB taxonomy): domain Bacteria; phylum Bacteroidota; class Bacteroidia; order AKYH767-A; family JABDAW01; genus JABDAW01. The sequence continues at coordinate 6,623 of CAIMUP010000134.1, forward strand.
CCTTCGGTTACGATTACTAATAATGGATTGTCGGATACCTTGTGTGTCGGGCAAACGTATAGCATTAATATAGGGTCGTCAGCCACTGGTGGAACATCGCCATATACCTATGCCTGGAGTTCGAATCATGGTACGGCAATAGGCGTAACCACGAATAGCAGTGTGGATTTTTATTGGGTGAATCCCGGAGTTGATACCGTTCGCTTGGTAGTTACCGATGCTGGCGGCGCAACCGTTACGGATTCAATCGTTATTACCTCGGTCTATTGTGCAGATTTCTTTGCGAATACCTATAGTGTCTGTCTCGATACTTGCGTTGTCTTTACCGATGTCAGTAGTGGGCATCCGAATTGGTGGAAATGGACCTTCGGGGCGAGTAATGCCAATGCCACCGTGAATAACGGAACATCGAATGTATGGCAAACGAACGACACTACTTTGAATGATTCGATGTGTGTATATTTTCATACTCCGGGTTGGCAAACGGTTACCTTGGAAATTAAAAATGCAGGTGGCTTCGATACTTCCAAAACAAAGACGCAATATATTTTTGTAGGAGCCTGTCCACATGCATCTTATACTTCTACCATTCCGGCAAACGATACGATTTGTGCCTGCAAGTGTATTCAGTTTACGAAGAATAGTATTACCGATCCTTTTTCGCAATCACAAAAATGGTATTTCGTTTGTGCTGCCAATGCTTTCTTTGATACTACCCGCGAGGCAAATCCTTTAATATGTTTTCCGTTGCCGGGTTGGTATCATATCTATTTTGCAGATTATAACAGCGTAGGGAAAGATTCTTTATACAGCGATAGCCTTTACGTAGAGGCATGCACCAAGCCGGCAACTAATATTTTGGTTCCGATAGGTAAAGACACTATTTGTTCAGGAGAATGCATTACCTTCGATGATGCCAGTTGTAATACGCCAACCAAGTGGAAATGGGCTTTTCAAGGGGGTACTCCTACATCAGATACTGTTCAACATCCTAAAGAGGTTTGTTACTTTAATTATGGGGCACAGTTGGTAACGTATCAGGTGAAGTTAGTTGATACCAATGCCTTCGGTTTCGATAGTGCTTATGTAAAGATTACCGTCCGTCCGAATCCAAAAATCACCCTTTCCTCCCACCCCGATGGAATCATTAACGGAATCATCACGATCATTGACGGCACTACGGTAAATATTACTGAAGGCGGCAATGACCCATATCCATATTATTGGTCATATACACCACAGACTTATACCGATCCTGATTCATTAAAACCTGATACTTGCAACTACCCCGACAATCCAGTTGCTAACCCTACTACTAGCCATTGGTATTATGTGCATACCGTAGGAGCCGGAAATTCTAAGGGCTGCGTGGCAAACGATTCTGTCTATATCAAGGTCGTGAAGACATCCGATATTTATGTTCCCAATGCCTTCTCTCCGAATGGCGATGGAAAGGATGATTACCTTTATGTCCGCAGTAATTTTATCCGTACTCTTTACTTCGCAGTCTATGATCGCTGGGGAGAAAAGGTTTGGGAAACATCCAACCAAAGTGTCGGGTGGGACGGAACATACAAAGGCTCACCAGAGAACAACGGCGTATTCGACTGGTACTTAAAAGCAACCATGTATAATGGCAAACAAGTAATGCTCAAAGGCAATACGACATTAATCAGATAGCAACTAATTTTCACAAACAATAATACGATACTGACAACAAAAAGAATATGAAAAATTTATACTTAGTATGTTTTATCCTCTTTGTAATGACATCCGTGATACCGGCGCAGGATATACATTATTCCCAATTTTACGCATCCCCGCTGAATCTTAATCCCGCCGCCGCAGGTGTTTTTTATGGCGATTACCGAATTGCCACCAACTACCGAAACCAATGGTCTGCCCTCGGAACGCCCTATTCCCAATTCAGTTTCTCTGCCGATATGAAACTCTTTAAAAGACAGTTAGATGGCAACTACATCGGCGTAGGATTATTAGTGAACCACGACCAAGCAGGAGATGCAAAATACGGACTCCTCCAAGTAAATGCAGCCCTATCATTCAACAAAACCTTGAACGCCGACCAAAACCATTTTATCTCTGTCGGAGGACAATACGGCTATGCCCAAAGAAGCGTAAATTTTAATGCCATGACTTGGGACAATGAATGGGACGGAAACGAATTCAACCCTAACTTAGTAAGCTACGAAACCCTCTCCCAAAGCTTCTGGTACTCCGATTTATCCGCAGGAATCATGTGGCATTACAACCCAAGCCAAATGACCAAATTCACCTTCGGATTCGGACTCCTCCACATTAACGAACCATACATCAACTTCATCTCCAACAGCAGCACCCAAGACGCGATGTACAAAAGATACACCCTCAACACGACCGACTTCTTCGCCCTGTCAGACGCGGCAAATATCTACCTCGTCCCAAGCATCCTCTACACCTGGCAAGGTCCTTCCAGAGAATTTGATTTCGGATCCTTCCTGATGTACATCATGACAGACAGATCCCGATACACCAAGTTCCGTGGCGAAATAGATTTAAGTTTCGGCCTCTTCATGCGATCCAAAGACGCCGTCATGCCCACCATCCGATTCGGAGTACGAAACCTCGCCCTCGGCATCAGCTACGATATCAACACCTCCAAACTAAGCGAAGCCACAGGAGGCAACGGTGGCTTCGAATTCTCCCTAATCTACGCCAACCGAATCACCAAATCCCACTTCCGCCGCGGCGCACCAAAGGCAACACGATTCTTATAAAAAGAGTTATCAAATAAGGACATACCCGAAACCCTCGTTACAAAGCAACGAGGGTTTCCCTTTTATAATAACAGCTTGAATAAAAACCATATTCCTGACATTGAATTTCTATTTAGCGATATAGCAATCACTATCTCCCGACATAGCAATCACTATCTCCCGACATATCAATCACTATCTCCCGATATAGCAACCACTATTTAGCGATATACTGCCACTATTTAGCGATATAGCAACGCTATTTAGCGATATAGCAACGCTATCTCCCGACATAGCGATTACTATCTCCAGACATAGCAACGCTATCTCCAGACATACCGCCGCTATCTCCAGACATACCGCCGCTATCTCCAGACATCCCAAAACTATCTCCTAACATACAAACGCTATCTCCCAACATACAAAAACTATTTAGCGATATACCGCCGCTATTTAGCGATATACCCTTGCTATTTAGCGATATAGCGATCACTATCCCCAGACATAGCAAACACTATCTCCCAAGATACCGACCCCTATCTCCAGACATAGCAACCCCCATCCCCTTTCACCAATTTGTATCTTCATTATCAATGTATTTAATAAAAAAATCCTGAATTCCGAAAAATTCAGGGATTAAGCTTACCGCAAGTCAGGATTATTAATTCCCGACCCCACCTTTCACTATCAGTTTTACACCAATCATGGCGCGTCCCCTGCCCCAACCCAACCAACAAAGCCCATCGGGGCAGCGGTCAGGCTGTCCGGGGGTTCCGTTCCCGCCTCCCCTCCAAAAAGCCCCACCAAAAGGCAGCAACCAAGCCCCTACCATCCCTCGCGCAGCAAACCACCCAGTCCCCAAAACCCTAAACCCCCAACTCCCCCTCCCACCGCGCCACCACCACCGAAGCCAAACAATTCCCCAACACATTCACCGAAGTCCGAGCCATATCCAAAAAAGTATCAATACCCATAATAATAAAAATAGGTTCAGGAGGAAGATTAAAAGAAGAAACAGTAGCCGCCAAAATAACCAACGAAGCACGAGGAACACCCGCCACACCCTTACTCGTCAACATCAACGTAAACACCATCACCAACTGCTGACTGAACGACATCTCAATACCCGCAGCCTGCGCCACAAACACCGAAGCCAAGGACAAATACAACGTCGTCCCATCCAAATTAAAACTATAACCCGTCGGCAAAACAAACGAAACAATCTTCCTCGGAACACCAAATTTCTCCATCTCCTCCATCGCAATCGGCAAAGCCGACTCGCTACTCGCAGTCGCAAAAGCAATCGTAACAGGCTCCGTAACCGCCCTGATAAATTTCAAAATCGGAATCCGAATAATCAATGCCACAGGTAACAAAACCAACAACACAAACGCAATCAACGAAACATACAAGGTTAGCAACAACTTAAGCAAGTTCCCAAAGATATCCAAACCATACTTGCTCACCGTAAAAGCAATCGCCCCACCCACCGCAATCGGAGCAAAATACATCACAATATTCGTAAATTTAAACATCACCTCCGACAAACTCTCCGCAAACGCCACCATCGGTTTCCTCTTCTCCTCTCTGACCAATGCCAACCCAATCCCGAATAAAATACTGAACACCACAATCTGCAACACCTGCCCATCCACAATAGCCTTCGCAAAATTTTCCGGAAAGATATGAAGAATAATTTCCGTCGCCGATTGCGGCTTCATCGCGATAGATTCAGCATTGATACCTGCCGGAACAATCGCCCCCACTCCTGCCCTACTGATGTTAATAGCCGCCAACCCGATAAACAAAGCCAAGGTCGTAACAATCTCAAAATAAATCAAAGCCTTGAGGCTCATCCGCCCCACCTGCTTCAGGTTGGCATGTCCCGCAATTCCAAAAACCAAGGTCCCGAAAAGCAGCGGCGCGATGATCGTTTTGATCAATCTCAAAAAAATATCACTCAACACTTTTAAGTTCAAAGCAAACTCCTTAAAATCATGCCCCGTCTCGATTCCGATCACCATAAAGAGCATAATAAACCCCGTCAACGACCGATTCATTACCATAAAAAATGCCAGCACCGCAATCGCCATCCACCGTATAAATACCAATGCCTCCAACTGCATCGAGACCATCCCGAAATGATTCAATAAAGTCAGCCCCGCCGCAATGAATAAACCAAGCAGAGCTGCTATGAGGACTTTAGTTTTAGTTTTCATAAGCGGCAAATATAAAAATCCCTTGGAGCGCGATGATAGCAAATTTTAAATCCCTGTGGGATAAAAAATAAACCCCCTCGAAAATAAATCGAGGGGGTACAGTATTTAATTTCAGAATCAGAAGCTATATTTTCTCCATCTCCCGAGCCTTCCTCGCAAGCCGCATCGAGTGAGTCCGAAACCGATTACTGAAAGGACCAATAATATATGCCTTGATAATATATGTCCAAAACCCCTGCTCATTCAGCTTCGGGTCAATATGATGCGCAATCTTGTTATGCGCCTCCCGCAACTCGCTCCAGTGAATCGAAGCCCGATAATGATGCGCCGTATGCAAACCATTGTTGAATAACATCCAGTTCGTGCTTTTACTCACGAAGTTGCGACTATGATTCCATTGCGATTCCTCATCGGCATGCACATGCTGGATATAATTAAAAATCAAAACCGTGAACAACGCAAACTGTTGCGGAATCAAAACATACATAATCGCCTTCCGCCAATTCAAAATCAGGCATATCAACACAAATATTCCGAGAGCGGCATACTGCCCGATAGCGGTATAAAATTCGCCCCGTTTGTTTCTCCAAAGATGCTTCAGATGCTGCACAATCGGGTGCTGCTGAAAGTAACTCGAAATACTCGGATAACTCAACAACGTGAACACATTATTCTTCTCGCTAATCCGATAGGTAATGGTGTAATCGCCCTCCTTGTTATTGAATTTATGATGATTCTTGTTGTGTGTCGGCGTCCATCCAAAGGCAGGAAATCCGTAGAATAACGTAATCCAATAATCCGTAACGTGGTTCAGAAAATCGTTCTTCCACATCGGCACATGGTTATGGTTATGCGCCGTTACCGCAACCGTTATTGCCAAATAAATGGAGAGAATATAGGTGTACCAATGGAATCCGAAGTGCCACTGAATAAACAGCATGGCAGTAGTAACCGAAAGGAAAATAAGTGTCTTGATATCCGCTTTGTACTTTAACATTTTTGTTTTTTTTAATATTATAATAAAAGAAATCTTTTACCGCCGCAAATTTAATAAATCAACGGGAAAAGGCAAGATAGAAGCCCAGCGGATTTCTCTAATTTATATTTTACTTCGCGTAATTCGTGGCTTGGCTAATGAACGATTTGTTAGATTTGCCCGCAACAACATGAAAGGATTCATAGAACAACTCGCCGAAGAAATCTTGAAGAATCATCCTGATGATTTGGATAAAGTGTGCATCGTTTTCCCGACTCGGCGGGCTGGTCTCTTCCTCAAAAAGGAGTTGGCAAAGCGCATAGACAAGCCGGTTTGGTCGCCAACTATCCTTTCTATTCAGGACTTCATTCAGCAATTATCTCCCCATCAAATCCCTGATCAGTTGACACTTTTGTTTGAGCTGTTTAGTGTCTATCAAAGGTATTTGCCTAATGAAAGCTTCGAGCAGTTTTATGCCTGGGGATTGCAAGTTTTGAATGACTTTGATGAGATAGACAGGAGCCTTATTTCCGCGAAGAATTTGTTTAAAAGGATACTTGAGATTAAGGAAATAGAACATGAATTTCAGCTTGGTATTGAGGAGTTGGAATATCTGGAGACCTTCTGGAAAACCCTGTCAGATAAGGAGCTTTCACCTGTTAAGAATATATTCCTTGATACTTGGGCGTTGCTGAATAGCGTCTATGAAGACTTCAACAAAGTGCTTCTTTCAAAGAATCAAACTTATGAAGGAAAAGCATATAGAATGGTTGCCGAGAACATCGTGGAACGTATCAAATCTACCACTTGGAATCATGTTTTATTTGCAGGATTCTATGCCCTTTCGCGGGCAGAGGAAAGCATATTCTCGAAGCTTGTTGAAGCCAAGATCGCAACCGTTTACTTAGATGCTGATAACTATTATTTAGAAGATAAGAAGCAGGAAGCCGGGAAGTTCTTTGTTAAGTTGCAAACCCTCTCCGAACCTTTCCAATGGAAGTCAAATTACTTTGAAACCATCCCCAAAGAAATTATTATCACAGCAGTTCCTTTGCAGGTGGGACAAGCAAAGGCAGCAGGTAATGACTTGCAAACTTTGTTCCTTAATCCTGCAAATAAACCCGATGAAACAGCAGTGGTTCTTGCCGATGAAAACCTTTTGTTCCCTGTTCTTTCTTCGCTGCCCGATGATGTCGAGCATATCAATGTTACGATGGGCTATCCTTTGCAATCAACGCCCTTATTCGGGCTGATGGAACAATTAATTAGTCTCAATAAGAACCGAAAGAAGGAAGTTTATTATCACAAGGATGTGGTGAACATTTTGAACCATCCATATATCCGCTCTTTCGATCAGGAAAAGATCAATAACTGGCTGCATGATTACCGAAAGAATAACTGGATTTATATCTCAAGGCATCACCTCGATTCATTGGATTCTGCGGTGCTTTTGAAGCTCTTTACTCCCATTAATGAAGTGGCGGATGTGTTCGATTACTTCTTCGATATATTGCTCTCCATTCGCAGCAATCTCCAACGAAAGAAGGAGCAGGAAAACAACCTCGAAACGGAGTTCATTTACCACTTCTATACCCAGTTGAAACGGCTTCAAGATATCATCTCGAATCAGAACGTGGTGCTCACGATGGATTCCTTCTGGAAGTTGTTCAAAGATGTGGTTAAATCATCTACCATTCCTTTCACGGGAGAGCCGCTGAAAGGCTTGCAGGTAATGGGTTTCCTGGAGACGAGGACGCTGGATTTCAAGAACATTTTTATCCTCTCATTAAACGAGGGAATACTGCCCAAGAAGGTGAATGTGAGTTCCTTTATTCCCTACAATCTTCGCAAGGCTTTTGGCATCCCGACTGGTGAGGATCAGGATGCTGTTTTTGCGTATCATTTCTATCGTTTGTTGCAACGTACCGAAAACATTTTCCTTTATTATAATACCGAAGTGAAGAGCATAACAGGTGGCGAGAAGTCCCGCTATCTCTTGCAAATCGAACATGAGTTGGCAAAGAAATACCCCTCAACCATTCACCTCAAAAAGCAATTGCTCACTACCGAAATCATTAATGTTGAGGTGCCTCCGATCATCATCAATAAAACTCCCGAAGTGATGCAGGTATTGGAACAATACATCGGCATAAGAGATGATAAAACCAAAGAGTTTTCAGCCTCCGCGTTAAGCAGTTATATCGCTTGTTCCTTGCGATTTTATTTCCATTATATTGCCGGTTTGAAGGAGCAGGATGAAGTCGAGGATGACTTGACTGCCGCCACTTTCGGGAGTGTCTTTCATCATGTGATGCAACATATTTATGAAGTCGGGAGGGAGTATCATCAAGAAGATTTCATTGAATTAAAGAAGCAAGTAGAACGCCTCACCGATGAAGCAATTGCCATTGAATTCACCGAAGTGAAAGACCTTGTCGGGAGGAATATTTTATTGCGAAATGTGTTGCTGGAATTGGTCACGCGGGTCTTGGAAGAAGATCAGCGAAATGCTCCCTTTATCATTCGCGGTTTGGAGGATGAAATGCACTCCGTTTTGATGAATGAAGACATGAAAATGGTTAATTTTAAAGGCATCTTAGACCGCGTCGAAGAGAAGGATGAGAACTACCGAATCATTGATTATAAGACAGGAAAAGTGGACCTGCGTGATGCCGAAATCCCACAATTATTCATTGATCCGAAGTATAAATTTGTGTTCCAAACCTTCTTCTATGCCTGGATGTTTCATCAAAAACATTTCGGCGAAACCATCAAGACGGGTATCTATCCTTTGCGACAATTAAGCGATGGAATTCTATGGCTGAACAAGGGTTCCATCATCCCCGATGAAAACTTTAATCTCTTTGAAGAGGAACTTAAATCATTGATAAAAACAATCTACGATCCTGCCATTCCATTCGCCCAAACCGAAGATGAAATGCAGTGTGTTTATTGTCCTTATAAAGGGATTTGCAATCGGTAATTGAGGGGGGATTTCATCCATTAGCACCGATTTTACATTTAAAGTGTTGATAATGATGTCTATATTTCGTTAAATACCCTCGAAATCCATGATGACATTTGGTAAATGTCATCATACATTTGGTAAATTCCGTCATGAATCTCCCAAGTTCCGTCTGGAATTTCCCAAGTTCCGTCTAGAATTTCCCAAGTTCCATCCGGAATTTCCCAAGTTCCATCCGGAATTTCCCAAGTTCCATCCGGAATTTCCCAAGTTCCATCCGGAATTTCCCAAGTTCCGTCCGGAATTTCTCAAGTTCCATCCGGAATTTCCCAAGTTCCGTCTGGAATCTTCCAAGAAAAGCACCAGCTAAGATCGTTGCCGCCAATAAAAATTAATACTATTTCCTGATTTTTTATATACTATTCACGGCAAAATGCGGCATTCTCAAAAATTTCGTTACTTTGCAGCCTATTTAAGATACATTGATGGAACGACCGATAAGAGTTTTAGTGGCAAAAGTGGGATTGGACGGACATGACCGAGGGGCGAAAGTGATTGCTTCTTTTCTTCGCGATGCGGGCATGGAAGTGATTTATACCGGCTTGCGGCAGACTCCAGAAATGGTCGTCAATGCCGCCTTGCAGGAGGATGTGGATGCGATTGGGGTCAGTATCTTGTCAGGTGCCCACATGACGGTGTTTCCGAAGATTATTAATCTGATGAAGGAGAAAGATATGGGCGATGTGCTGCTCACCGGCGGCGGAATTATTCCTGAAGATGACCGTAAGCAATTGCTCGATATGGGAGTTGGGGAACTTTTTCCTCCCGGGGCTGATATTTCGGAGATTGTAACCTATATAAAGGAGCAAGTGAAGCTAAAACGAGACTTTTAAACATATATAATACGAATGAAAAACCTCTTATTAAACAATGAAAACGGAATATTGACGATTACGATTAACCGTCCCGACAAATTGAATGCGCTGAATACGGAAACGATTCAGGAATTGAAACAGACTTTCCTTGATATTTTTGAAGATGAATCGGTCAAGGGAATTATTATTGTTGGATCAGGGACTAAGGCGTTTGTCGCAGGAGCGGATATTACGGAATTCATCGGTCTCACCCCCGAAGAAGGGCAGAAATTGAGTGCAGAAGGGCAAGAAGTTTTTGATAGAATCGAACTATTTTCTAAACCTGTTATCGCTGCCGTTAATGGCTTCGCTTTGGGTGGAGGATGTGAGTTGGCGATGGCTTGTCATCTTCGAGTTGCTTCCGATAATGCCAAGTTCGGGCAGCCAGAAGTAAAGTTAGGTTTGATTCCCGGATATGGCGGAACGCAACGGCTGGTACAATTGATTGGAAAGGGCAAAGCAATGGAATATCTGATGACTGCCGAAATGATTTCTGCCGAACAAGCCGAGCGTTGGGGTTTGGTGAATTATGTAACCACTCCCGAGCAATTAATTCCGAAATGTGTCGAACTGTTAAATAAGATTTTGATGCAATCGCCAGTCGCCATCCATGGAATTGTTAATTCCGTGAGCGATTATTTTACCGAAGGCTTGGATGGATTTATAGGAGAGAATATAGAATTCGGCACTTGTTTCGGCAGCGAAGACTTTAAGGAAGGGACTTCGGCATTTATCGAAAAGCGCAAGCCGGTTTTTACTGGGAAATGATGATTGAAGATGAATATAATCACAAACGAAGAGATGAAAAAACATTATAATATCTGGGTGAAGGGTATTGTGCAGGGCGTATTTTTCAGGAAGATTACCCGCTTGAAGGCAATAGAATTAAACCTGAATGGCTTTGTCAGAAACCTCCGCGATGGTCGCGTTTATATTGAATTGGAAGGCGATGAAGAGAAGATTCAGGAGTTCATCAAATGGGCAGAGGGCAACCCAGGCAAGTCTTTGGTGGAAACTGTGCGAGCCGTAGAACATGGAAAACTGTCCAATTATCCAATATTCATCATTAAATAATCGTTGAGGTTTATCCTTAATAAAACAAATAGTTCTCCTTTGAATCCAATCAGGCGATTAGCAGGTCAGACCGCCACTTATGGTTTAAGTACCATTGTCGGCAGGTTGTTGAATTACTTTTTAGTTCCGATTTATACACGTGTGTTTCTTCCCGAAGAATACGGGGTTGTTTCGGTGATGTATGCCTTCGTTACTTTCGCTTATGTGATCTATACTTATGGTATGGAGACAGCGTTCTTCCGCTTCTCCAACAAGGAAAATGAGCAATCAAAAGTTTATAGCACCAGCCTAATTTCCATCGTCATCTCCTCCATCATACTCACCGGATTCATGATTCTTTTCTCGGATGAAATTGCCACCAAAATAAAATATCCAGGCAACGGAATTTATGTCACCTGGTTTGCATTAATCATGGGATTCGATGCCATCGTTGCGATGCCGTTTAATAAATTAAGATTAGAAAATAAAGCAAGAAGATACGCCCTCCTAAAGTTCCTGAACATCCTTTTCAATATCTTTTTCAATCTTTTCTTTCTCGTGCTTTGCCCATTAATTATGAAAGGAAATAACACCTTCCTTCAATCCATCATTAACCCCATTTATAGCCCTGCCATGGGAGTTGGCTACGTTTTTATCTCTAATTTAATCTCCAGTTCCTTAACCCTTTTGATGCTCGCTCCCGAAATTTTTACCATGAATTTAAGCTTCGATACCGAGCTATGGAAACGGATGATGGTCTATTCGCTTCCCCTCTTAATAATGGGATTCGCGGGCATGATCAATGAAACAATTGACCGCCTTTTATTAAAATATTTGATACCAGACAAAGCCATTGCGGAAGCCCAAGTCGGCATCTACAGCGCGTGTTACAAGGTCTCGATTCTCATGACATTATTCGTCCAAACCTTCCGCCAAGCCGCCGAACCTTTCTTCTTCACCGAAGCCAATTCAACAGATTCCAAAAAGGTTTATGCCGATGTGATGAAGTATTTCGTCCTCGCCTGTTCCTTCATCTTTCTCGGCGTAATGATGAACATGGAAATCGTGCAACATTTCGTCGGCATCAAATACCGTTCGGGCTTGAAAGTCGTGCCCATCCTGCTTTTAGCGAACCTCTGTCTCGGCGTTTTCTTCAACCTTTCCATCTGGTATAAACTCTCCGGGCATACCAAATTCGGCGCGTATTTATCCATCTTTGGTGCAGCCATAACATTGATATTAAACTTCTGGTGGATACCAATATTTGGCTACATGGGTGCGGCGTGGGCGACATTAGTTTGCTATGCCACCATGATGGTTGCGAGTTATTTTATCGGACAAAAATACTACCCCGTAGCCTACCCTCTCACAAGAATCTTGAGTTATCTCACCATCGCCCTCGCCATTTATTTCATCAGCATTTACATCCAAGACATTCCAATATTAAGCAGTATGAACCTGAATATCTTCAAACTAACCATCAATATCCCGAACAATTTTCTTTTATTGACTTTTATTTTATTTGCGTGGTTGGCGGAAAAGCCGATGTCGTTATTAAAAGCATAAAATATCATGAAACTAATTACCTTTAGAATGTCATTAAACAGCATTTCGCCGAACGGCGGCAACTTCTCGCCGAACGGAGTCATATCTTCGCCGAACGGAGTCATGTTCTCGCCGAACGGAGTCAACCTTTCGCCGAACGGAGTCATGTTCTCGCCGAACGGAGTCATCTCTTCGCCGAAGGGAGTCATGTTCTCGCCGAAGGGAGTTAACCTCTCGCCGAACGGCGGCAACATCTCGCCGAACGGCGAAATTCCCTTAAAAAGCCAATTTGTATCTGAAATCAACTAAATAGTTATAGAATAATCATGAAACTAACCGTAAACATTGTTAATAAATCAAGGCATCAAACGCCGAATTACAGTACCGCCTTATCTGCCGGAATGGATTTGAGGGCAAATATCAGTGAAGATATTATCCTGAAACCGTTGGAAAGGAAGTTAATCCCGACCGGACTTTTCATTGAATTGCCCGAAGGATATGAAGCGCAGATTCGCCCTCGCAGCGGCTTGGCGTATAAACATGGTATCACCGTTTTGAATTCACCGGGAACGATTGATGCCGACTATCGTGGCGAAATCGGGGTGCTTTTGGTGAATCTTTCTAATGAAGATTTTATTATAAAAGATAGCGAACGAATTGCCCAAATGGTGATTGCGCATTATACAAGAGTTGAATTTATTGAAGTAGAAGTTCTTCAGGAAACGAAGCGCGGTGCCGGTGGATTCGGGCATACCGGAACGAAATAAAATAAGAAATTAATAGCAAAAATATAGAATAAGATTATGAAGATTATTGTGCCGATGGCAGGAATGGGCAAACGAATGCGCCCACACACATTAGTAACTCCGAAACCTTTATTGCCCATTGCCGGCAAGCCGATTGTGCAACGATTGGTGGAAGATATTGTCTCTGTTTGTGATGAAAAGGTAGATGAAATTGCTTATATAATTGGTGATTTCGGGAAGGATGTAGAGCAGCAACTAATCAAGATAGCAGAAGGTCTTGGCGCCACGGGAAGCATCTATTATCAGGATGAACCGCTTGGTACTGCCCATGCGATTTATTGTGCTAAGGAATCGTTGATTGGGAAGGTGGTTGTGGCATTTGCGGATACTTTATTTCGTGGCGAATTTAATCCCGATGGCTATGGAAATGGCAATTGCGATGGCATTGTTTGGGTTAATAAAGTAGAAGATCCGCGAGCATTTGGCGTCGTGAAATTGAATGATAAAAATGAAATAACTGCCTTCGTCGAGAAGCCCGATACTTTCGTCTCTGATCTTGCCATCATTGGGATTTATTATTTCAAAGACGGAGAAAACTTGCAGCAAGAAATAAAATATCTTTTGGATAATAACATCAAAGATAAAGGCGAATTTCAACTAACCGTAGCGCTGGAAAACATGATGAAGAAAGGCAAAGTCATCCTCCCCGGCAAAGTTTCCGAGTGGATGGATTGCGGCAATAAAGATGCAACTGTGTATACTAACAAAAGGATTTTAGAACTTAATAAAGCTACCGCTATCAACCATCGCGACAAAGTTATTATTGAGAATTCTACCATCATCGAACCTTGTTTTATTGGGGAGAATGTTGAGATTAAGAACTCTGTTATTGGTCCTCATGTTTCTATTTCAGACGGTTGTAAAATCAAGAACTCTGTTATCAGTAATTGCATCATTCAAGATCATACAGAGGTTACCAATTCGATCCTTACTAACTCTATGCTTGGAAGATATGCAAAGATTTCCGGTGCTATTCGCGAGGTAAGTATTGGGGATTATTCTACCGAGAAGTAATCCTCAATATTCCCACATATCGCTTTCCTGATTGACGCGGTTGTCGTGTATCCTTTTTGATTCGATGATTTGATCCATCCCGACTTTTGTTTGGTCAATACTTTCATTCCGCACATTCGATTCTTTGATTATATAACTGCCGAACATCCGCTCATTAAATACATCATCCCAAGTAACCCTTTTGGCGGTATCTCTGGAATTATAAACATCGGCATTCGCAAAAATATATCTCGCTTCAGGGAAATAAATCCAGAACAATGGCTCGTATCCTTCCTTCAGATTTCCATAATCATCCCGCTTCTGACAGACAGGGCAAATGCCGATAATCCGAACATCCATCTTACCCCATTTTTTATCAAAGAACCAATCTTCTTTTATTCGATACAAGACGACATCTTCTTTCTTTAAACTTCCAATCAATTTATGTACTTCTTTCTCATATGGAGGTTCCGGAATTTCTACTTTGTGAATATCCCAATGCCCTGAAATCTTCCACTGCACTTCTTCCCGCGACAGTTCTTTGGTAAAATGATCATCCACAGAAGCATCGTAAGCCATCAAGGTTTGATTCATGATATTACACAAGAGCAAATCTATGAGATTAATAAAGTTGGGATCCGGTTTCTTCTCTTGTGAATATCTGAAGATGCGATTGATCTTTTCATGGGCATCAATATCCCGCCAAATCCTTTTACTCCAACTCACATCGGCTTCGCGAACGGCACGATAAGGCGTAGGTTTTCGGGAATATCCATTCAAGACAAAGCTCCCGCAAGGGTCTTGTGCGAATGCCATAGTGCATATCACAAAAAGAAAAAGCAGCGTATGAAGTTTCTTATTAATCATCATGGCAAAAATAGGTATTCAGGATGACATCGCCAAGCTTCTTCCCGAAAAAGCTACCTATATATAAGGAGTGGAAAAGTTCCGTTTTTAGCCGTTTGAGTTAGTTCCTGACAGAAACGAGTTAGTTCCTGACAGAAACGAGTTAGTTCCTGAGAGAAACGAGTTAGTTCCTGACAGAAACGAGTTAGTTCCTGACAGAAACGAGTTAGTCCCTGACAGAAACGAGTTAGTTCCTGACAGAAACGAGTTAGTCCCTGACAGAAACGAGTTAGTTCCTGACAGAAACGAGTTAGTTCCTCCAAAAAGGGATTTTGGGCATTTAACAATAGGATTTTAGTTAAATGTTTGGAAAGTCCTCAAAGGTGATACACATCGCA